>CAZNCM010000339.1:0-6333 GCA_964571155.1 uncultured Lyngbya sp. | reverse complement strand
ATATCAATTTTTTAGGGGAACTCGGATGAAAGCGGACTCAAACATTCACCCGGAGTAAGATTATGCACCATTCCTCAGTCAAAAATTCCCACATACAAGCAGAAGTTATCCTTTTTTTCCTCAGTCAAAAATTCCCACATACAAGCAGAAGTTATCCTTTTTTTAAGGGCAGTTTAAAAATGATCCGAATGCCCATCTCAAAGCCATCCAAAACTATCAAAAGTCCTTGCTTAAACCCTCTAAAAAATAAGAAAATTTCAGAAGAGCTAAGACAAGCTGAAAGTGAAATCGGTCGAACCTCTCTCTCAATCCTAACTCAAACTGAAAAGCGAAAAAATGGTAAAAACCGCAACGGAAATTAACGCTATGGCTGTAAAGATTTAAAGTTCAATCAAATCGGGTTAAAAATTGAGTATTTTTATTGAACTCAAACTGGCTCTTGGGGAATTTTAGAAAAAATTGCGATCGCCAACTCTGCTATTGTGCTAATTCAACTTGGAAAGTTACAGCTTTAGTTGCAGTTGAGCCACGTCTTTAACCCTTCCCTCCTCCCCACCTCTTTAACAAAAATTAAGTTTCAATTCAATGCAAATTCCAGTAAACTAAAGACAAATTACTTCCAATCATGGTGCGCGAGAGCTTGTCCGATGAACATTCTTCACGGAACCTGGATTCCCCAAAAGGGAACAGAATTCATCCAAACAGGAGCCTTCTTTGTCTGGGTCGAGACAGATTCTCCGGTTAAAAAGCGAAAAAAACAGTCTGAAAACCGCCATCCCCGACAGTTAAATCAACAGGAGTTACCCCGTTTTCTCGGTGACGAATTAAAGCTTATAAGCCCGAAATATGGCACTCTCAGCCAGAATATAACCACCAAATATTTCCTCCTTCCTAGCAGTGACAGCGAACCCGTTCCCTCACCCGAATTAAGCCGCTACCTAGAAGCCGAACCGCCAGAAGCAACGCAGTGGAAAGTTTGGGAAATTGACTGCTATCGCCTCACCCCTATTATCAAACTCCTCAACGATATTCACTTTCTTTGTCTTTATAACGTTGCCCAAATTCAACTCGGGAGCGACTTACTTTTTTGGTATCACTACACCCAATTCTTGAAATCAATTCTGTTCAAAGATCAATATATTCCCGCCTTAAAATATCGAGAACTAGAACCCAAAAAGGGAAGAAGAAAAAAGAATATACCCTCTTTTGAAATCTATCCGAGTTGGGAAATTATTTCCCCATCTTATGAAGCCAACCTCAGCCATTATATTGATTGTATGCCTCTGGCTTGTACTTGCGGGTTGGATGAAGCCAATACACCCCTTGAACTTTACGATAAAGAAACTTTACTGCGTCATTTTTCCGAATGTATTCTCAACGAAATTGTCACCGGAACTTCTATTCCCGCCACTTTTGAAAAGAAGTTAGCCGACTCTCGACTCCTGGCTGGCTGTTTGCATCTCCAATCTCTTAATCTACCCTGGACAGATGATGCGGCTTTTACAGAATACCAGAAATGGCAAACTTGGAAACAAAAACTCGTTGGCGCACAAAACAATTCTGCTTTTCACCTGTGTTTTCAACTGCAAGAAGCCTCAGAACAATATCCCGATGATTGGTATTTAAAATTCCTCGTTTCCCTTAAACAAGACCCCTCTCTCAAACTAGAACTGGATGACTATTGGGATATAAACTCCAAAACCAAACGAGATTTACAGAAACAATTTGGAAAAGACTTTGAAAAAGATTTACTCTTAAATTTGGGTTATGCGGCGCGGATTTATCCCCTAATTTGGCGGGGATTAGAAACCGATAAACCCGTTGGCTTTTCCCTGACCCTGACAGAAGCCTTCGATTTTCTCAAAGAAAGTGCTTGGGTCTTAGAAGATGCGGGATATAAAGTGATGATTCCCGCTTGGTGGACACCCCAAGGTCGCCAACGTGCCAAAATTCGCCTCAAAGCTTCCCCAAAAAAATCGGCTTCTTCCTCAACTGTTCAAGGCTATTTAAACTTAGAAACCCTGATTCAATATCAATATGAACTCGCCATTGGGGAACAACCGATTACACCCCAAGAATGGCAACAATTAGTGAATGCTAAAACTCCCCTAGTTAAATTTCGGGGTCAGTGGATGGAATTAGACCAAAATCAAATGCAGCAGATGCTTGAGTTTTGGCAAACGAACCAACAACAAAAGCCCGAACTTACCCTGCAAGAATTACTCCAAAAAGCATCAGAAGTCGGAGAGGAAATAGAAATTGAACCCGACGAAAGTTTGGCGGAAATGATGGCGAAATTGCAAGACCCCAACCATCTCGAACCCATCGATAATCCCACTCAATTACAAGGAACACTCAGAGAGTATCAGAAGCGGGGCGTTTCTTGGATTTTATTCCTTGAAAAACTAGGATTAAATGGATGTTTAGCCGATGATATGGGACTCGGTAAAACGGTTCAAGTTATAGCAAGATTAGTAATTGAAAGAGAATCTCAAGTTTCTTCAGAAACCCTCTTGCCAACTTTGCTGATTGCACCCACTTCTGTGCTTGGGAACTGGCAAAAAGAAATCGAAAAATTCGCCCCTCATCTAAAAGTAATCGTACATCATGGAGGCAGTCGCATTCAAGATGATAAAGACTTTATAACTGCCAGTTTAAATCACGATATTGTCATTACTTCTTTTACCTTGGCTCGAAAAGATGCCAAACTTTTAAGTCAGATAAATTGGCAGCGCATTGTTCTCGATGAAGCCCAAAATATCAAAAATCCCAAAGCGGCACAGACCAAAGCTATCCTCAAACTCTCAGCAAAACATCGCCTTGCATTAACGGGAACACCCGTCGAAAACAGACTGTTAGATTTGTGGTCAATTTTTAACTTCCTAAACCCCGGTTATTTGGGAAAAGAAACCCAATTTCGCAAGTCCTTTGAAATTCCCATTCAAAAAGAGAACAATCAAATTCAATCAACCGTTCTCAAAAAACGGGTTCAACCTTTTATTCTCAGACGGGTGAAGACCGACAAGCAAATCATCAAAGACTTACCCGATAAACTCGAACACAAACAGTATTGCAACCTCACAAAAGAACAAGCGTCTCTCTATGAAGCCACCGTCAAAGATGTGATTGAACAACTAGAAGAAGCCGAAGGAATTCAGCGCAAGGGATTGATTCTCTCCACCCTAATGAAACTCAAGCAAATTTGCAATCATCCCCGTCAATTCTTACAAGATAGCAGCGAATTTACACCGGAACGTTCCCATAAATTAGAACGCCTGGGAGAGATGAGCGAGGAGGTTATATCGGAGGGAGATAGTCTATTAATCTTTACCCAATTTACCGAAATTGGCGAAGCGTTACAACAGTATTTCAAACAGTCCCTTCGTTATAATACTTATTACCTGCACGGCGGAACGGCGCGACAGAAACGAGAGCGAATGATTGCAGAATTTCAAGACCCAGAAACGGAACCATCGGTATTCATTCTGTCATTAAAAGCGGGAGGGGTGGGAATTACCTTAACCAAAGCCAATCACGTTTTCCATTTTGACCGTTGGTGGAATCCCGCAGTCGAAGACCAGGCGACCGACCGAGCATTTAGAATCGGTCAGAAGAAGAATGTTTTTGTTCATAAATTTGTCGCCTTGGGTACATTAGAAGAGCGCATCGACCAGATGATTGAAGATAAAAAAAAGATAGCCAATGCCATTGTCGGTTCCGATGAATCTTGGTTGACGGAGTTGGATAATGAGAGTTTTATACAGTTAATTGCCTTAAATAAGCAAGCTGTAATGTAAGTTTTTTATTCAGGTATTTATCAATAATAGTTGCTCACTCTTTATTTCTAATTTTCTCGGATTGCTGCTTGCTGAGATCACCCATTAATTGCTCAATAGCAGCAATAATGACTTGAGGTTCATCTATCCAAACAAAATGACTACTCCGAGAGGCTGGAAGCTGAATTACATCTTCGGAAAGTTTTAGTAAATCGGCGTGCATTTTTTCTCGAAATTGATCGACTTGATTGAGAGGTAGATAAAAATTCCAAGGGGAACGTTTAAAAAAACTTTTCGCTTTGATACTAATCACGGGAATTTCTCGAAAATAATTTGCGACTTTAACTTGACTAGCACTTTTTTCCAAATTCCACAGTTCTCTTGCCATTGTCAGCCAATGTTTAGGACGATAAAAAGAATTCTTAACTCGCTCTAAAATCTCTGGGGAAAATTGTCGCAAATCCGGTTTAATGAACTCAAAAACTTTGAGATGTCCTAATAATCTAACCAATCCTAATGTTGAACCTAAAATCGACATCAAAAATCCGGACAAGAAAAATAACTTAATTGCTTTTAAAGCCATAGGAAGTTTTAACATGAATGTTTCGGACAAGCCATCGGTTAAAATCATACCTATAACTTTCTCTGGGTAATAGTGAGCGTATAGCCGCACGTTATAGCTCCCGAATGAATTGCCAACTAAAATATAAGGAGGCTCGATTTTGGCTCTTTCCAACAACTCATTTAACTCTCTAACAATCAATTCACTACAACGGGGTTTAGAACTCGATTCACTCCACCCATATCCGGGTCGGTCATAAATACAAACTCGTGTGATTTTAGCGATTTTATCAATTAAGAAATAGCCATCAAGCCCACCTAAGCTATGATCTAAAATTACTGTGGGACTACCTGTTCCTTGAGTGTATAGATGTATTTTGTAGCCATTGATGTCAAATAACTGACCGGGGGGAGCTTGTTGATTTTCAAGCCAAGTCCTGCCGAGATGATAGCTCGTGGTAAGACTGAGAAACGCCAGCCGAATTAAATTAAACTCAAATAGTTCGTTTATGGTTAAATTAAGCTTAAAACTGATAAATTGAAAATTTCAAAGTTGATAATTTATAGTATAATTTAACAAGCATTAAAAGTCGAAAACTCTAACTGAATCCGTCAAAAAATTCTTTAAAAGAGGTCGGTTAAAAGATGGCACAGTTCAGCAAAACTTGGTGGGGAAAACGCTTTATTGAGGCGCTAGAAGATTTCACCGACTCCAACCGATTGGGGCGGGGTCGTTCTTATGCCCGCAATGGCAAAATTAAACAGTATCAGATTCTCGATAACCAAATTATTGCTCAGGTTCGGGGTTCGGTCAATCCCTACTTCGGCGTTTACTCCGAACCTCTCTACAATACGACGATTGAAATTCAACCGATAAAGGCGGCGGACTGGTCAAAAGTTATCCGTTATTTGGGTTCTAAAGCGAGTTTTGTTTCTAAGTTATTACTTGGGGAAGTTCCCGACAATATTGAAGACGCTTTTGCCGAGTTGAACCTGCATTTACTTCCTCACAGTCGCAAGGATTTCCAGACCGATTGTTCATGTCCGGACTGGGAAAATCCTTGCAAACATATTGCCGGAGTTTATTACTTAGTCGCCGCCGAATTAGACCTAGACCCATTTCTCCTGTTTGAACTGCGGGGGATTTCTCGCTCAAAATTGCAACAGGAGTTGGCTAAAACGCCCTTGGGCAAAGTTTTGTCTTCGGCTTTAGAGAGTCAAGAAATTCTCCCCGAACCGACCGAAACTTACTACACCCAACCACAAACAGTTGCTTTAACAGCGCCTCGTTCGGCTAAGGAATTTTGGCTTCCCCAGAAGCGATTACCCGAAGTGAGTGAAGTAGCCTCTCAGGTTAGCCTTCCTGCTATTGTGGTCAAAAAAGGAGGGGATTTTCCACCTTTTTGGCAGAAGGACACCTCTTTTCTGGAGGTAATGGAGGAGTTGTACGAGCGGGTCAGAACGAAAAATAAGGGGATATTTTAACTGCTTATTCTACTGAATCTGGCTCCAAAAGAACCCCACGCCGGAAAAGTATTGCTCTTATTCAATCCACCTCTTAAATCTATTTTAAACTTAAAATTGGGTGCAAATTGGGTGCGTCATTTTTATTCTTGCTGAAATCCTTGTTAAATAGGCGATTTAAGTATATGCTTTCAACGTTGAAATCGTGGAGGTCACAGGTTTGAATCCTGTTGTGTCCATAACTTTCAGGAGATGGGTCTAAACACCAGACCCATTTCAGTCCCAATATTTTAACACTTGTACTTCTTCTGGTTGGCTTCCAAAAGGCTCTGATATCTCGCGTTCGCGCAGCGTCTCCGCAGGAGAATCGCTTTCTGATGAGCCATTTGGTCATGGCGGTTAGCCTGCCAGTCTCGGAGCAGTTCCAAGTTGTACCGGACGACACGGGAGTTGATCCGTATCCAGTGAATTCCTTCTATCCACTCCTGGCCGGCTCGATATCTTCGGAGAGTGGCATCGCAACAGGAAAGAC
>CAZNCM010000338.1:1693-6362 GCA_964571155.1 uncultured Lyngbya sp. | reverse complement strand
CAGGCTTCAGCAAAGTCAGGTTTAAATTCTATCGCCTTATCGTAGGATTCTATCGCTTCTTGGTCGCGTCTCAAATTATCAAGTGCAATGCCTCGGTTGAACCAGGCTAAAGCATAGTTGGGTTGAATTTCTATTGCTTTCTCAAAACTTAAAAGGGCATTTTCATAATCATTAAGGTGGTCACATAAAATTGCTCCTTTACTGTTCCAAGCATTAGCCAAGTCAGGTTTAAATTCTATACCCTTATCGTAGGATTGTATCGCTTCTTCGTAGCGTCTCAAATTATCGAGTGCAATGCCTCGGTTGAACCAGGCTTTATAGAAATCTGGCTTAATTTCAATCGCTTTCTCAAAACTTAAAAGGGCATTTTCATAATCATTAAGGTGGTCACATAAAATTGCTCCTTTACTGTTCCAGGCAAAAACATAGTCCGGTTTAAATTCTATCGCCTTATCGTAGGATTCTATCGCCTCTTGATAGCGTCCTAAATTATAGAGTGCATTGCCTCGGTCGTTCCAGGCAGAAACATAGTCCGGTTTAAATTCTATAGCTTTATCGTAGGATTCTATCGCCTCTTGGTAGCGTCTCAAATTATCAAGTGCAATGCCTCGGTTGAACCAGGCTTCAGCAAAGTCAGGTTGAATTTCTATAGCCTTATCGTAGGATTCTATCGCTTCTTGATAGCGTCCTAAATTAAGGAGTGGAATGCCTCGGTTGTTCCAGGCTTCATGGAAATCCGGCTTAATTTCAATAGCTTTCTCAAAACTTAAAAGGGCATTTTCATAATTATTAAGGTGGTCACATAAAATTGCTCCTTGAAGGTTCCAGGCTTTATGATAATCCGGTTGAATTTCTATCGCCTTATCGCAGGATGCAACTGCTTCTTCATATTTCTGAGTCGCAGCTAGCAAGCCTCCCAACTCTCTGTATAAATTTGCTCGATCATCGGGTAATAGATGTTCTTCTGCTAAAAGTCCTTGAAATTCCAAAAACTTTTCTCGTTGTTCATCTGGAGTAAGGTTCTTGTATTCATCAAAATCTCCTTCCTCAATCAGTTGAGTATATTTCTGATTTGCAAATTCTGGATCACTGGGTAACTCAAAGAAACCCGAACGCCAGTCAAAGAAATCAGGCGCACGATGAATAAAGTAGCTTAAAATAAATTTAGGAACGAGAAACACAAAACAAATCTCAAAATCATCCCGAAACCGTTCTCGCTGTTGATTGAGATGACTTAAAATCGGAGGAACGCCTTTCCAACTATAGGTGTATTTTTCTCGACTACTCCATCCCTGTTTAATTTTTCTCAGTTCATAGTCATAAAGAGAACGTTCTAAACCCGAAATAAACAGAATATTGATGTTATCTCGGTTGGGTAAATCATTGACAATTGTGTAGAGGTTCTCAGTCGGTTCAGTTAACCGCAAGACTTCTATCGTCTTCTTAGGAATATCATTTTTCACCTTTTCAATTAACCTTTCGCCTTCTGCGGGAGAACATTCCACAAAAAACAAACCGAACCCATCTCGGCGTCGCAAACCGCGAATAAAAGCTTGATAATCTTCTTCTGGATCGTTGGGTAAATCTACATCCCAGTCTGTGAAGTTGGCTGTCATGGTTTGATTGTTTGGATTTTTTCAACGGCTTGTTTAAACTCTTGAATTCCTCGAATCAGAGGGTGAACGTCATTCCAACGCTGCAATTCTCCCTCATCATCATAATAACAATATTCTAAAATACAGCGATTGAATAAAAGCGGACGGTATTCATCATCATTACGAATGGTTTTAGTTTGAGAAACATCAGCTAATATCTCCCATTGATCATCCTCAACGGTTTTGCGATAAACATCTCTAAGTTGAGTAATAGATCGCTGAACGGCGCGTTTAGAAATCGCCCCTTGAGTCAAAAGAATCAAATTTCGCATATCTCCCCCACTCATCAAACATAATCCCTCTAAAACTTCCGCACTCTCAAAAATATCCGTTTCTAAGGACAGTTCAGCGTTTTGTAAACCCACACGTTTTCTAATAATTTCTTTAACGGTGTTTATCCCTTCTGTATAAATCCCGCCCTCTGGCGTTTGAATCATAATCATCGGTAAAACTTGGGGCGCACCGTAAATATTAGTAATCTCAATCACACGTTTTGAATAGATCAGGGAAATCGGAACTGTGTAAATGATATGACAGTCTAATGCTTTGAGTTGTTCGCAGCGATCAATAAAAATTTCCTCATGGTTTGTGCGTTCTGTCTCTTGAAGAATGGGAACAATTCGATCTAAGTTATCCGCAATAATGGCGAGTTGGGTACAGCCATCAGGAAGCTGTCTTTTCGCTTCTGTAATAAACTGATTCAACGCCTCAATTAATGTGACGGTATGGGGATCAACTTTGGCGCGAATTTCAGAACGCAAACTGGGAACCGCTCTTAAATTTGCCGTAAGTTTGGCAAACTGAGAAATCTGAGATTCTACACTCAAATCTTCAAATTTAATTTCTGTTAATGCTAAATCTTTTAATTCTTGCCAACGACTTTTTAACCAATTTAAAAGCGGATCGGGTTTGGTTGTATCCTTTAATTGTTCTAAAATATTGCGGGTACAACCGAGTAAAATATCCGTATATTGAGCATCTTCAGCATCAATATCTTTTTCGTCGGCTGCAAAATGAACAACAAAGAATTTCTTGTCCTCTAAATATTGTTTTAACCGCAACAATTCCGTTGATTTTCCCCCACCCCGATGACCCCCATAGAGTTGACAAGTCATGCGTTGCGATCGCAAAAGTTTCTGACCCAAATCAACTAAAACATCCCCATCTCCCCGTGCTTCCTTACAGTCTACATAAGCCGGATCACCTGCGGGTAAAGGTTCAAAGGGATCAAAAGCATTGTAGAGTTTGTTGAGTAGTTCCTCTTGATTCATGAGTTCCTGGGAGAGTCTGAGAGATATTTAATATTATCGCAGATATTTGTCCTCCCTAGAACGTGAATCTTTGTGTGTTTGGATCTTCGGAGTTTTCTTCTTTTATGTTAAAATCAGCCCCAACCCAAAATTTCCTAATTGCAATTCCCCTGATTTTTGGTAAAGTGAAGCGTTATTGAATAAAATGTTCTCTGAACTCCAATCAACCTCAAATGAAATTAAAGATTGCACTCTGTTCGGCAATAATCACGATTTTCGCCCTCTCACCCGCCCTAGCAGCAGACAACTGCACCTCCTCGCGAGCGTACCTCTACCAACGCTGTCGGCAATCTTTACCCCTCGATAAACCCGAAAAAACCGACACTTCTAGCTATACCGAAACCGTTGCTATTGTACCCGATGGACGCTTCTATCAATACCGAGCCGGACAGGGTATTTATCAAGTTCAATACAACTACACTGGACGCAACTGGACACACGCTGATGTCGCCCCTATTCACATTGATACTGACAAACCCATCGCCATTTTACCCATTCAATATACCGCAAATAGTATGCAATCGGGAGCGTCAGTGAATGGGGCTGCTATTGGTTTATTTTGGAATACAATTACCGTGCTTGAAATGAAGCGACGCTTAGAAGCATTGGGTTTTTTTGTGTTAACACCCACGATTCAAATGTATGGTGAAAATCTAAATGGTTTCCAAGCTTTAGAACATTTTATTGCGGGAGTTCATAAGGGAAATTCCCAGGTTCAAACAATTGTATTAACGGCTGATGCTAACGTTCCCAACGCAGCCAATCCTCGTCCGGGAGCGCAAATGTTAGTAACAGGTTTGCATTCACGAGATTTGTGGTGGGAATATCGGATTCAATCGCGAATTATGCCCTTTTATCAACAGCAAGGTTTATACAATATTGGGCCGAGAGTAAGGGGCGGAAAAAGCAACAAAGAAGGGCATTCTCTGGCTTGGCATCCGATGATTGAACGCGCCGCAGAATATAATCCCAATGTTGCCATTATTGAAGTTGCACAGGCTGTTGAAATTGTTCAAAAAGCTGGTTCGATTCAAGCCGGACAACAGTGGGCTGCCCCTTTATTTGATGCGATTGCTTGGGCGATGGCTGAACACGCTTGTGCAAACGGTGCAAACTTACAAGATATCTGTCAAAACGGCACATTAAACACTGACCAGTTAACAGTTATCAGTGACCAGTTTTTAAGGTAAATCGTGATTAGTTTTTTGCCTGTGACTCTGTTTTCTATTGACTAATCAGGGGTTACTGCATCACTAATAACTGTCAGGAATTTGTTATGAACCGCAGGTGCAACCGGTATGACCGCAGCCGGAACCGTTGGGATGGCCGTTGGCACAGGCTTCTGAACAGTAGGGTTTGCCGTCTTTCTTGATGGCATTTTCTAAGGAAACAACGCACAGACAAGATTCACAGGCGCATTTCATTTGAGTAACAGCAGACATCGCGATATTCTCCGGGTGAGCTTCTGTTTTTAATTTAACATCTGAACAGATATTCAGATATAGTTTTAACTTTTCTTTATAAATTTCCCTGAACCCAGTGAAAATCTAAAAAAAGCTAGTTCAAATCCAGAGTTTTTAGTTGTAATGTTAAAGTGAGAACGTCGAGTCACTTGTTAGCTAGGAATTGAGAGATGGGAATTGAACGCAGACTCTTTCGAGGAATGTTTGATGCAGGTGAAGTCGTTGAACTTCGACAAACCTG
>CAZNCM010000338.1:0-1680 GCA_964571155.1 uncultured Lyngbya sp. | reverse complement strand
TTACTCCTAGTCGTGTGTATCAACCGGGAAAATATATCGCCGGGGAATTACCTGATATTGCTTTTGATATGGGGTTAGTGGAGAAACTCCCTCCCGTTCGGGGTAATAGCGCTGAAATACGAGATCGTGAACAACTTGATCTAGATTCTGAGTTTGAATAATGTCAACAGATGCTTATACTTGGATAGAGCGATCGCTAGAAACCATTCACCGGGCGGACTGGTATCGCAGTGTACAAGCCCTCGAAAGTTTACCGGGGCCAATAATCACTTTAGACGGGCAAAAACTGATCAATTTTGCCAGTAACGATTATTTAGGATTAGCCGGAGAACAAAAGTTAATTAACGCCGCCATTGCAGCCACAACAAAATTTGGAACCGGAACAACAGGTTCTCGTTTACTCACCGGACACCGCCACCTTCATCGAGAATTAGAATTAGCCATTGCCCGTCTGAAACAAACAGAAGATGCCCTTGTTTTTAGTTCCGGTTATTTAGCAAATTTAGGAACAATTGCCGCATTAGTTGGAAGACGGGACTTAATTTTATCAGATCAATATAATCATTCTAGCCTCAAAAATGGTGCTAAAGTTAGCGGCGCAACAATTCTTGAATATTATCACAATGATACCGAAGAACTTCGACAAATTCTTCAGCAACACCGCCATCAATATCGGAAAACATTAATCATTACCGATAGTGTTTTTAGCATGGATGGGGACTTATGTTGTTTGCCAGAATTATTAGAAATAGCGACAGAATTTAACTGTATGTTACTCGTTGATGAAGCCCACGCAACGGGGATTTTAGGTAAAACTGGGGCGGGTTGTGTCGAATATTTTGGCTGTACCGGACAACCGTTAATTCAAATGGGAACCCTCAGTAAAGCTTTAGGAAGTTTAGGCGGATATGTGGCGGGAAGTGCAACTTTAATTGATTTTTTACGAAACCGTTCCCCGAGTTGGATCTATACGACAGGATTAACCCCTGCTGATACCGCCGCCGCCCTAGAAGCAGTTAAAATAGTGCAGCAACAACCCCAACGTCGGAGTCAATTATGGCATAATATAAATACACTTAAACAGTTCTTGCAAGAAAAGCAAGGAAAAACAACAACTCCAGATCACTTTGTTGAGTCTTGGTCAAGTTTTCATTCTCCGATTTTCTGTGTTCACCTGCCTAATGCAAAAACTGCGTTAAATGTCGGACAACAATTAAAAGCAGAAGGAATTTTTGCCCCGGCTATTCGTCCGCCCACCGTCAGCACCAGCCGAATTAGAATCACCCTTATGGCAACTCATAATGTCCATCATTTACAAAAGCTAGTCGATGTATTATTTTCAATATTAACCGAAGAAGAAGTCGGTTGAGTTAATTCAAATATCAACTTAAAACTGTAGTTTCTTAGTATAAAAATGACTAAAACAATTGTAATCACTGGGGTCAGTCGAGGTTTAGGTCAAGCAATGACCGAAGATTTTATTGAGTTAGGACATACTGTGATTGGTTGTGCGCGATCGCGAGAAGCCATCAAAGAACTGAATCAAAAATATGGTAAACCTCATCATTTTACCGTTGTTGATGTCACCGATGAAAATCAAGTTAAAACCTGGGCAAAAGAGTTTTTATCGAAAGTTTCCGTCCCCGATATTTTGATTAACAATGCAGCTTTGGTCAATAA
>CAZNCM010000337.1:0-6458 GCA_964571155.1 uncultured Lyngbya sp. | reverse complement strand
CGCTCTTGTTTGAGTTGGGTTTCTATAGTTTTAGCGCGTTCGGCTTCGTAGGCTTGCTGAGTTTTTTGACGTTCGCTTTCCTCGCTAGCGGCTAAGAATTGATAATCTAAATTACTCAGACTTTTACCCTGTGCCCAACTTTGAGCATCTCGCAAAGCCTGTCCACTTAATAAACGAGATTCGTCGGTTTTTTCCGAAGCGATCCAAGCATTAAACGCTTGTGAATAAGGTCGTAATTTCTGAAGCTGTTGGTTTACCCATTGGAGGTTAAAAACTTCGGCATATATCGGATTTCTAACTCGCAAACTGCTATTTTGTTTAATCACTAACCCCGATAACAATAACTCAATTTGTTCGTGGCTTTCATCGGAGTTAATATTTTTACCTTGTAAGATTTGTTGATAAATCCCTAAAATTCGTCCGACTTGATGGTGATGGTATAACAGGCGATCGCGAATGGTTCTCAGGTGTTCGGGTTCGTCTTGAAATTCCCAGTTTTCGATAATCTGCGATCGCACAATTTCTGAGACAAAGCGTTCTGGACTAATAGATTCTAGGGCTGATTCTGGGTCTTTTATAGAGATTTCTTCTAATTTTCCTTGAACAAGATAACACAACTTTTGAGTTAAAAAGGGTTGTCCGTTTGTCCAGTAAAAAACCTCCGTTAAAATCGTTTTACTCTTGGCTTGAGAAACTGGAAATCCTTGAGCGAGAACCATAGATTGATTTAAACTCAAGTTCTCTAAATCAATAGCTTGTCCAATATTAAACGGCGTGCGAGTTTTGTCCCGAATTAAATCCGAAGGCGTGGCGACTCCAAATAAAGCAAAGGTGAGGCGATTATAGTCGGAATTAACAGCCCGTTGGTTATAACAAAAACGAATCAAAGCAAACAAGTCATCAACCTGAAAATTTAGACTGAGAATGCTATCAATTTCATCGACAAAAATGACCAACTTTTCTTCGCTCAGTTGAGTCAATAAAACATCTTCAATAAAATGACTAAGTTGCTGTATGGGAGAGAAATCCACTTGACTCTGCAACCAGGTTTTTAGGGTGGCGGGTTTGGGCAAATTAAATCCCCGCCAGAGTTCATAAATCATTCCTCTATACCATTGAACGGGTGTAATATCATTACTACCAATTCGGGTAATATCTAGAAAGGAGGAGCGAATATTTTCCTGTTGCAGTCGGTAACGAGTCTGACAGAGTAGAGAGGATTTTCCCATTTGACGGGCGTTGAAGACATAGCAAAATTTTCCCGCTTTTAGAGCTTGATAAAGGTCAGTATCAGCCTGTCGTTCGACATAAGTTTCTATGCCAGCTCTTAAGCTCCCCCCAACTTGATAGAAACGGCTATTCATTTAACTCGCTAAAAGTTTGACTGACTGCAATCCGATTGCGTCCTTTTCTCTTACATTGATAGAGAGATCGATCAGCTGCTTCGAGCAGATCTCGCCCATGAAAATCGGATGAAGGAATAATACTTGCGACTCCAATACTAACGGTTAAAACGTTCTCTGGAAAGCAAATGATCTGAGGATTTTTAACAGTAATTTGTAAGGCTTTGATTTGTTGTTGAATGCGTTGGGCAACTTTTATTCCTCCTTGATTGTTACTCCGAGGAAGCAAAACTGCGAATTCTTCTCCCCCGTAACGAGAAACCAAATCTGTTGAACGGTTAACACATTCTGTTAGGGCTTGAGCAATTTTTTGGAGACAAACATCTCCAGCCGGATGACCATAGAGATCGTTATAGATTTTGAAATAATCGATATCGACAAGAAGAAGGGATAAGGAATTATTTTGATTTCCTAACCGTTCCCATTCTTGTTCAATGGTGCTGTTAAACCAACGACGATTCGCAAGTCCGGTTAATTCATCTGTTTCTGAGAGGCTTTTTAGGGTTAGATTTTGTTTTTCGAGTTGTTTGAGATAATGAATTAATGGATGTTGAGCAACGGTGTCTAGTTTGTAAGTTCTAAAGTATTGTCGATAAAGTTGACAACTACAAATGACTTGATTACCGATGAGTGTGACTAGCCCTAGACTTTCTAACTGATAGGCTAAAATGGGATCGAGTGTAATGGCCTCATCGATTTCAACAATGTATTGAAAGGCGGTGGCGAGTTCTTGATTTTGTTTTAAGTGGATTAAACAACATTGTAGATGATCGCGATAAATCCCTGATAGTGTGGCAGATTCTTCTATAATATGAGCGAGTTTAACTTCTGGACTCTCTGCACCGACTTTTATTTGCTTGACGAGATGATATAAAGCCAGTTGAGTTAAATAGGGATGTCCGTTTACCCATTTGTAGAGTTGATCTGCTATCGTTTTACTCAGAGTTGATAAGAATCCATAGCAACGAACTAAGGCTTCAGTTTGTTCTAAATTGAATGGGGTAAGTTGGAGAATTAAACCGACATTAAAGGAAGATTGATGGAGCTTGATAGGAATATAAATCTCGGTTGAATAGCTCAAAATTAACCTGAGTTTTTGGATATTTTCTTCTTGTTTTGCTTCTTCATGCCAAGACCGCAACAAAGGTAAAAAATCTTGGTAAATTTGGGGGTGTTCAAATAAACGGTCAATTTCACTGAGAACAAGTAAGAGGGGAGTGTCTAGTTTTTCTAAGATACAGTTGTAGAGGTAAGCAGTACAACTAATTTTGCTGCCAATATCTTCATTCCAATAGTCTTCGAGTTCACATTCAAGTTGCAGTTGATAACTGAGAGTTTTACAAAACCATCGCAAAAAGGAGTTTAAATGTGTTAAAGTCTGAGTATCTATTTGGTGGAAATCTAGATGAACAACCCGATATCCTAAACCAATAGCGTGGGTTTTTAGCTGAAAAATTAAAGAGCTTTTGCCCATCTTTTTTGGGCTTTTGATTTGGAGTAAACATCCGGGTTGTTCAATCGCTTCTTTGGCTTGTTTTTCGAGAGGAAAACGCTCAATATATGTTGTTGAAAAAGGAGGAACTGGCCCACCGGGTTGTTCAGTCATTTGAGAGTCTTGATGAACAGAACACATGACAGGTGATTGGTGTTGAATTGAAGACATAACTCTGGTAAAAGATAGAGTTGAAGTTAAATTTTAATCGAGTCAGTTAAGTCGATAAAGATGTATATATTTTCAGTTCTCGTTTAATATTATACTATTACTTTAAACTGATAATTTTCTATCTTTAGACTGATAATTCTCTATCCCAATAGCACTAGCTAAAGTTATACACTAAAATATACATCAAGAATATTTGATATAAATTTAAAGCTAATATAGCATAAACTCTAAAAAAGTGCAAATAAAACCCCTCTCTCCGGCAATTTTTTGCCTCTCGATAGAGTTTCATTTTCAATCGCTTAATTTTTCAAGTCTAGAACTCAATTAGAGAACTCCAGAAACTTCATAAAGCCGTTGCATCAGGGCTAAAATGCGATTACCATATTGCAAATCATCTGACCAACGTCCGCTTAATTGTAACACAGAAGGGGCAATTGCTCGGGTCACAAAATGAAATCTAGGATCAATAATATCTTGAACTAAAGGTTCGGTACTCGCATAAGCTTTTAAATGTTGAATATGCGCTCTAACTCCCAATCGAGGGGTTGCAAAAGAAGCCGTTGTTGAGGCGCCGCCAAGTGTTCCGAGTCCAGCAAAATTATTTTGAGCAGCTTTGACTTCGCCCCCAAATCGTAAAAACTCCGTTTCTAAACACATTTGACAAAAAGCAATATCATAATTGACTCCTTCAAGATTAGCTTCTTCTTGGTAGATTAGAGCCAACTCCGGAAATTGATATAAACCCGTATTATTTTCCGACTTAATAAACGCAATCAGTTGTAATTCTGTGGTAATGCCATTCCCCATAATTCGGTCAATTTTCTCAGCATAAACTCGGGAAAAAGATCGTAACACCACAGTCCGAGTCGGATTATCCCAAGAAACAGAGATGCCAAAATCTCGCAAATCTACAGCACGAACATAGACAATATTTTGATATCGGACTCGACGCACCCGAGCCAGTTGAGCAACATTAATTCCGAGACGATCCACTAGATCAATTGGAATGTAAGAATTCCCTTGAATTAAAATCCCACCTTCCCCATAGGATTGACCATTAATTTTAATTCCAATGGAACCATAAACCATTACATTCGGTGGAACGGGAGGCGCAGGAGTGATATTTTCCCCTCGAATCCAACCGATAATTCCATCTGCAATTCCTTGAGCAATATCCTTTCGTCGAGTTTGAATTAAACTGCGATCTTGAGGATTCGTCAAAAAACCAATTTCAATATATAAAGAAGGAATAATAATCCAGCGACAAAAGATTAAACGACCTAATCCAGTTGCGGTATCAGCTTTCGTTCCCCGACTGGGAAATTGAGGAACTCGCCGTAACAACGCCATTAAAAACTGTTGAGCATCCTGTTGACGTTCGGCATTGTGAGCAATATAAAACACCGTTACGCCCCGTACATTAGGATTTGATGAGCCTCCCGCTTGCAATTCTAACGCCACATCACCCGGACGAGAATAATAATTAATCCAGTCAACGGTCTCAACTTGAGAAAGATCATCAGGAACCAAATACACCGTAAAATTCTGCGATCGCAATTCTGCGGCGACCAAATCACGAATCCAAATCATTTCTTGGGCTTCGGTTGTTCCTCCTGCAATGACTCCCGGATCTCGGACTCCGTTTTCAAAGCCACCATGACCTGCGGATAAAAAGATTCGTCCCATCTTTACAATTTAAGCGTTAGGTTTAGCAATTTTGCCATTATGGTTGTACACTGCTTTGAAGCCTTTGTCACGCTCGCGGCAACCGATCTCCAGATTTTAGTGGATTTTTATTGTCAATTTTTGGGAATTGAACCTCAGTTGTACATCCGGGAGGTTTATGCAGAGTTTCAGCTTCCGGGTTTGAAATTAGGTATTTTTCAACCCAAATCTACTCAGGTTGAGGAGTTTGCAGATTCAGCCAAAACCGGAATGAGTCTGTGTTTGGAAGTGGCGAACTTAGAGGCGGCGATCGCTGAGTTATCTCGTTTGGGATATCCACCCCCCGGAGAGATTTTAACCGCTTCTCATGGTCGAGAAATTTATGCCTATGACCCCTTGGGAAATCGCCTGATTTTACATCAGTCTTCCCGTCAAAATCTCTAAGCCACTGTCAGCATCAATTCAATGAATATCAACACACTAATATACAGTAACAAAACAGAAAGCACTTGGGTAATGTGAAAATCAGGTGAGGGAATCATTGCTTCTCGGACTAACATAGAGATCGAAGAACCAAAAACATAACTCAAACACAGCACTAGATAGGGTAAATCTCCGGTGAAACTCCAAAAGCCAAGTAAAATTATGGCTAAGGTTAACATGATCACCTCGATAAATTGAGGCGGATTGTATTGAGCCGAGAGTATCAGGGTTTGCCAGCAATATCGCCAAAGTCTCATGACCAGTTTGTTTATTTGTAAGTTCGCTCTTGAGATATCATACAAAATTGGGAGTTGAGAAGTCAGAAGTGATCAATTATCAATTATGAATTATCAATTATGAATTATCAATCTTTTCTGTCTCCTGTCTCCCCATTTCCCTGGCGGGTCACTGATTTAATGCCATTCAGTTTGACGCTGTAAATGAGCGATCGCCGTTTGGGTTTCAACTTGAGGAAAATTCCGATAAAACCGACTAACGCTAAAAAATCTTCGCGGTGATTTTAAGATAATCAAGCGATCGCACCATTGTTTTAGGGGTTCTCGTAAGTCTCGGGGAGCAACAGGTACACCGATCCAAATTTTACTGGGGTTTTTGGATTTGAGACATTTGACCGCAACAGCCATGGTTAATCCGGTGGCAATTCCATCATCGATGATAATTGCTAAAGCGTTCTGAGGGTTGGTTTTCGAGCCATTTGGCGCGAGTTGGGCGAGTTGATCGAGGGCTTTACCGTGCGCTTGATGTAAGAGGGTTTGCTGAAGTTCAAAATTAGTGGGACGACTTTTGGAAGACCAGAGTACATATCCCTCTGCGGTGACAGCACCTAAAGCGAGTTCAGGGTTCTCGGGATGGGTGATTTTTTTGGCAACGATTACATCTAACGGACAGTTGAGACGGCGGGCTACAGGTTCAGCAACGGCTAAACCGCCTCTAGGAAGGGCATAGACGATGATGCGATCGCCGGGTTGGGGGTGTCGGGCAATTTCTAGACCTGCGTGGGTGCGATCGTTAAAGGGAGGGGTTGAGAACATAACGAACAAGCATTATCTTCTCTATCTTGACCGCCAAACTTGAGAGTTGCAACTCAATCAGTCTAGACTGAATAAAGTTTCTGTCGTGTGACTTCAGCGTTTAAATTCATGTCTGGCGATCAACAACTTAATTTATTTGACTTTGCCGAGTCGGGTGCTAGTCCAACTCCATCTCATTTTAATCGGGATCAA
>CAZNCM010000336.1:5272-6475 GCA_964571155.1 uncultured Lyngbya sp. | reverse complement strand
TTATGACTAAAAAACTCATCTTCCTTACCCCATAATACCAGAGTGGGAGATTCAACCTTTTGAGGCGATCGCATGGTACTCGAAAGCCAGTTCGGTGGCCATAACAGTTGACGATAGTAGTTCAATGCTGACGCAATCACGCCCGGTTTTTCTAATGCAGCTTGATAAATTTTAGTTTCTTCTGCGCTAAAAGCCCCTTTACGAATCGCCTGTCCACGCAGTAAGTCAATTACAAAGTTATTCAAATTTTGTTGAATTAACCATTCGGGTACATTGGGAACTTGAAACGCCAAAACAAACCAACTCCGACGCAGTTGATCTATATTACTCATCAACTCTTGGACAAACCGATGAGGAGGAGGGGCGTTTAAAACCGCCAGACGGTTAACATATTGGGGAAATTTTTGAGCCATGTGCCATGCGATTGTCCCTCCCCAATCATGTCCAACAATGTGAGCTTTGGCATAACCCAAACGCTCAATTAAGCCCTGAATATCAGCACTCAGCGTATCCAAATCATAACCTGTTGCTGGCTTGTCAGAATCGTTGTAGCCGCGTAAATCAGGAACAACGACTTTATAATGACGAGCTAAAGCCGGAATTTGATAACGCCAAGAATACCAAAATTCCGGAAAGCCATGTAGGAGGACAACCAGTTCGCCTTCACCTTGAGTGACCGAATGTAAACGAATGTTGTTTGTCTCAACAAACAAATGCTGCCACTCCGACTCCAATGTTATTGCCATATACCGCCTTTTTCGATACTTAGCACTGCCCGAAGCTTTGTCCACTTTGTTAGAGAGACATGACAATCTTCAGCAGTGTCCTTTATTCAAGGTTAACATCTGGAGAAGTGTAACACCAACAACAAAATCAGATTGATTTGTATGAGTAAGTGAATCTACTCGACTGCCAGCTTGCTAAACGATTAAGCCATCTTCGGTAACACCATAGACGGTTCAACTTTGTACTTGACCAAATTCGCTAATTCTTGCAATTGACTAATCGCTTCAGCTCCTTCTAACTTCATCAATTCACGATCATCTCGCATTTCAGTCCAAGTGATACCATAGTCAGAAACCAGGAAACGAATCAGATGATTATCTCCCAAACTGACCATGAAGGAAGCACTATTCATTTGGCCACCACAGGTATAGCAAGAGGCTAGATAGCCTTGACGCTCTAGCACAATTGCCAAAGCCT
>CAZNCM010000336.1:1693-5262 GCA_964571155.1 uncultured Lyngbya sp. | reverse complement strand
AAGATTCATCACGAGATCCTGTACGAATTTACGGTGTTGTTCCGCTAGTCTAAGAAACATAATCGGCCCTCCTATCACCACACTTAAGATTTATTAAAAAATGTAACACAATCTTAAGGATTTGGTGTCTCAATGTTGGCACAGTATAACTCTAATTTACTAAAAAGATCATCATCATTCTGAACTCTTTTTCCGGATATCTGAGAAATTATTCAACTCGTCACCCCGGACAATAGAAGCCTGAAAAACTTTACGCTTAAGACTTTCACTGTCCTGATAACAGGAGTTTAACAGTCTTTATCACCCCTTTTTGAAAGAAGATTAGAATAACTGATATTATAAGTATAATTTATAGATTATATATTTTTTAGAAGTCTTAAAAAGATTTTAATATCAACCGGACTTTTTGATTTTAATTAACTTATCTTTTCTTCAAGAAAAACAGAGGTTAATTTCTAATGAAGTTGTGTAAAGTTGATGATTCACTTGAAGTTTTAACCCCAATCAGTAGGGGGCGTATGTAACACGCCCTGACCCCTGATTTTCAGTGAACAGTGATCGTCTCACCGAACACCTATCACTCCATTCCTGATCTGATTAGACTTTCAAGTGGCGATTTCGGTTCAAAAATCAGTTAATCAACTTGCCACCATCCAAAAGCAGGGCCAACAAATCGAATCGTCAGCCAGGACAGAATCAAAAGCCCAATTCCAGCCCAAGCCCCTCGGGTTGTCCATTGAACAAACTGTTCGCTTTGAGTTTTGGTAATTGGCAGCCAAGGCAAGATCTTTTCTTCCTGACCATAGCGATCTCCCATAGCTTGCTTGCGACGCTTGGCTTCTCCCATAATTTTTGTGTGTGAGGATCTCACAATTGATATCTGCTATTTTTTTATTATCCCTCAAAGGGTACTTTTTGAGACATCGGGAAACAGGCGTTCCCAGGTGAGGGTCAATTCTTTGTGTTGCCATCGAATCAACTCAGTTGCAGGAGAATTGATTATCCCCGAGAGTCCAATTGCGGTTCGGGGGGCTTGAGTCGCCAGAGCGATCGCTTCAGAAACCGAACAAACGCCCCACTTAACTAAATTCTGCACCCCCACCAACAGAGGATGAGTGGTTCCGGCGAGAGTTCCATCCAATAAACGAGCCGTTCCGTCTCTGACTTCAATCTGTCGCTGATCCCAGGGATAAACACCATCGGCTAAACCCAAAGGGGATAAAGCATCACTCACAAGAAAAACACCTGAACTCTTTCCCGGTGTTTTGAGTTGTCCCCGAGCGCTTTGTAGCAACACCTGAATCATCGGGGGAGACACGTGTTGGCCATCGGCAATCAACCCACAGTGAACGTTTGGATGTACCAAGGCTGCCCCTAAAAGTCCCGGTTGGCGATGATGTAAACTGGGCATGGCATTAAACGCATGAGTCACCATTGTTGCCCCTTGGGAAAAGGCTAAATTAGCTTGCTCAACAGTTGCCTGAGAATGTCCTAAACTAACGGTAATTCCTAAGTTGCGTAAAAACGGGATAACTTCACCTGTGGGATCTAATTCGGGGGCGAGGGTAATGATTTTAACAATATCGGCATAATCGCCCAAAACTCGTTTGACGTTATCAACGGTGAGGGGAAGTAAACAGTCTTGGGGATGGGCGCCCCGTTTTTCGGGGTTGAGAAATGGCCCTTCGAGATGAATTCCCAGAATTGGGGCGGTGTTAACCGAAGGGGAGGTTTGCATAAATTTGGCAAAAGTCGCTAGCGATCGCTGAAATTGTTCTAAAGTTGTGGTGACAATGGTGGGTAGAAATTTATCAACCCCTTGATTCGACAAATATTGACCAATTTCGTGCAGCTTGGGGTAATGTTGGGGAGTTACTTCTGGAAAGGCTAAACCCAAAGCCCCGTTAATTTGCAAATCAATTCCACCGAGAGAAACCCAATCTCCCTCTAAATCCAAAACCGGGAAAGGTGATTGTTCGCTGTTTTCGGGTTGAATCGCGGCCACTTTACCTTGACGAATTAAAATTTGCTGTAGATTGTCGTCTCCGGGTAAACGGGCATTGATAATATCTATCGAAGCGGCGGTCTGTGTCGCAGTCTGAGTCATAGTAGGTTACAAGTTCAGCTTTGAATTCATTATCAAACACAGCACATCAAGAGTCTTCCCAAGTTGGGATTATTATGGGGAGCGATTCGGATTTACCCAGTATGGCGGGGGCGATCGCCATTTGCGAAGAGTTTGGGGTAGCACATGAAGTTGCTATTATTTCGGCTCATCGCACCCCTGAACGGATGGTAGACTATGCCCAAAATGCTCATCTGCGAGGGTTAAAGGTGATTATTGCCGGGGCAGGGGGAGCGGCTCATCTGCCCGGGATGGTGGCTTCTCTGACTCCGTTACCTGTGATTGGGGTGCCGGTATCTAGCCGCCATTTGCAAGGGGTGGATTCTTTGTATTCGATTGTGCAAATGCCCCGAGGAATTCCGGTGGCGACTGTTGCGATCGGCAATGCTCAAAATGCGGGTTTATTGGCGGTGCAAATTTTAGCTTCTCATCAGCCAGAACTGTTGCAGCAGGTTTTAAACTATCGCCAGACGCTGAAACAATCGGTTCTTGATAAGCAACAGCGTTTGGAACAATTGGGCTATTCTCAGTATTTGCAAGAACAACAAGAGCAACATTCAGGATAAAATCAACTTCTCTCGCTAAATTTCTGTAGTTGGCGATACAAACTTTCGGTCGTTCTACCGCTTTAATCGAGCCAGAGATTGTCTAGACAGCGATACAGAGAGCAGTGTAGTCTGTCATACAGAAAATTACTCGAATCTGTATGCAAGATCATTAACTCTGAGTGCAGAGCAAATCTTTTAGTTCGATCTGTTGCCAAAGTTTCCCTCTGTTTGTTCGGGCTGAGTGATGATGAAAAATCCTATAGATGCTCAATTTCCACGGTTCTAAACCCTAGAGAGAATTCGTGACTTTTGAGTTCTCCCTCAAAAGAGTTCAATGTTTTGTGAGTGCGTGTTTTGTATACGCTTATGTAGTTGTAATGTTTAACGCGATGTTTTCTAGAAAAAAATCAACACGACTTAATCAGCGATCATCTTCTCGGGAAAGTTCTATATCAAGTCGGCTAGCCGCTCGGTTTGCTCGACTTCATAAACCCAGATGGTTATCTTTAAGTTGGATTGCTTGTATTCCCATATCGGCTTTGATTGTCGGACTGTGGAGTGTAGCCGCAGTTGCTCAAGAAGATGCTCAACCCCTAACCCCAGAAGATGTTCAAGGCGTTTTAAACACAATTTGGATTGTGGTAGCGTCGGTTCTAGTTATTTTTATGAATGTGGGATTCGGAATGCTCGAAACCGGCTTCTGTCGCCATAAAAATGCGGTGAATATTTTGGCGAAAAACCTGATTGTGTTTGCGATCGCCACTCTGGTTTTTTGGGCGTTTGGATTTTCTGTGATGTTTGGGGGCGAGAATTCTTTTATTGGTGGGGGAGGTTATTTTCTGTCCGGACAATCAGCAACCTACGGACTCGATCCGTTCCCAGAAGGTTTACCTGTG
>CAZNCM010000336.1:0-1683 GCA_964571155.1 uncultured Lyngbya sp. | reverse complement strand
TTCTTGTTTCAGGTGGCTTTTGCGGCAACGGGTGCAACCATTGTATCGGGTGCGGTTGCTGAACGGATTGAATTTGTTGCCTTTATCCTGTTTAGCATTTTGCTTGTGGGGATTTCCTATCCAATCACGGGTCATTGGGTTTGGAGTGGTAGCGGTTGGCTAGGTGCTGCGGGTTTTTCAGACTTTGCGGGTTCAACTGTTGTTCACTCCGTTGGCGGTTGGGCCGCTTTGACAGGAGCCTATCTGCTTGGCCCCCGTATGGGTAAGTATGCTGAAGATGGTACCCCCCGTGCGATTCCGGGCCATAATATGGGGTTTGCTACACTGGGATGTTTAATTTTGTGGATTGGCTGGTTTGGCTTCAATCCCGGTTCTGAATTGGCGGCTAATGAAGCGGTTCCTTATATTGCTGTCACCACAAACTTGTCGGGTGCCGCAGGCGGTATTGCGGCGACCGTTACCTCCTGGGTCAAAGATGGTAAACCCGACTTATCGATGATTATTAACGGCATTCTGGCGGGTTTAGTCGGTATTACAGCCGGTTGTAATGGCGTTAGCTATTCGGGTGCTGTCATTATCGGTTTGATTGCAGGGGTGTTAGTTGTCTATTCTGTTGCCTTCTTTGACAAGTTCAAGATTGATGACCCTGTGGGTGCAACTTCGGTTCACTTAGTTTGTGGGATTTGGGGAACTTTAGCGGTCGGGTTATTTAATACCGAAACTGGCTTATTCTATGACAATGGATTTGATCAACTCGCCGCCCAAATTGTAGGGGTTGTTACGATTGGTGCGTTTACGGTTGTTCTCAGTACCATTTTCTGGCTTGCACTCAAAGCAACAGTTGGAATTCGGGTTCATCCTGAACAGGAATATGAAGGCCTCGATATTGCTGAACATGGTATGGAGGCTTACAATGGGTTCCTCAAGGAAGTAGGCCCTGCAAGTATTGGGGGTACAGAAACCGGAATTCCCAGTAGCGGGGGCAGTATTCCGAGTGGTTATTAACCCTCTGCAAATTTTTTAACGGCTCGAATTGCCCTTCGTCCTTTCTTCCCTCGATTTTTGGAAAAAGGACGATTTTTTTGTCAGGCGTTGGGTTTCGAGAGATGGAGTTCCGGGGGTTTCGCAGGAGACAGTTTACAGTTCTACAATAATCAGTTATCAGTTTTTACGTTAACAATGTTCACGGGTCACGGGTCACTGTTCACTGAAAAGGCGGACAGAATGCTAAATTTACAAAGGAGATGGATAATTTTCTCAGTTGCATCTCGATTCTGTGTCTATTCGCTTGAAAACGATTCCAACTTGGGTTTTGTTGTCTCTGATTAGCAACGGAGTGCTTCTGTTTGCTGTCGTATTGCTTTTGATGCGAGGTGAAACCTTGCCGGAGAATTCTCAAGCCAATGCTTCAGTGATGAGTAATACAGTGGAAACTGACTCCCTTGCAGATCTCGACGACCGCCAAACTGCTTCTCCCAGAATTGGGCCACGTCATCAGTGGACTTATCAAGAGTGGGTTGCCCAGTTAGAGCGAGAAGCCGAGGCTGTGGCGATCGACCCCCCAAAACACTTAACGGTTCTAGCCGGAGATTCCTTGAGTCTTTGGTTTCCTACAGCCAACCTACCTAGCAGTCAATTTTGGCTGAATCAGGGGATTTCTGGGGAAAACTCTAGCCAAATTCT
>CAZNCM010000335.1:252-6518 GCA_964571155.1 uncultured Lyngbya sp. | reverse complement strand
AGGTTGGTCTGAATGTGGAACTGTTCCTTTCAAAGAACGACCTCCTATGGAGAAGCGTTTAACTGTCCTTGGATAATTCAAGGGATTCAAATCAGTGATATCAATCACTTTTATAAATTGATATAGGTCACTGACAGTCATCAATGCTTACGTCAGGTTACCCTGCTTTGTTGATTTCGGCAAGCGGTTTGTTTATTCTATCTATTCCTTTGAATCAGAATCGATGATCAACAATACCAGCCTAACTGTTCAGTGATGTTCACAATGGGACACATAATGGATTTAAGAGTCCAGATGTGAATCTACACTAACTCTTGAGAAAAGTACAACTCTCTTTTCTTTCGGGTCTAACTCTTTAGTCTGACTTCAACACATGAGTTTACTCACTTCACTCTAGGATCAACTCCCTGATGAATAAAGCTTTGAGGCTGATCGCCTCGACAAAAGAGCGATTTTTAGATGAATAAAATCTATCACGAATCCAGGGAACCTAAATCCGGGTATTTATAAAAAAAAATTATCGATATTGGCCATTTTTTGGGGAGGATTTTCCCTCTTATTCCCCAAATCAACTCACTTTCGGAGAACTATTGATCCAAAAAACCTAATTGGCGACCTGCCTCAAACAAGCCAATTGCAACACTAACAGATAGATTTAAGCTCCGCACACCCGCTTCACTCATCGGAATTGAAGTCGTCACATCACAAGCAGAGAGGAGTTCGGGGGATAACCCGGTGGTTTCGGGCCCAAACAATAACCAGTCATCGGCTTGATACTGAAACTGAATATAATTCTGCTCACCCCGCTTACTAAAGCCAATCCAGCGTCCTCCCCAATATTGATGATAGTGTTTAAAGGCTTCCATCGAGGAATGTAATTTTAAGGGAACATAAGGCCAATAATCGAGGCCGGCTCGCCTTAAATCGCGATCGCTAATTTCAAATCCCAACGGCCCAACCAGATGTAACTCTGTACGGGTGGCGGCACAAGTTCGAGCTACATTGCCTGTATTGGGGGGGATCTGAGGTTGAATTAAAACAACACGCGGCATGGATAATTTAGGATTAATCTTTTACTCTCAAGCCATCACCTCTATTTTTATAGAGGAATAAGAAATTCTCCGTTCACAATGGGTTCATTTTGACCGGAATTCATAGTTTTTTTTTATATTTCAAAAATCAATCCACCGATAAGATATTCTAAACGATAGATCGCGCTCAAGCCACAAGAGACGGTTGACACAATTTGTCTTCAAATTCTTCTTCTTGTTTTTCCATCTCCGCGATCGCTTGTTGGATCACCTGGCGACTACTTAATCCCTGTTGATGCAATTTTAACCACTGTTGAGCTGTGTTTCCCTCTTGTAAGATTTTCTTCACCGGAGATAAAAAGCAGCTAAAGCCTCGCCGTTTAGCAACAGGCCAGACTTCTTGATAGAGTTGGGTAATCCAATCTTGAGCCGAAATCACTTGACCGTTTTTCCAATGTCGTAGAGAAGCCTCTAAACTCTGATGAGCTGCTGCTGCTTCGTTTTCTTCGGTTAAGGTCACTAAGTCTGAAGCTCGGGTACTGGCGGGAAAATTGCTTTGTTCGAGGGGGTCAAGACTCGGATCTTCAAACATTTGCCACAGTCGCGCTTCGATCAAGGCAGTGACAGCGAGTAAAGCTACGGGGTTGACAATCAGATCACAAATTCTTAGTTCTAAGCGGTTGAGGTTGTAGGGACGGCGATCGCCATTGGGTCGTACCGATGACCACAGATGACGCACGTTGTACATTGTTCCCAGAGCCAGTTGTTCCTCTGTCCAGTCAATATAGTGGGAATGACTTTCAAATAGGGGAACGTGTTTAGGGGTTTGTGGAAAAACAGACCAACGGGTGGAATGGTTGCCTGTGGGTTGACCATCAAGAAAGGGAGACGAAGCACTTAGGGCTAGGTATAGTGGTGCTTCTACTCGCACGAGGCGAATGGCTTTCATTAATAGTTCTGGATCACTAATGCCAATATTGATGTGAATACTAGCGGTGACGACTGTGGTGCCGTAGGTTTCCTCGATGTGAGTATGGTAAGGATTATTGGGATCGGAGCGATAAAAATAGTCACTTTCACCCAGAGATAGGGTACTTCCTGGAATGAGCGTATAGTTTCCCCATTGCTTTAGAGCCGAGCGCAGCGATCGCCGAGGCTTGACTAAAGCACATAACAGGCGATCATAGTTGCACAAAGGCGCGGTCGTATACTCGACATTACGACTATCGGGTTCTCGCACAAATCCCTCAAGTTCAGCGACAATCCGATCTGAAAGGCCGACAACTTCTCCTTGAGGAGTGCCAGTATACATTTCTACTTCAAAGCCTTTTGACAATAGCACGTTAGTTCCTCAGTTGGTGCGTTTCTGAGCCGGGGGTTGGGGCGCAATCTGAACTTAGAGCGAGGTTGAGGGATCTTGATTCAGATGTTACGGATTCTCGCCTTTGTTCTCTCGGCGTTAACTCTAATTATCCTATCATGGATTCACATTCCCAAGGAAAGATACTTTCTGATTCCTCCGCAGCATTGAATACATAGTCATAGTCAAATTCTACAGAACGAATATGACGGGTGACAGAAAAGCCACAATTGATTACCTGATCGGTGGTAAAAGTGACCAGAATTAGCTCTGTGAGTTTGCGGGGAGAAATCTCGGGTTTCTTGATGAAGTAATCTCTCCGAGCAAAGAATATTCGTTCATCTTTAGGAACAACGATTCCATTGAGTTTGTGTGTATTCTGAATCGGTTTAATATAGTTTCGGATGAAATCATCCGGATTTTTTTGGAGTCGGGATAAGCGTTCATGCTGAAGCCAGCTCATATTAAACATTAATTTCAATAACTCAAACCCTAAAACATAATAAAATACTTTGTCTTTATCTTCGGGGTTTAAAGCCAGTCTCAACGCAGATTCGAGATATTCTTCGGGCTGACAACGAGCATCTTGAGCAGAGTGAATATAAAACTGTTTGATATAATTTCTCAAAAGAGATTCATTCAAATTTGTGTCAAGTTTAAACCAGGTTAAATACCGCTTAATTCGTTGTAAGGTATCAACATCTTCTAAGAGTTTGGACACTAAACCGTCGGCTGTATATTCGTCTAAAAACTCAGCTTGCTTCTCCGGAGAGGAACCGCACAATATATAACACAAGGATAGAACATAGCGCCGTTCGTTCCAGGGTAAACCCTGCGCCCATTGCTGCACCTCTGGGGGCAACCGATCAAACAACGCATTACTTTTTAAGGGTTCAAGGAAATTATTTCTTTTGTACTTTAGCATGGCTCTCACTTAAAGCTTTCTGTGGTTTTTTCTGGGATAAAAATTGTGAACGGTCAGCAAACTTAATTGGGATTGAATAGCTTGTTAGATCACCTGGGCAGACTCCAGGTGTGATATAAATCACAAATTTATGTGTTTTTGATCGATTTAATCTTTTTGGGTAGATTGACCCTCAACTCACTCATTTTGAGCAAACCCATCTTCATCTAACTTCAACTTATCTTTATCTTTATTCGCCTCCAATTTGTTGATTTTTTAGCTCTTTATTTCTTTTTAATTTTAACATCATTGTCTCAAAAAATACCGCCTGAAGTCAAGCCGATTTTCTAGATATTTATACTAGACTTGAGTTGTTAATTTTATACCAAACCCTAGCTGGTAAACTTAAATACATCAACTCTAAGTATTTTCAAGGAGAAATCAAAAATGACCGTGATTATTGCTGCGGATCGGAGTGGAGCAGGTAAAACAACCATTACCCTTTCGCTTTTAGCCTATCTCCAACACCATCAGTTCAATATCCAATCTTTTAAAGTTGGCCCTGATTATATTGACCCCATGTTTCATCAATTTGTAACTCAAAAACCCTGTCGCAATCTCGATCCCATTCTCACTTCAGAACCCTATATTAAACAGTGTTTTACTCGTCATACTCAAAATACTGATTATGCTCTTATCGAAGGCGTGATGGGATTATTTGATGGTGTTTCACCCTTGATTGATCACATCCCTACAGGTTCTACCGCTCACATTGCTCAAATCCTCAATTTACCCATATTATTCGTCATAGATTGCAGTCGATTATCCGGTTCAGTCGCTGCGATTGTTCATGGTTTTACCACACTTAATCCTAACCTTAAATTTGCAGGTTTAATCTTAAATAAAGTAGCCAGTGATCGTCATCTAGAACTCTTAAAATCAGCTCTAGAACCCTTAAATATTGCCATTCTGGGGATTGTGCGACGACAAGATCACATTCATCTCCCGGAACGACATTTAGGCTTAGTTCCCACCGATGAACTGCCTCAATTACAAACTTTAATTCATCAACTCACTCATTTAGCCGCAGACTGTTTTGACTGGGAAAAACTCCTTCCCTTATTCCAAACCGAAAAACAGGTAAAAATTCAATTCAATCTTAAAAAACCCGATCTAAACCTTCCTGTTAAAATTGCTGTAGCTCGCGATCAAGCCTTTAGTTTTTATTATCAAGATAACCTAGATATTTTACAACAACTCGGAGCAGAATTAATCTTTTGGAGTCCTCTAAACGATACTCAAGTTCCCGAAAATATTCAGGGGTTTTATTTTGGGGGGGGTTTTCCCGAACTCTTTGCTAAACAGTTATCCGAAAATTCATCGGCGATCAAAGCCATTCGAGATCGCATCTCCGTAGGAATACCAACTTACGCCGAATGCGGAGGATTGATGTACTTATGTGAAGAAATAATCGATTTTGAGAACAAATCTTGGCCAATGGTGGGGATTCTTCCCACAAAAGCGTTCATGGGAAAACGATTAAAATTGGGATATTATCAAGCAACAACGTTACAAAACAGTCCTTTATTTCCCCAAAAAACCACTATTTTCGGACATCAATTTCATCGCTCAGACCTGACAACAGAATCCCCAAATCCGGTTTATAAAATGAAGCGTTACCGTCAAAATCAAGACAATGAAACAATCACCGAAGGATGGTCATTCGCCAATCTTCATGCGTCTTATTTACATCTACACTGGGGAAGTCATCCCAAAATTCCAACAAGATTTTTACAACAATGTTCTATTTTTCACTGAACCTGCTGTAGATTGAGATACATCTAAAAACCCGGTTTCGTAGGAATTGCCGGGTTTTTATTTCCCTTGTAAACAACTTTACCTGGTAGATTCTTCACGGTTCAGAATGACAAATAAAAGCATTCACAAATAATTGAGGATTGCTATATTTTGCCATTATATTGCTGTTGAAATCCAATTGCCATGAAAGCCACTGGGAACCCGAACCGGAAGATGAATTTCAGCCAGAGGTTCACTAGAAAAATTAGCAGGATCAAGAATCACTAAACTACTGGTTGCTGTGTTTTCATCAAAGACAAATGTGACCACATATCCTTGATCTTCAGCTTCTTGTCCTTGTTTGGGAATAAAACTCGCTTCACCACAATACCGTCCCGGTTTAAAGCGGTGAACGTGAGAAACTTTTCGTTCTAAATCATATTGAATCAGTTCAGAGAAATAGTTGGGAATTTGCTTTTGGGCAATTAATTCAACATCAATATGCGGCGTATATCCAAACCGATAGGATTGTCCAGTTTTCCGAAAATCAAAGGTCGGAAAATCAACAACTCGATCATCTAAAGGTTCATGTTTGGCTGTTTTTTCTTCTGGATTAATTATTAATCGTTGGAGATGAGATTTAACCTCTTTTCCAGAAGTTACACTAGCGGGATCTAATTTTAGTTGATTATGATAAGCGAAATCAACAACAACTTCTCCCTGTTGTTCGTAAGCATTCATAAAATGCCACATCCACAACGGTTCTGTTTCTATCCAAATTGGTTTTTGATCGACATTCTTGCGATGAATTAAGCCGATTTTTGTACCATATTCCGGTTTCCATTCAAAAGGAATGTCTCCACCGAGCGCTTGAAATACATTAAAAACGAGAGGACAATGAAAGAAAATGATGTAATTTTCAGTAATTGCCGTATCATGTATGAGTGCGGGAGATTCCATTTCAATAGGAGTTTTACGAATTATTTTCCCCTGTTTATCGGCGACATAATACACTAAGTAAGGCGCAGCTAACAGAGAATAACGATAAAAATGTAATTCTCCTGTTATCGGATCAACTTTGGGATGTGCAGTCATTGCTTCTTCGAGTTCGCCATCAAAATCCCACTCTCCTAAAGTTTCTAATTCGCTAGAAATTTGATAGGGTAATCCGACT
>CAZNCM010000335.1:0-208 GCA_964571155.1 uncultured Lyngbya sp. | reverse complement strand
ATGGATTAGGGCCATTTCGCATATACATTCCGTTTAAATCTGCGGGAATTTCTCCGGTTATTTTTAAGTTATCAATATCAAGTTCTTTAAAAACAGGCGCGTTAATTCCTTGCAAGAAAATGTTATCGCTTAACCATTCTTGGGTTGAGATTAATTTTCGACTGGGAGCAGACAAAGCTAACAGAGAATGACCCCCAACAGTCGAAAG
>CAZNCM010000334.1:6412-6527 GCA_964571155.1 uncultured Lyngbya sp. | reverse complement strand
GGCTTTTTGATACTGCCCCAAATTACGGTAAACATTGCCCAAACCGCCCAGAGAACCCGCTTCCCCTTGGCGATCTCCAATTTCTCGTGCAATGGTTAACCACTGCTGATAGAAT
>CAZNCM010000334.1:4092-6312 GCA_964571155.1 uncultured Lyngbya sp. | reverse complement strand
TCTATCGCCTCTTGGTATTGCCCCAAACGACGGTAAGCATTGCCCAAACTGCCCAAAGATCTTCCTTCCCCATTGCGATCGCCGATTTCTCGTGCAATAGCTAACCACTGCTGATGGAATTCTATGGCTTTTTGATACTGCCCCAAATTATTGTAAACATTACCCAAACCGCCCAGAGAACCCGCTTCCCCATTGCGATCACCGATTTCTCGTGCAATAGTTAACCACTGCTGATAGAATTCTATCGCCTCTTGGTATTGCCCCAAACGACGGTAAGCATTGCCCAAACTGCCCAGAGAACTCGCTTCCCCATTGCGATCATCGATTTCCTGATAAATAGCTAAAGACTGCTGGAGGTATTCTATCGCTTTTTGATACTGTCCTAAACTTGAATAGGCATTACCTAAACCAACTAAAGAATTAGCTTCTCCCTGATGGTTTCCAAGTTCTCGTTTAATGGCTAAGGACTGCTGAAAAAATTCTATCGCTTTTTGATACTGCCCCAAACTACGGTAAGCACTGCCCAAATTATTCAGGGATCTAGCTTCCCCATTGCGATTGCCGATTTCTCGTTCGATGGTTAAAGACTGCTGATGGTATTCTATGGCTTTTTGATACTGCCCCAAACTATTGTAAGCATTGCCCAAACCGTCCAGAGAACTCGCTTCCCCTCTGCGTTGGCGTAGCCTCTCCTCTGGAGAATCTTCAATTTGTTGAAAAATAGCTAAAGACTGCTGAAGGTATTCTATGGCTTTTTGATACTGCCCCAAACTACCGTAAGCATAGCCCAAATTATTCAGAGAAGCCCCTTCCCCAAAACGATCGCCAATTTCTTGGGCAATGTCTAAAGATTGCTGATAAAGTTCCATAGCCTTCTCATACTGCCCTAAACTCCCGTAAGCATTGCCTAACTGTCTTATAGAATTAGTTTTCCCATTGCGATCACCAATCTCCCGATAAATAGCTAAAGCTTCTTGAAAAGACTGCAAGGCTTCCTGAAATTGGCTTTTCTCTAACTGCTGACTACCCTGTTCTAATAATTGATCGGCTTGGGCTTTTCGTTGATCTTGACTTTGCGCGAGAACCGGAGACTCAGCCAGAACGTTCATCGGTACAATATTCGCCCATATGCTAATTACCACCGCAACGGTTAAGGCTTTTAGACTTATCATAAGAGTTGATTTAGGGGTAGATGTTCTTTCCGCTTAAACATATATTGGAGGTGGAGTTGGTTATGCAATTGAGAGTATCTCTGGATCAAGATTCAGTTCTCGCAGTTTAGCGGCTAATTGTTTTCTTTATATGGCGTTTAAGTTCTCGTTGCTGCGGATTCTTCAAGAGTAGGAACTAACTCATCCTCGGGAGTAAAAAACTTCAATATTAATATTTAATTCCCGAGACTGTATATCGAATCTATTTTATTTTAGACCGATTCCTGCCCTTGTTTGTAAAAATTTGAATCCTTTTAATCCCAATTAGACGGCTTTGAACTATAATAAAAGACTAAACTCATCAATGGGTGGCATTCATCCAATTGTTTGCGAGGCGAATCTAAAATTCAACATCTAATGACTACAACTCCCCGTCGCTATCACATCACAACCTTCGGCTGTCAAATGAACAAAGCCGACTCAGAACGCATGGCTGGAATTTTAGAAGAAATGGGGTTACTTTTCACCGCAGACCCCAACGAAGCCGATGTCGTTCTCTACAATACTTGTACCATTCGCGACAACGCCGAACATAAAGTCTATTCCTATTTGGGAAGACAAGCCAAACGCAAACACACTCAACCCAATTTAACCCTAATTATTGCCGGATGTGTCGCCCAACAAGAAGGTCAAACCTTACTCAGACGGGTTCCTGAACTGGATTTAGTTATGGGGCCACAACACGCCAACCGTCTCCAAGAATTATTAGAACAGGTAGATGAAGGGAATCAAGTTGTTGCGACTGAACCGATTCATATTGTTGAAGATATCACAAAACCTCGTCGAGATAGCAATGTTACGGCTTGGGTAAATGTGATTTATGGCTGCAACGAACGGTGTACCTATTGTGTGGTTCCGAATGTACGCGGAATTGAACAGTCAAGAACTCCCGAAGCCATTCGCAGCGAAATGGAAGAATTAGGGCGGTTAGGTTATAAAGAAGTGACTTTATTAGGTCAAAATATTGATGCTTATGGGCGAGATTTACCGGGTTCTACGCCGGAAGGAC
>CAZNCM010000334.1:862-4082 GCA_964571155.1 uncultured Lyngbya sp. | reverse complement strand
CGGTTTGCCACCAGTCATCCTCGTTATTTTACTGAACGTTTGATTAAAGCTTGTGCAGAACTTCCTAAAGTTTGCGAACATTTTCACATTCCGTTTCAGTCGGGTGATAACCAAATTTTGAAGGCGATGTCACGAGGATATACTCACGAAAAATATCGTCGCATTATTAATACTGTTCGTGAATATATGCCGGATGCGTCTATTAGTGCCGATGCAATTGTTGGGTTTCCGGGTGAAACTGAAGAACAGTTTGAAAATACTTTAAAGTTGGTTGATGAGATCGGATTTGATTTGTTGAATACTGCGGCTTATTCACCGCGTCCAGGCACCCCGGCGGCGTTGTGGGAAAATCAAGTTCCAGAAGCGGTCAAAGCCGATCGTTTACAACGATTAAATCATTTAGTTGGGGTAAAAGCCGCCGAACGATCTGGGCGGTACTTCGGACGCATTGAAGAAGTGTTAGTAGAAGGGGAAAATCCTAGAGATCCTTCTCAGGTGATGGGACGGACACGCGGAAACCGTTTAACCTTTTTTGTAGGAAATCTTGCGGAATTGAAGGGTAAAGTCTTGAAAGTGAAAGTAACAGAAGTGCGGCCATTTAGCCTCACTGCTGAAGCAATTGAGTTATGTGTAAGCCGATGATTACTAAAATTATTAAAGCAAATCCTAGCAGCGTTCGCAAGTTAAGTGCGTTGTTAATGTTGGGTGTAATTTGGATGGGAACGATGGCTTGTGAAAGTTCATCTTTGATGTTCAAACAAAACCCAACTAAAACGGGTTTCTTTGATCAAAATTCAGTTCCCAGTTTACCTCAACCGATCAAAAATGGGGATTATCGTCGTTCATCTCAGACGACTTGGGAAGCTGTTGATGCTGACCCCAATGGGTTGAATTGTCATGGTCTTGATCTGACCTACGAACAACTGATTGATCCTCGCAATTCGGTTGAATTTAATATTGGAAACTGGCCTGTAGTTGGGACTTTAAAACAAGGACAAGACTTTAAAATTAATCTTGGCCCTGCTGGATTTGGGGTGGTTTATGATACCCAACAAAACCCCTGGATGTATGTAGAAAATATCGCCGGAGAAAACGGCCCAAGTCATTGTTTTGTGCGAGCTAATCGTCGTTTTGTTCAGCCAATATCAGTGAATGTTTTTAATCAAGGTTAAATGTCAAAGTTGGGGAAATTCATCAAATCTCTTAGAAAGATTTTAACTGATTACAACCTAAAAAACAAGGGGCTTAAGCCCCTCATTCTAGGGATTGATTGTCGTTTCTGAAGCTCTTGAAGCCTGAATTTTTGAGCGGATTTCCTCAGTTTTGGTCAACAAATCAGATTGAGAAAATTGATTTTGTTCCCCGGTTTTCAACCATTTTAAATTCACCGTTTGATTTTCAGCTTCTGCATCTCCCAACACTAAACAAGCCACCGCCCCACTGCGGTCAGCCCGTTTAAACTGTTTACCAAAAGCGCTCCCACTCAAATCAACTTCTACACTAAAATTAGCATGGCGTAACTTTTGGGCTAATATTGTCGCTTGACTTTCGGCTAATTCTCCGCGAGAAACAATGTAAAAATCGAGTTCAGACTGGGGTAAATTCTGAAGTTGCTGCAACAGCAAAATTAACCGTTCTAAACCCATCGCCCAACCGACCGCAGGCGTATCCGGGCCACCGAGTTCTTGAACTAAACCATCATACCGTCCACCTCCACAAACCGTTGCTTGGGCGCCGAGATCATCAGAGATGATTTCAAAAGCGGTATGAGTGTAATAATCCAGCCCCCGAACCAAACGAGGATTGAGGGTATAACTAATCCCTAATCCTGCTAATAATTGTTGTACCTTCTCAAAATGAGTGCGGGATTTTTCACCCAAATAATCGATAATACTCGGTGCATTTTGAGTGATTTCTTGAGTGCGTTTGTCTTTGCTATCGAGAATCCTGAGAGGATTACGAGAAAGACGATCTTGAGAATCGGAATCGAGTTCATCTTTGTAAGGCGTCAGATAATCAATTAACGCTTGACGATAACGCCCCCGATCCTCTAAATCTCCGACAGAATTTAAGTCAAGGTGGAGATTTTTTAGCCCCAACGCTTGTAAAATATTAGTGGCGATCGCAATGGCTTCCACATCGGCACGGGGATTGTTACTTCCGAGAACCTCCACACCCAACTGATGAAATTGGCGTTGTCGTCCGGCTTGGGGGCGTTCATAGCGAAACATTGGCCCAGTATACCAAAGACGTTGAACACCGCCGACATGAAGTTTATTTTCAATATAACTGCGAACCACCCCTGCGGTTCCTTCAGGACGCAACGTAATCGAACGATCGCCGCGATCGCTAAAGGTGTACATTTCCTTCCCCACTACATCGGTGGCTTCCCCGATCCCCCGTTCAAATAAACTGGTTTGTTCAAAGATCGGTGTGCGAATTTCGAGATAGTTAGCTTTGCAAAGAATTGTCCTCGCAATCGATTCTACCCATTGCCAATATCCCACCTCATCTGGGAGAATATCTCGCGTTCCCCGTATCGCTTGAATTGGTTCCATCTTTACCGTTATCAGTTATCAGTGATCAGTTTAAAGAAGTTCACAATCTTAGCAAAGATTGCAAGAGAGTAACCCACTTTTTGAGCGATCGCTCAATCACCTTTTGACAGGTTACGATTCACTGTTTACGATTCACTGTAAAATCTCCCATGTCCCATAGCGATCGCCATAATAAGCCAAAATCTGATCGACCTGTTGACGACTCGCGGAAGTGATATCGTCTTGATATTCTATCCAAAGACTGCCGACTTGGCTGCGTCCGTAGTCAAACGAGAGGGGCTGTGAGGGTTCACAAACACCCTGAATCGGGTTTAAACCGGTTTTAACCCCCTCAACCTGGCGCAAATGAGCCGCCACTTCTCGGTAGACGGCCAGCGGTAATCGGGGGCATTGGATTTGATAGCGCAGTTGTCTAGAATTGGCTGTTTGCATCAATGCTTTTGTGAGTTGACTTGCTTTACTCAACAGACACCTGCTGTTCTTGGGCCTGTTGGGATGGTTTAGGCAAAATACAGCAGTTAAAATTATCCAGACATACTTTACCCGATTTCAACGCCCAACTCACGAGGGCGACTCGATTCTCTGTTTCTGTCTTGGTGAGAATATTGCTGATGTGGTTATCTACAGTCCGCTTACTGATTTCTAACTCCTCTGCAATTTCC
>CAZNCM010000334.1:0-852 GCA_964571155.1 uncultured Lyngbya sp. | reverse complement strand
GTGGCGATCAGCTCAACAACCTGTAATTCCCGATCTGAAAGGGAAACCGGGGTATGAGACTTACTGTGAGTCATAATAATTTTCTATCTCTGCATAATTACCTATTTATAATTCTAAGAGGTGAACTATAAATTAAGAACGAACCGTTAAGTAAGAATTAATTTTTGTTATTTCTAACGTCCCGGATTTCCCTCTCCTATCTTTGTCTGTAAGTACAATTCTCTATGATTATGATCAATCCTGCTCGTGTTCTTTGTATAGGTGAAATTTTATTTGATTGTTTAGCGGACCAAACCGGGCGATCGCTTGAACAGGTTGCATCTTGGACTGCTTATCCAGGTGGGGCTCCGGCGAATGTTGCCTGTGGCCTTGTTAAGCTCGGAATTCCCACGGGTTTGATCAGTGCAGTGGGAATGGATGAAGCGGGGATGCAGCTTGTCCAACTGTTGCGACAGGTTGGGGTACAAACCATTGGAATTCAGCAATACCCCGCCCCGACTCGAAAGGTGTTTGTCTTGCGTTCAGACGAGGGTGAACGGGAGTTTGCCGGGTTCGGAAAAGTTCCGAAAAATGAGTTTGCTGATACCCATTTGCAAGCGAGTCAAATTCCTGAAAGCTTGTTTGTTGATGCTGATTTTCTGGTTTTAGGGACGATCGCTCTGGCTTATCCTGAATCTCGCCAAGCCTGTATTCAAGCGCTAAAAATGGCTGATCGCTACAATCTGAAAATCTTAGTTGATATTAATTGGCGTCCGGTTTTTTGGTCAAATCCTTTGGATGCACAGCGGTTGATTCCTGATTTGCTCAAACAGGTTGATTTTGTGAAAGTTTCAACTGAAGAAGCTGAACTCT
>CAZNCM010000333.1:0-6534 GCA_964571155.1 uncultured Lyngbya sp. | reverse complement strand
TATTACTAAATCTTATCATACTTTTGTCCTAACCATAGCGCGTAGCGCTATATCTCTCGCTTCTAAAATTAAAAAAAGCACCTTTCCGGTTTCATCTCGTAGAGGACGGAGGGAGAAATCAAGGGTGACAGCATTTCCTTGAATGTCAAATGTCTCAAGTTCATCGCGGATAAATTCTCCTTGGGTTGCTTGAGAAATAGACTCCCGAATTTTGGCTTGAGTTTGAGAAGAAGCCCTTTGACAAATTGAAATTTCCCAGAATGGACGATTAATCACCTCTTTTCGACTAAGATTTTCCCAAGTTAAAGCAGTTTGATTTAATTCCACGACCAGACCATTAATTGTTAATAATCCCGTGAGTTGAAAGGAGTTGTTAAAAATCGCCCGAAATTTCTGCTCACTTTCTTTAAGTTTAGCGGTACGTTCTCGAACTTTTTCTTCTAACTGATAATTAAGCTGTTTTAAATCCTCATAAAGTTGAGCTTGTTGAATACCAATCGCAATTTGTACAGAGAGTTCTTCTAAAAGTTCAATTTCAGTTGTTTTCCACTCGCGAAAATCATCACACTGATGAGCAATTAACAATCCCCAGATTTGAGAGGATTTCATCAATTCTTTTTTTAAAACTCCATCTCCATTCCTTAGTACAAAAATAGGAAAGATCAGATTTGCTTTGATCTGAAAATGTTCTAACATTTGAACATGACAATCACTATATCCAGCGTTATAAATATTATTATTAGCATGGTAGCTTTCCCAAGCATTAATACGGTTTTTTACGGGCTGACAGCACATATCTTGAGATGAAATTTTAATTGTTTTTAGCCACCCTTCTTTCACCGATTCAGCAATGACTTCACCATCGTAACCGGATGATTGAAACTGATAAACAACCACGCGATCGCAATTTAAAAATGAACGGACTTCATTGACGGATGTTTCTAAAATTTCTTCTAAATTTAAAGATTGACGAATCCGCAAGGCTAGAGTTGAAACTAAGCGACGTTGTTGTTGATTGCGTTCAATTTGCTTGAGTAATTCAACTCGATCAAAAACACTATCAATCGTTTTTAAAAGACTTTCTGAAGTGATATTACCTTTTACTAAATAATCTTGAAAACCCTTTTTCATGGCTTGTACAGCAACCTGTATATTTCCTTCACCTGTTAACATGATCGCGGGAATATGTAGACAAGTTTTTATTCTAATCAATTCGATTAATTCTAATCCATCCATATCAGGTAAGAGAAAATCCACCAAAATCAAGTCGGGCTTAATTTCATCAAAACGTTCTAGTGCTTCTTCTCCTGTTTCTACACCAATAATCTGATAGTTGTATTGTGAATCTTTCATCAGATAACGACGATACATTTCTCGATCAGTTAATGAATCTTCAACAATTAAAAGAATACGTTTATTTGCTGATTCACTCATGGTTTAAAGAGATAAGAGATTAAAATGTTTATAATAAAAAATCCTAGAATATAGGAAAAAATTGCTCGTCCAGTATGAAAACACTTGTTACTCTTCATTACTGGGAAGAATCACCGCATCAAACCAATAGGATTTAAAATCTTGAATCAGTTTTTTAAATGCTAACGTTCCAATAGGTTTCTGAAGGTAGCTGTTGACTCCATACTGATAACAGGTTTGAATATCTATCGGGTTAGAAGATGTTGTCAAAGCCACAATAGGAATGACTTTTAACTCTGGATCTTGTTTCAAAATAGCGATCACCTCTCGTCCATCGGTTCCCGGTAGATTGAGATCCATCACAATCAGGGTAGGATAAGGGGTCTTTTCTCTATTGGTGTATTCTCCTTTATAATACAAGAAATCGAGAATATCATCTCCATCAATATAGCGCGAGATCGGATGGGGAAAGTTTGCAGATTTCATCAATCGAAAGAACGCTTCAAAATCTTCATTACTGTCTTCGACGATGATGAGAGAAAGAAAAGGTTTTGATTTAACTTGAGGGTTATTCATAAAATTACTCCTGATCATTAAGGGTAAAGTAAAAGGTTGATCCTTGTCCGTAGATAGACTCTATCCATATTTTACCGTTATGACGCTCTATAATTTTTTTAACTATTGTTAAACCCGCTCCTGTTCCTCCGCCATAACTATTCCGACTATGTAAGCGCTTAAAAATTTTAAAAACGTTATCGAGATGTTTCTCTCGAATTCCAATTCCATTATCACGAATATAAAGAGTACAAGGATTAATTTTTGTTTCTACACACCCAATTTCAATCACCTTGGGAGAGTTTTCATTATATTTCAGTCCATTACTGATTAAGTTTGTAAAAACTTCTTCGAGTAAAACCCGATCGCCATCAACCACAGGTAAGGGTTGAGGAATATTAATTTCAATTAATTCATTCACTTGACCCATCCTGATAATTTTTGTTACATTTTCAACTAATATATTTAAGTTAATCGGCCGATGACGGAGTTCTTGACGACCCAAGCGAGAAAAATGCAGTAACGTATTAATTAAATCTTCCATACGTTGAGTTAAACGCACTAGAGTTTCCAGTTTTTCTCGACCAGCATCATCTAAAATATCAGCATAATCTTCAATTAAAAAAGTTGAGTAATTGTGAATTCCCCGCAAGGGTTCTTTGAGGTCATGGGACGCAATATATGCAAAAGAATCAAGCTCACTATTGCTGCGAGTTAATTCTAAATTTACTTCTGAGAGTTCAGAAACTCGACGTAAAACAATACCAATAATTGCACCTTTTAATTCCTGAGCATTTTCGATTTCATAACTTTGCCAAGCTAAGGATTTGAGTTGCACCGTTTCTGTCCATTGATCAAAGGATTTTCGAGGAAATAGAGTCAAACTACCATCGGCTTCAACTTGCTTCGTTTTGTTCGGATTTCCCGCCCAATTAACAGTTTGAATTACTTCTGGGCGAAACCATAAAATATAATTGGGTTTAGCTTTTGTAATCTCTAAGACTAATAATCCACTCCCTCGATCTTTAAACTTTACAGCAGCCGGATAAACTTCCGGTAAACAATTAGTATGGTAAATGTTGTTATCAATCTTTGCTTTAGTCCAATCAATTAATTTCTTGATCTCATCTTCATTCGGAGTTTCACCGATACACTGTAGCTGGTCTTCTAGATAAATAGCAACTCCCGTCCCATTCACCAATTCTAGTAATTTATCTTGTAGATTCACTAAAACATTAAATAAATCATCAGAGCTAGAAAGGGAAAATGTAACTTCAGATAGAATCTTTTTCAAATTAATCTTATAATCTAAGTTATCATTTTGCTCTGTGCTGGCAATTTGCAAAGACATCACTTGTCCTAAAAATTCGCAAGCTGTGCGGATTTCATAAGGAACATACTTAGGAGATGACTGGTGATGACAAGCAACCAATCCCCATAATTTGTTCTCTTTCAGCAGAGAAATAGACATCGAAGCTTTCACCCCCATATTTTTTAAATATTCCACATGAATTGGAGAAACACTTCGCAGAACGGAAAAACTCAGATCTAGGGGCTTTTGAGTTAGGGGATTATTATTAGGAATTAATTCAACCGATTGATAATTGACATCAGAAATTAACCGCAGATAGTTTAGTTTATAAAGTCGGCGAGCAGGTAAAGGAATATCGGTAGCGGGATAATGTAAGTCTAAATAGGGTTCTAATTCTTCTAATTTATCTTCGGCAATAACATGACCGGAATCATCTTCATTAAACTTATAGATCATCACCCGCTCAAACCCTGTAAGCTGACGAATTTCTTCAACAATTATAGAACAAAGTTCTTGAAGGGTTTGAGCCTGTTGAAATCGGGTCATCGTCCGTTTTGTTAGTCTATAGAAGTGGGGAAATCCTTCGTGGTCTTGATGACTTCGGGGTTCAAGTTCCAAGAGAGCTAGACCGTCAGAATAATGGACAATGGCATCAAATTCTTGAGGCTGAGGGTATTGAACCGAGAGTCGAATTGGGTTAAGATATTCAAAGTTGCCCAATAGACCTTGACGAAGGGCTTCTATCTGTTCGGAGTTAAAGAGACAATCTAGAGTTTTGCCTAATAACTCATCCGCTGAAAATCCGAGTAAGTTTTTAACGTTGCGACTGACTTGAACAATTTTGAGATCCGGTTCTTGAAGGCTGAAAAGCACACCATAAGGTTGAATTGAACCCGGAATGTGGATCAGTTCGCGATCGCAATTGGTTAAATTAACATTGAGGGCTGTAACCGTTTCATTCTCAGTCATTGTGTCAATTTTTAAAATTACTACTGCGTGAGTCTACTTTTTTAGTATACACTCTCGATAAATATAGATTTAATCTTATTTTTTGTAAATTTGTCCTGTTCATTATACTAAGATATCTGGATTTGAGCAAGCAAGCTATCGTTTTTGATCAAATCATTGAAAAACGGTAGAATATTTAACTTTTCTACCGTTTATCCTTGGAAATTATTCACTTTTCTATAAAAGAGATAGTAGCTTATAGCAAACCCTGACTAAAGTTTATCGGAGAACAATCGGTTAAGCTTTGTTGCGGTTACGAAGTTTGCTTCCTGCTAAAGCCAAACCAACTAAGGCTAAACTGGTGACGGTTGTGGGTTCAGGAACGCTTGCAGGTGTAGTTTTATTGGGTTCAAAGTTCATTGCCATTGCCATACCATCGTTGGCACATTCAGCTAAAAGACTAATTAAAGCGTCACCATCAGGAAGTAAATTGCGGTCAAAGCTAAATCCAAATGTATGTGCAAGGCCGTAAACTGAACTGTTACTTGTACCGAAATCTAATCCAGCAAGTTCGCTATTACTCAGCATGGTAATTCCACCTAACAAATTACCAGAAGCCATCACATTTTGAATATTTTTATTTCCGATATAGTCTTTGGCTTCTGCTGCACTTAAATCACCAAAACCCACTTCTCCACGTTTCTCTCCAGTTGCACCAACAGTTTTGTCTCGGTTCTTTCCTCCCACCCAATTTTGATAATTGTTAAAGCTTGCCCATCCACTATTTTGACTCACGACACTTTTAGCTTGTACATCTCCATAAACGCCAACACTTCCAACTTCAGAGTCATTAGAACCTGCGAAGCGAATTCCAAATAATTTATTACCAGCACTTGCTTCTTGGAAAGACTGTCCACTGAAGTTAAAGAACAAGTCTCCATAACCAATATTCTTATCGGCTGCGTTGTTATTGGAGTTTCCTAAGAGGGGAATATTGGCATTAATTGCAACAGAGACAGTATTTTGGTCTGCTTTTATTGCCATACCAAACATTTCATACTTACTCGGACTCCCAACCCCGAGAAGACTGCCGTCAGTCCCATCTTTAAAAGAATCTAAGACAATATTCCAATCTGAACCAACTGTTGTAAAATCTGCGGCTTGAGCCGCTTGTCCGGCAACTAAACCGAGGAAAATTGATGTAGCAACGACTCCGACTGTGGTTTTAAAGTAGTTTTTCATGGTGTTTAACTCCGTTTTTTTAGATTGCTTTTTTGCTTTGTTAAACACCATCATATTCACTCTATTATGAAGATTGCAATCGTGATCCCAACAATTTTTTTAAAGATTTTGTATATCTGTAGTTTCTCGGAATTCGTAAATTTATTTGTTTTTATTTTCTCCGTATATTCTCGGATTAAATGAGTTATATCGATTGCAAACAATATGAAGTCAGGTTGATAAACGGTCAAAAATTATCCATAAAAAAAGGGTAGTGGTGCATAGTAATGATCAACTCAAAAATGTTGCATCCAGATTGAAATATGCCTTGCCCTATGGATGAAATGTGGTCTTATGTAGGATCAAAAGCCAAAAAACAATGGATTTGGCTTGCAATTGACGCGACTACACGAGCGTCTTATTGGAGTATATATTGGTGATCGCTTCAGCCTGTGTACCGTCAATGTGTATTTGTTACACTGATTTTTGGGAAGCTTACAAATAAGTAAAACTCGCGTAAACGCCACCGTTCAGTTGGCAAAGACACTGGTTATACAAGTTATATTAAAGGATTCAATAACACTTTACGTCAAAGAATTTCCCGCTTAGTACATAAAACTTTATCATTCTCAAAACCAATCGACGATCACATCGATACAGTTTGGTATTTTGTTCATCGCTATAATGCTAGTTTACGAACTTAGAACATTACTACCAAGAGTTGAGGTGGAAATCCCTTGAAATCAGTTAACGTGATGAATTAAAATTCATTCTATCCCCGAGATCAATTCCGGGTTATCGTATTTGAAGTCTTGGGAAACCACCTCATTGAATGGCTTGATTAATCTTCTGATTCAAAGACTGTTTGACTGGGGTTAATCAATGACTCTAATTGAGCTTTTGATAACGATTGAATTGGATAAGCAACTGCAACAATCTCAGAAATTTTAATCAACCAAACTGTGCGTTCGTATGGCTCATCTTCCCAACCTTCTTCTTCAGAGGGAATATACAGATTAACGAGTTCCAAAAAATCTTCATCAAGATCAGAGGGAATACCAAAAAATCTGCCACAAGATGATACG
>CAZNCM010000332.1:5583-6574 GCA_964571155.1 uncultured Lyngbya sp. | reverse complement strand
AAAAGGTCAACGAAGCCACCCACATTTGAAGTGTGAAGCTTTGTATTTGATCATTAATTAAGCAGTTTCTAACCAATCAAAGATTTTATCGAGTTGTTCTAAAGTCACCAATCCATACTGCAAAAGAGTCATTGATAGTGGATTAGGATCACGATATCTTTGTTTTTCATTAGACGTAGCTTGAGCCTTCTCCGCAAACGCGATATGGGCTGGCGAAACACATAACTCTTCTTGTAAAAATCGCACAAATCGAGAGTAGGTGTTTGGTGTCATTTTGGTATTCACCTCCCCTTTAATAGACACCATTGTGTAATGTAGATAGTGATTTTGAAAACAACACTAAGCCAGTTTGTTTTTTGTCTACCTGCAATTTCAGCGTTAAAAAGTCTGACTTTTTTGAGTTCTACACTCACACTGATTGTTGATCTACATTCACTGTAAATCAAATTCCGAACTCTTTTGAACTTTTGCACTCCTCACGGTTGCCGATGATCAGCAACTCAACAGTAACCCCATTAAGTTACTGATTTAGCTATGCGTAGTTATAGGCTTAATCTAGAGACAATTTCGCAACTCACTACGACAACAGCTTCTTCAAAGGATTGAATCTGTCCGGGGTCAGAATTTCAGAACTCGCTCCATCAAGTCATGGGTATCTTGTCAACTTTGACCTCTTACCCCAACCCGAAAATCGAAGCCAATACCCGGGTCGCAATCACGACCTCGATTGCGCTCAAGCTTTCATTTGTCTCTCACACCTTAATCAATTGGAGCGAATGGCTCACTGGAAGTCGGATAAATTTTAGACGCTAGAAATGATAGCGTAGCAAATTTCTTGACTTGTGGATAGACTTTATCATTAAATTTTTATCAAATCTAGTTAAACTTTGTAAAGATTCTGTAAAAAAAATTTTTTCCGATCATTGATTCAGACTCTCCCGGCGATCAGAGTTCAGATATTCAATCTCAATGCGATCGCCGGGTTTGACTC
>CAZNCM010000332.1:4760-5573 GCA_964571155.1 uncultured Lyngbya sp. | reverse complement strand
AGGCTTGAGTTCGCCCTCCTCGCACTTCAATCACTTGGTCTACAGGAACCTGGGGGCCATAGGTCGGACAAGGTTCTGTTGTACAGGGAGGCGCACCCACCTGAATCGCTTGAATCACACCATTGTTGATGAAAATCATATCCAAAGAAATTTTACAATTTTTCATCCAAAAGCCGACCATCCGAGGTGGAGAAAAAGAAAATAGCATTCCTCGGTTATCCGGTAACGAAGTCCGATACATCAATCCAAGTTGTTGTTGAGTCGGAGTGCGAGCGACTTCCAGTTGAATCACCTCACCTCCAAGGGTTGTCTGGGCTGTTATCGGGAGCATTTGACCTAAATTTTCTTCAGATGGGGATGAAAACTGAGCAATAAAAGCAGGAGAGAAAAAAAATTCCAGTGTTGAAGCCGTTTGCATGGGGAAAACAACACCACTAAACACTGCCCCCAATCCCAGGGGGAGTAAACAGAAAGCCAAAAATTTGCTCATAGAAAATCGTTAAAAAACCAAATCAGAAATCAGGCGAATACAGAATTACCGATCATGTTGTTCATTTGGCTCAATTTGTTCCCTGTCGAATCAAGACTCTCGTAAAACATAACCCACGCCTCTTACCGTTTGAATCAGACGTTTTTCCCCTTCTTCTTCAATTTTGAGACGGAGATAGCGAATATAAACTTCAATCACATTTGATTCACCCAAAAAATCATAACCCCAGACATTTTCCAAGATTTGTTCACGGGTTAAAACTTCTCGTGGGTGTTCCATTAAGTATCGAAGCAGATCAAATTCCTTCATCGTTAACTCAATGG
>CAZNCM010000332.1:0-4750 GCA_964571155.1 uncultured Lyngbya sp. | reverse complement strand
CGAGTTGCTAAATCCAATCCCAATTCACTAAAGCGGAGTTGATCGCTGTTGTGATCAGTGGGTTGTAAATACAGACGCACCAATTGCAAAAACGATTCTGTGCGATAGGGTTTGAGGAAGTAATCATCCGCGCCAGATTCTAAACAAGCGACCCGATCTTCTACGCTATCTCGTGCCATAAACACCAGCATCGGGGTGCGGTTTCCCTCATTTCTCAGATGACGACAGAGCGTTAATCCGGACTCCGATCCTAACATCCGATCAACCACAATTAAAGCAGGTTGCATTTCTGTGGCTCGATGAAGTCCCACGGTGACATTAGACACCACAACTGGATAGTAGCCTGATTCTTCTAAATCTAAGCTCACGTGTTGGGCTAAGAGTTCATCTGATTCAATCACTAAAATTGATGGATGATGCTCACCAGCAATTGCACTCATTGACAAATCCCCCCGCAGCGATATTAACCGTTTTACCACGTTAGAGGGAAAATTGAACGATGAAAGATCAACAGACTTCCGCATCTCCCCAAAAGTCGTGAGGTCAAGATCTCCCCCCCTCCTGAACTCTCAAATTTGAGTCCGACGAACACCTCACGGCAATTCAACAGAAGTGGGTTTGGCAATATGAGGCAGTCCCCAACCCAACTTTTCTCGCAAAACCTGGAAAAATTCGGGCAACTTCAGCCGAATAAAATGAGCAGAATGACGGGAGCGCGTTACTCTCACCCGATAATCTGATAAAACATAACATCCACCATTCCCATCAACGACCATCACCAAACGGTTAGGACTCGCCGGATAAATGGTAACAGGTTCTTTCTCGGCATAAATCAACGCTCTCGAAGCGAGGGAATGGGGACAAATGGGCAACAGTTGCAACACGCCCACATCAGGCGTAACAACGGCTCCCCCTGCCGACAGAGAATAGGCAGTAGAACCAGTGGGTGTAGAAATGATCACCCCATCAGCAGCAATATCAACCGGAGCGTGTCGGCCAATTTTGACCTCAAAATGGCACATACAGGTCATCGGTTCACGATGCAAAACCATCTCATTCAAGCACAGCGCTTCCCAGAGTAAATTATCTTCCTGATAAATCTCTACAGAAAGCATCGCTCGTTCTTCAATGATGTAATCTCCCGCCATGACCTGCTCAAGAACCGTTGGTAATTGGTTAATATAAGTTTCGGTCAAAAATCCCATGTGACCTGTATTGACGGTGAGCATGGGGATTCCTTTGGGGGCAACTTGGCGAGAGGCAGATAATACCGTGCCATCCCCACCCAGAATAATGGCAAAAGTCATGTCTTCGTCGAATCCGGTCGGTGCAAGCTGATCGACAGGAGTATGACAGAGGGGACGATCAGGGTTAGAATAGCCAAGCAAACCTCCCACACCCGTTGCAGTGTGAACTTGCCAGCCATTAGAAGTCAGCTTGTCTTTCAACTCGCTAGCGATTCGACAAGCCGCTGATTTGGCATCGTTATAAATAATCCCAGCTTTGGGCACGCGAATTAACTTTAACTTAGGTTCAAAAAAATAATAGAGTCCAACCCATCAACTTTCAATCTGTTGAGAGTTCATTGATACTCCCGAGATCTTAGTGAAGGGAAATTTTCTGTTGAGGATTTGACCTGAATCGATTAACGAAGTCATAACTGCTCCCGGAAGTTGCATCCGAGAGAACCGCGATCCCAATCAACTAACCCAAAGGTCAAATCTTCAGCAGCGTTCCACTTTGAGGAGAGTAGTTCCGACGTTTACCGCCGTACAGATAGCTTTTTGAGAATATTCAAAGCTGCATGATGATCTCCTTGAAGTTCACACCCGCAAGTTTTTCGACCTCGAACGCGAAAATCACAGAGCTATCAAACTCCCGCCCGACTTCCGTATGGCATAGACTGCATTCTACCATAACTTAAGTCCGCCTGGACAAACATTCAACTCCACCTGCCTGAGAAGATTAAACGGCGGAAATGGCAATCGCTCTGACGCACGAGATTAAGTTTTCTTAAAGGGGGTTCTTTTTTGTTTACGTTTTTTCTGTTTTTCCCGCTCGTATTCAACTTCTTTAATTTTTTTCATAATCCGGCCATAGTAATCTTGCAGATAATCTTCTAGAGTGGTCATCTCTGCGGGATCAAAACCAAATACACGGTAGGTTTCGTCCATAGACGCTTTCAAGGGTTGACCTGTGGCGGAGACTTCAGCAAATGCCAAGCGATCGGAGATATTCAATGTCCACTGAAACCAACGAGTTACACGGCGAACAAACCTTAATACACTCGTGGGAGTGCGGGTAATCTTAGCGTCTTTACCTGAGAGTCGTTCACACAAGCGGATAATTTCGTCGGCGGACCAAGCCCGAGAACCCACCACAGGGAAAGCTTGGTTTTCAGTTTCGGGTACAGACAGGGCGCGAATGGCAAATTTCGCGATATCTTGGGTATCCATATAAGCGATCGGGGAACTTACCCCCGGAACCCAAGCGGATTGACCTTCTAAAATTGGGATGGCATACTGACCAATGATTCCTTGTAAAAAGCCACAAGGTCTTAAAATCGTATACTTCAAACCGGACTCTGCTAAAAATAGCTCTGTGCAGTATTTGATCTCCAGTAGCGGGACTTGTCTGTATTTTTCCGCATCGAGAAAGGAGACAAAAATATAGCGTTCAATTCCTGCGGCTTTGGTGGCTTGAATGAGTGAAAGTTTACCTTTCCAATCAACATCTTTGATACTTAAAGAATCAGTGGGTCGAGAAGTTGCAGCATCAATCACTGCACTCACGCCTTCGAGAGCGGCTTTAAGGGTTTCGGGTTTGCAAAGATCCCCAGGAACCAGTTCGGCTCCCCATTCTTTGAGAAAAGCCGAGCGGTTGTAACTACGGGCCAAGCAACGGACTTTATAACCTTCGTCCAACGCACGACGAGCTATCTGTCTACCTAGAGTGCCAGTAGCGCCCACGATTAATATAGTCATAAATAGGTCGGTATTAAACTTAACTTAAGATCCTATCAGAAGATCTCTCATTTTTTAACAAAACTTCATAAATTTCTGAGAATATACCCTTCACCCTTCTCAAGTGGATGGGAGATTGAGGGATTTTACTAGCGGTTTGAGCGAGGACGGTTTCGACGTCTTTGTTCCATAATATCGGCAAACTGACGGCGTTGTTCAGGGGTCAGCACTTCTCGAACTTGCAAAATAATCTCAAACTGTAACTTGCTCATCTCTTGCTTGAGGCGGATCAATTCATCATATTTTTGACGAATTTGATTTTCGCTGGCATTCGTCGATAACATTTCTTGCAATTGTTGTTGAGTTTGACGGACTTGTTGTTTGTGTTGGGAAATCTGATCTTGATACTGAGCGCGAATGTCTTCCATTTTCTGCTTCTGCTCAGGGGTTGCATTTAATTGTTCTAGCAACTGCTTGGTATCGTCGTCTGGTTCTCCGGCATAAACTTTGGCTTGAGCGAGTACGTTCGGGAAGCACATCGGTGAAATTACAGAATTAGCGATCGCTTCGGTGCCACAGAATAATAATAAAGTTAACCCAAAAACCCAAGACTTAAGCATAATATTAATAATTTAACCTATTTTTTAAACCAATTTAATTCTTGGCAAGTTATAGAGAGTGAACCGTGACTTGTTTTTGGAGTCACCGTCGAGATTATTGATCAATCATCCGTACCTGTTACCCATTTTTAGATAAAATCGAAAACATCATGCTATAGAAGGTAGAAAAAGTCAGACGTTTTTTCCGATCTTCCTATCAATCCTAGTCACGCAAATCTTTAAGGATTTCATCTGATCACAGGGGAACGTTAATCTTGAGAGTTATCTGGTATGGTTAACCAACTGGTTTCTTGAGTTTCTTCCATCGCTCCATTCCAGTTACTTTCAATAAAACCTTCTAACTGAGATTGTTCACTTGGACTCAGCGAGGAAGAAGATACTAGGCGATAACCCATCCAAAATAGAGTTAAACCGACTGCAATCAAAGAAGAAACTAATTTGAAAGTCTTAGTCGCCACTGGAGCCTGCTGTGACTCCGATAATAAAGAATCGTCAGTATCAATAGCAGCGATAATTCTCTCTTCTAAATCTGATGTCGCTTCAGGAGCAGTAGGACGATTTTGCTTGAGAAAATTAATCAACGCTTGATCATTAGTTGGCAACTTACTCATAGGTTGACTCCTTCACGTTGCAAAAATTTCCGCAGAGCGGCTCTAGCATGAAATAAACGAGACTTGACAGTTCCTAACGGAATATTTAAGATTTCAGCGATTTCTTTTTGGGGGATTTCCTCAAGATCATGTAAAACCATCACAGTACGATGTTCAAAGCTTAGGTGAGCTAACCCCCGTTGTACCAAATCTTGATAGTGTAGGTGCATCAAATCAGAAGAATCACCCCCAGATGAGAGAATATCAGAATCACCTGTCGGATCAATTGTCTTAAGTTTTGAGTTAAATGAATGATGTCTGGCTAACATTCGGCGTCGATCTGTGGCTACATTCCACGTGATCCGATACAGCCACGTCGAAAAGGTTGCAGGTTGCTTGAGTAATGGTAACCCTTTCCACACCCGCAAGAATACCTCCTGCACCAAATCATCAAGGGACGAGAAGTCGCAGAGTTGATATAGAGTTGATCTAACTTTTCCCTGGTAACGTTGGTAGAGATAGCGAAAGCATTGGCGATCGCCTTTCTGACACTGTTGTACCAAAAAGGCATCAGAGC
>CAZNCM010000331.1:0-6581 GCA_964571155.1 uncultured Lyngbya sp. | reverse complement strand
GTAGGAGAGGGTTAGGGAGAGGTTCTTTTTCACCCCCCTCAGTCCTCATCCTAGAGTAACAGAGGGTTGGGGGAGAGGTTCATTTCCCTAAAATTCAATCCCGACCAAAAAAGTCGGGTATAGTTGACCGAGTAAATTCACTGTGATACTGTAATAAAAATCAGGAATTCAAACACATCGTTCAAGTAGAGGTTCGACCTATGACCGCAGTAACAACTCACACTCAGACTCAAACCACAGGAGCAACTTTCGAGAAACTCAAGTGTAAAGAGTGCGGCGCTGAATACGCCCTCGAAGCCAAACACGTTTGTGAAGTTTGCTTTGGCCCCTTAGAAGTCCAATACAACTACGATTTACTGCGTCAGAAAGTCAGTCGCGCGACCATTGAGGCTGGCCCAAAATCCATCTGGCGTTATCGTAGCTTCCTCCCTGTGGCTTCTGATGATGTGATAGATGTTGGTACAGGAATGACCCCGCTAGTCAAGTCGGAACGGTTAGCCCGTCGCCTGGGTCTGAAAAACCTCTATATTAAGAACGATGCTGTTAATATGCCCACTCTTAGCTTCAAAGATAGAGTGGTATCTGTCGCCCTGAGTCGTGCTAGAGAATTAGGCTTCTCGACGGTATCCTGTGCGAGTACCGGAAATTTAGCCAACTCCACCGCTGCTATTGCGGCTAAAGCGGGGCTTGACTGTTGTGTATTTATTCCCTCTGATTTAGAAGCCGGAAAAATCCTCGGGACTTTGATTTACAACCCGATTTTGATGGCTGTAAAAGGTAACTACGACCAAGTAAACCGCCTCTGTTCAGAAGTTGCAAATACTCATGGTTGGGGATTTGTCAATATTAACCTGCGTCCCTACTATTCTGAAGGTTCAAAAACCCTTGGTTATGAAGTCGCCGAACAGTTAGGATGGAAACTTCCTGATCATGTTGTCGCACCGATTGCCTCCGGTTCTTTGTATACTAAAATCTATAAAGGCTTCCAAGAATTTGTCAAAGTTGGCTTAGTTGAAGATAAAGCTGTTCGCTTTAGTGGCGCCCAAGCCGAAGGCTGTTCTCCCGTCGCCCAAGCCTTTGCAGAAGACCGAGATTTTATCACTCCCGTTAAACCAAATACCATTGCTAAATCCATCGCAATTGGAAATCCAGCAGATGGCGTTTATGCCCTAGAAGTCGCCCGGAAAACAAACGGTCATATTGAGTCCGTTAACGATGCAGAAGTGATCGAAGGCATGAAGCTTTTGGCGGAAACTGAAGGCATTTTCACAGAAACCGCAGGCGGAACCACAATTGCCGTCTTGAAAAAATTGGTCGAAGCGGGTAAAATTGACCCCGATGAAACAACGGTTGTTTACATCACAGGTAACGGCTTAAAGACTCAAGAAGCAGTTCAGGGTTATGTGGGTGAACCGCTAACCATTGATGCGAAGTTAGAAAGCTTTGAAAACGCTCTTGAACGCGCCCGAACTTTAGACCGTTTAGAATGGCAAGAAGTTTTGGTTTAAGTCCAAAATAATCAGGGGATGGGTTTATAAACCTGTCCCTAAACTTGACCGGATTGCTCACTGTAAATTTATCCAAATTCTACTCTCAAAAATCGATATGGCGGTTAAAGTATTAGTTCCAACTCCTTTGCAAAAATTCACGAATAATCAAGCCACGCTTGAATGTGAAGGCAGTAATATTCTCGATTGTCCGGGAATCAAAAATAGCCTTTGTGACGAAAAAGGTGAACCTCGCCGCTTTCTCAACTTTTATGTGAATAGCGAAGATATCCGCTTTTTGGACGGAACAAAAACCCAACTCAAAGATGGAGATGAGGTGAGTATTGTTCCGGCGGTTGCTGGAGGTTAACTCAAACATCAACTCAACGTTTTCAAAGACTTTTAGGAGTTTTTTAAAGATTAATCTTTCTCCTCAAAATGACTCCTAATAATTTGAACGATGTATTCGGCAGCATGACCATCTCCAAACGGATTAATTGCGGTTGCCATTTTTTGATAAGTATTGTTATTCTTCAATAATTCGGTTGCTGCTTCCACAATTTCTGCGGTTTCTGTTCCTACTAATTTGGCTGTTCCGGCAGTAATTGCTTCAGGTCGTTCTGTGGTTTTGCGTAAAACCAAGACAGGTTTTCCTAAACTGGGGGCTTCTTCTTGTAGTCCTCCCGAATCCGTTAAAACAAAATAACACCGATCAATTGCAGCAACTAATTCAGCATAATCGAGGGGTTCAGTTAAAAAGATTCTCGGATGATTTCCTAATATTTTTTGTAAAGGTTCTCGCACTGTGGGATTGCGATGTAAAGGTAAAAGTAAGGCAGTATCGGGAAAATCATCTAAAATCTTTAAGAAACTTGCTGCAATTTGAGTTAGAGGAATTCCCCAATTTTCCCGACGATGAACCGTGGCTAAAATCAGTCGATATTGACTAAAATTCAAGTTAGGAATATTCAACTCCGGTTGACGTTTCACGACAGATAACAACGCATCAATCACCGTATTTCCGGTGTGATGAACTTCTCCCAAAACCCCCGACTTTCGTAAATTGTCCACCGCTTGGGTTGTGGGTGCAAAATGAAACTGAGTCAGTTGAGAAATCAGACGTCGGTTTGCTTCTTCCGGATAGGGGTTAAACAGATCATTGGTGCGTAAACCCGCTTCGACATGACCCACCGGGATTTTTTGGTAAAAAGCAGCCAAAGCCGCTGCAAACGCCGTTGTGGTGTCTCCCTGAACAATAATAATATCAGGACGTAGCTGTTGGAATAAACCTTCTAGACCCTGCAAACTCCGCCAAGTAATATCGGTTAACGTTTGCGATCGCTGCATAATTTCTAAATTATAATCGGCATCCAAGTCAAACAGTTGCATCACCTGTTTAACCATTTCTCGATGCTGACCCGTTAAAATAACATGAGTCTCAAAGTCAGAAGCTTGTTGTAACTGTTGGATGACAGGCGCCAGTTTTATCGCTTCAGGGCGAGTTCCGAGGACAACCGCCACTCGAATACGAGAATTAATCATTGCACTTCATCAAAAAGGCGAGCAAACTCAGTAATCATAAGAGCAAAACAGGTGTTAGAGTTGATACAGTTTTACACCTAGAACGTTCATTTATAATTCAAACAGAACTCAAAAACAAAAAATCTACATTTTGAGCTAAAATAGCCTTCAGCTTAAACCCCCCAAACTTAGACGCTTAACGATTATATTCTGATTCACCCCATTTATCCCACCCGTTACCCAAAGCACCAACCCAACCCAAACTCATCCGTTACCTCATCCGTTTCCACCCGCATCAACCCCAAAAACCCACAATTAAATCATCCGTTACCCAACCCATCCGTTACCCTATCCGTTTCCAACAGCATCAACCCCAAAAACCCACCATTAAATCATCCGTTACCACCGCAGCCCTCACAAAATCCTCACAATCTTTCGTTATTGTATAAACACTGATAAAAATCCTCATAAATCCCGCTAGTCAAAGTTGATAAAAAGACTAGCCGATCAATCCCGTCAGCAAGATCTGATATAGAGACGGGTTAGTATACACAAGACAGCTTCCAGGGCGCAGGCTTTGGGGGCTGTTTTGTTGAGTCAGCTCCAAAATGCCTTTTGTCCTCTACAATATAAAAATACCAGAAATTCAAATCGTCCTTAATAACAAGTAAACAGAACCTGCTCTTCGCCTATTACTCTCGGGATCAAGAAACTTTCTTCAAATCAGCACTGATCCCAGAGCGACAAAAAGAAGCCGATTATGATCAAAGGGAGGAGAATCAGTCGCCGTGAGAATTCTGTTGGTGGAAGATGACAAAGGGCTAGCGCAAGGACTCGAAGATGCACTCACCCATCAACGTTACGCCGTTGATCTGGCATGGGATGGTCTCATGGGTTGGGAATTAGCAGAAGCATTAACCTATGATTTAATTTTGCTGGACTTACTGCTCCCCAAACTCGATGGGATTAACTTCTGTAAACGGTTGAGAAATCAGGGTGATTTGACTCCGGTTTTATTGATGACGGCTCAAAATAGTAGCTCTCAAAAAGTCGAAGGATTGGACGCCGGAGCAGATGATTATCTGGTTAAACCCTTTGAAGTCTCCGAACTTTTAGCCAGAATTCGGGCGTTGTTGCGTCGGGGGAACAGCACTTCATCTCCGGTTTTGGAATGGGGAGGTTTACGACTTGATCCCAAAAATTGTCAAGTCACGTACTGCGACAAACTCCTGAAACTTACCGCCAAGGAATACGAACTCTTAGAATTATTTTTGCGTCATCCCCATCGAATTTTCAGCCAAAGTGCATTACTCGATCATCTTTGGTCTTTTGATGATCCGCCCTCAGAATCGGCTGTGCGAACCCAAATTAAAGGTTTGCGACAAAAACTTAAACAAAGCGGCGCCGTTCGGGATCTGATTGAAACGGTTTATGGGTTGGGATATCGACTTAAATCGGCTGCTCCACCCAATGATACACTGTCTCCTCCTCAATCAACTCCGGCAATTGTTAATTCACCAACAACCTTTAATTTAAGCACAATTTGGAAAAAACACCGAGAAAGTTATCTCACCCGAATTGCGATCCTCGAACAAGCTACTAAAGCGTTAAAAACAGGTCTTCTCGATAGCAGTTTACAACAACAAGCCCTCGAACAAGCTCACACCCTCGCCGGTTCTCTAGGTAGTTTTGGGTTTAGTAAAGCATCTCAATATTGTCGTGAAATCGAACAAATGTTAACCGGAGACACTCAACTCTCCTCCGAAAGAATTGTACAATTGTCTACTTTGTTGCTAGATATTAATAGTGAATTGAGTGTCTCTGATCCTGGGGTTTTGCCTTCTATTCCATTGGAACCGACGGTTGATGTGGAGGAATTTTCGGAGAGTTCAACAACTCGATTATTAATTGTAGATGACGATCTAGCCCTAGCCGAAGGAATTGCAACGGTTGCAAACACCCGCAAAATTCAGAGCAAAATTGCGATTTCTCCCCAACAGGCGCGAACTTTAATTGCAGAAAATTCACTGGATATTGTTTTATTAGATTTGAGTTTTCCAGACTCCACAGAAGCCGGATTTGAACTGCTTGAAGAACTCAACTCTCATTCTCCATCGTTACCTGTAGTGGTGTTTACAGCTAAAGAAAGCTTTGCGGATCGCGTTAAAGTTGCGCGTTTGGGTGGACGAGGGTTTCTACAAAAACCGATCTCTCCCTCTCAAGTTTTGGATACCATCACCCGAGTATTATCTCCGAGTTCTCCTACACGAGCGAGTATTCTGATTGTTGACAATGAACCGGAGATTTTAGATCGAATCAGAAGTGTGTTAGAACCTTGGGGATTTCATTTAATTTTACTGGATAATCCGCAACAATTTTGGCAAATTTTAGAACAATCTACGCCGGAATTATTAATTTTAGATTTTGCGATGCCTGATCTCAGTGGGGTTGAACTTTGTCAAGTTGTTCGCAATGATCCCCGTTGGCAAGATTTATCGATTATTATTCTCTCAGAGGAACGCAACCGTCAAATTGTTGAGCAGGTTTGGAATGCCGGGGCGGATGATTATATTCAAAAACCCCTCGTCGAACCGGAACTTATTGCTCGAGTTCTCAATTGTTTAGAACGGAGTCAACTGCGACGCAAAATAACGAGCGATTAAAAAATTATCAATTGATCAGAATGGGGATAGAGTGTCTATTCCAGCTTAGGTGTAAATAATTTGTGATGTTTTCTTCTCCTTTAATTTGGCTAACCTCCGGCTTGAACTTACAACCTTCTGTGTGGATAGGAGGAATAATAACACTGATTTTGACCCTGTTTCTTGCCGTTTTTGATCCAACAGTCGAACTTTTATATAATATTGAGTTGGGGATGATTGGGGTAATTGCTTTAATTGCCATTTGGGGAGGTCTCAGAACGGTATTACTCAGTATTGTACCGATTATTATCTATTTTGTTTATTTGACTCTAACTGCTCCTACGGTGAGTTTATGGGAAGCAGGTTTTACGCTAGTCATTCTGGGAACAGTCGGTATTTTGATTGGGCAGAAAACCGATCAAGATCTCGCCCAAATTGAACAATTAAAAACCGCTAAAACTGAACTTGAACAACAACTCTCTCTCTCCATTCAAACCCTTGCTAAAGCCAATCAAAAAGTCTTACAAGATCTCAATGAACGTCAACTCACCAAAGATCAGTTACAAATGGCTCAAGCCCGACTGCAACACCTAATTACTTCTAGTCCTGTCGTTATTTATTCGAGTCCAACTTCAGGACATGAATGTATAACTTTTATCAGCGATAATGTGCAGTCCGTTTTAGGCTATGAGAGTCAAAAATTTGCAGATACAGGGTTTTGGGCAACACACATTCATCCTGAAGATGCTTGCCGAATCTTTGCTGAATTTCCTCGTGTTTTTGAACAAGGAAAGTATAGCTATGAATACCGTTTTCTACATGGAGATGGGACTTATCACTGGATACAAGATGAACTACAATTAGTCACTGATTCACAAGGAAAACCCCTGGAAATTGTGGGATATTGGATCGATATTAATGCCCGAAAACA
>CAZNCM010000330.1:796-6607 GCA_964571155.1 uncultured Lyngbya sp. | reverse complement strand
GTCTGGATCTAGATCTGGGCCAGCATTGGGTACGGGGTCAGGTACGGGGTCGGGTGCGGGTGCGGGTGCGGGTGCGGGTGTGGGTTCTGGATCGGGTTCCGGTTCCGGGGGTTCAAAGTCATCCGGAGTAAATAGAAACGAACCCGCAGGCCCCGGTTCAACATCTCCGCCGTCTCCAGCGAGGGTTTCAAAACCGCCATCTTCTACGGGTCTTAAAACAATCAGTTGTCCGTTTTCAACCGATATCGCTTCGAGATAATTTTCATTGGGAACAAAGACTAACTGTCCGCCTTGGTTTACTAAAGTTCCAAACCCTAACTCGGGTGGACTAATACTCTGAACAATACCGGGTGTATCTGTGGGAACAAGAATAGCAATTTCACCGACAAATAATAATCGATTACTGGGTTGTACTCGTCGGGCAACGACCGCAGAAGTTTCTGAAACACCAACACCTGTAGAGGTCATACTTTTAACTCCTTTTCTAACAATTTATCCGTAAATTTGAGTGTATAAAACAGCTTTTCAAAAAAGGGGGATAAGTTAGACAAACTTAACTACAAGTGCTAACGAATCACCCCATAAAACTAGATAATCGTGAAGTCATCCGAAGCAATGACCGTACTAATATTATCGGTTGATGGATCAATAGAGGAGAGAATTCCTAAATCAAAAGCAGGTAAACTATCATCACTGAGATCCGGATCAAAAGCCAGAACATAGCTACCTGAAAAACCAGAGTAACTAAGGTTATTTCGATAGACAATTAATGCCGAACTATCATTAGAACCATTTTGGTTTGCCAATTGAGCATTCACCGCCTGAACATCATCAAACGTATCTTGGAAAATGATCAACTGTCGGCCGGTAATATCATCCCCTTCTGAACCCAAGCTACTGATAATAATGCTTTGCAGTGGTGTAGATGTACCCACATTTGGAACCAAACCGGGGAAATTACTCGTTCCTGAAACAATCAAGAACTGATCATTACCAGCCTGATCAAAGTCATTAATAATGTCAACCCCTTCAAAGGGATTAAGATAATAGAAAACATCATTTCCAGCATCTGAAATCAGCAGATCACCGCCTGCACCTCCGGCAAGAGTATCATCTCCAATTCCCGCTCGGATTGTATCATTTCCGCCATCTCCGAACATCAGATCATTATCTTCCCGCCCAAAGATCACATCATCATTATCTCCACCAAAAATCGAGTCCTGACCCTGTTCCCCAATTAGGGAGTCATTACCCTTTTCTCCAAAAATGCTGTCATTACCGACTCCTCCACTAATAGTGTCACTCCCGCCACTGAGAGAACTAATTCCTGTATCTCCTAACAGGGTGTCATCTCCCTGATCGCCGGAAATCGAGTCACTTCCCTGATCGCCAGAAATCACATCACTATTATCTTGACCGAGTATCGTGTCGTCATCTTCTCCACCCCGAACAAAATCACGACCCGGACCCGCGAAGATCACATCTTGACCTGCATCTCCTCGTATGGTGTCTTCTCCGGCATTTCCATTCATCGTATCATCGCCAATTCCCCCCACTAGAGAATCGCTTCCCAGTCCAGAGGAGAGGTTATCATTGCCTTTTCCACCGTCGAGTATGTTACTTTCATTTCCACCAATTAAGACGTCATTCCCGTCATCGCCTTGGAGGGTGTTGATACCGGCCCCGCCATCGAGTAAGTCATTCCCCGATCCTCCGACAAGAGAATCATTCCCTTCTTGACCTAACTGAATATCATCGCCAGAACCTCCGTCAATCACGTCATTCCCGGTTCCGCCATCAAGGGAGTCATTACCGCCTAAGCCTTGAATGACGTCGCGGCCGCCACCCCCCAAGATGCTATCATCAACGTCTGTACCGATGATCGCTTCACCTAAGTCACCTCCAGTCGTTGCTTTTCCGGGGATTGTATTTAACGTCCGATCAACTAATGCAATACTAAATAATGCTTGGGGTAGAGTCCCAATACCATCTGTCACCGCAAATAAGAATCCATCTTCTCCAGCCGGGCCATCACCATCAAAGCGAATTGAACCGTTATCAATATTTTCTTGAGTAAAGCGATCGCCGACTCGTAAGGCTTGAGTTTGGGTTCCGAGTCGCAGCAGATCACCCCGTTGAGTTCCTTGGGTGATGATGTACTCTACTTCACTGGGGGGATCGTCAGGATCGACGGCTAACAAGGTATCTCGGCTAACTGTTGTTGCTTGTGGATCGCTTAAATCAACGACTAAGAGTTGATTATTGGCCAGAACTGGAGGCTGATTGACGGAAAGTGTGACTAACGCTGTATCGGTTCGATTGCCAGTGTCAGTAATGGTATAGGTAAAGGCATCGGTTCCCAGGAATCCTGCTTCCGGAACATAGGTAAAGACGCCCCCGCCTTGGTTGATCAGTTCACCGCCTGTTGTTGGACTAAAAGCGGTAATTTGAATGACATCGCCATCGGGGTCGGTATCATTGGTCAGAACGTTAAAGGTAACGGGTTGATCTAGGTTTCTTTTGATCGCGTCATCATTGGCTACAGGCGGACGGTTGGGTGGCGGGGTTGGTGGATCGATTGGAGTTGGTGTGGGTGGATCGATTGGAGTTGGGGTGGGTGGATCGATTGGAGTTGGTGTGGGTGGATCGATTGGAGTTGGTGTGGGTGGATCGATTGGAGTTGGGGTTGGAGGTGTCGGTAAATTATCGAGGGAAACGGAAACAAACTTATCTTCACTCAAGCTTCCACTATCAACACCCAGCAATACGGCTAAAAATTCTCCTTCTTCGCCTCGACGAATAATCGTATCTCCGGCGTTTTCGCTGCTTTGAGAAATATCAAGATCGCTGAAGTTCAATCCTCCGGCTAACCCAATAAAGTCATCGGGTTGGAAGTCTTGAACAATATTGGCTTCTTCAATACTTGAACCTCCCGTTCCTTCGGCGATCGCAAAGGTATCACTTCCAGTCCCCCCTGCTAAGGTATCGGCGCCTTCTCCCCCAAACAAAAAGTCTGATCCGAGTTCACCGGAAATTTGGTCGTTCCCTTCTCCCCCTAAACCTGTATCTGAACCTGTTCCGGCGAAAATCGTATCGTTTCCGGTATCGCCTAACAGCGAGTCAGCGCCATCATTGCCAAATATCAGGTCTTCACCACTGCCGCCATAAACGCTATCATTGCCTTCATCTCCCCAAACGACATCATTATCTTTATCACCCAAAACGAGGTCATCATCTAAACCGCCTCGCAGAGAGTCGTTGGCCTGTCCACCATACATGGAGTCTCGACCCTGACCGCCGAGTAGAGTATCTTCGCCTAAATTCCCAAATAAACCATCATCGCCATCTTCGCCGACTAAGCGATCGCTTTGTTTTCCACCGTAGATTTGATCGTTGCCTGTTCCCCCTTCCAACGTATCATTATCGGTGTTTCCAAACAGAAAATCAATGCCTTCGCTACCTTGAATTTGGTCATTTCCAGCTAACCCAAAAATGCTGTCATTACCTTCTAAACCATCAATCACATCTTCACCGGACGAACCCGTGATGGTATCATCTTCAACAGTTCCTTTGCCAATGCCTTCAATGAGAATCGGCAGATCTTGAGGAATAACATTAATCACGACTTCAGCTAAGTCTGTAGCGGTGCCGTCGGTGACAGTATAACTAAAGCCATCGAGACCAAAAAATTCGCGGTTGGGTTCGTAGGTAAAGATTCCAGCCCCGGCAAATGCTAGTGTACCATTTTGAGTCTGGGTGAATGTCCCAATATTGAGAGTATCTCCATCAGGATCTATATCATTTTCTAGGACGTTAAAGAAGACGGGATCTCCCTGCTTTGTCTGGAATTGATCGTTGACTGCATCAGGGGGTTGATTGGGTCTGAGGCTATCATCCCCGCCTCCTCCTCCGGTGGTATCATCGCCTCCACCGCCACCCGTGGTATCATCTCCGCCGCCTCCACCCGTGGTATCACCCCCTCCACCGCCATCAGTGGTATCATCCCCTCCTCCTCCACCCGTGGTATCATCACCGCCTCCACCATTAAGGGTATCAGTACCCGCAAACGGAGGAAGACTGGTTAATGAGACAAACTGGACACCTGTTACTCCTCCGGGGAGAGTTGTCCCAAAAATCTCCTCAATTTCGAGATTTTCTTCAAATTCTAAGCCTTCATTTTCAATCCGGTTTGAGAAGTTGAACGTCTGAAAAACACTTTGACCTCCGCTTGTAAATTCGGTTTCAGTAATCTCAATTAGAATAGGTATATTTGTGAATGGATTAACAATAACATTCCCATCCCGACCGACAAGATCTGCTGCAACTGTGGTGAAACCTACCCCTACACTGGTCATAATTTAACCTCCTATTAATTTACCTAAATTAACTGACTCATTTGTGAACATTAATTTCACGATTTTTTGTTGGAAGTCTCTCAAAATTATTCTTCTAGATTTTTGATTGAGAGAGGAAATCAAAACCTTAGACAAAATTAAATTGTGATTGTTACTGAATGAATTCTCAGTGTTTTGGATGAATTGGCAATCAAGATTTATTTGTTTTCTCAAACTCTATCCTGATTCACGATTTAAAGACTGAAAAAATTAGTCAGGGAAATTGACAATTTTGTAGGGATCTAGATTGATCGATCACGTAAAAAAGTATATCTCTAGCTTTTTTAAAAAATACTAAAACTTTATGAGGTTGCTTGAGGTCAATTAACCTTTTAATGTTAATCATTATTTTGGAGTCTGCAAGTCTGATTGAACAAAAAATCGGCACGAGGGAGGATTAAACGAGTCTAAACCCAGAAGGGGAAAGTCAACAAAATTATGAGTGATGAATTATAAATGAGCAATGATAAATTCTTTTGATTCATAACTCAGTTAACTCATCGAATCTGATTGTACTTTGCGAGCAGACAATCAGTAGTCATGATGCAGTCTAAATCAAGAATTAATTTCCCATTGACAATCCTCAATTCTTACACAGTTTCTAGTGTTCCCAATTTACCCTACAAAGACATCAACTAAATTGAAGTCACACAAGCATGAACGAGAGGTAAAAGTGGGCCGAGTTGGTCTTGACCATTAACAGCAAGATCGCTATGACAAAGATACAAGCGATCGCGAACTCGACTCAACAAATCTAGCAGAATTCGATGCAATCGTTGTGTATCAGCATTGATCTGATCTTCCGGTGTCCATAAATCTCCCGCCCATTCTTGCAAAAACAAAGGCGCACCCCATAGGGTACTCGCTCCCCCACTCAACCACAAGGGCGATCCTACATCCAGCCAAAAATGATAACGATGGGAGGTGCGGTTGGCGCGATATTGAAAAATTGTGGCTAAGGTTACAGCCTCCGTCGGAATAACAGGTTTTACGGGATAAGGGTTTGCACTGACCACTCCCAGTCGCAACAGTTGAATAAAAGAACGAATGGTTTCGCTAGATGTCTCTGGGGTTGTATACTGATGCAGTCTGGCGTCTACTTCCCAGTAATGAATAGCGGTTTCCATCAATTCTCGTAATACGGCGAGTTGATCGGATGGTAGAGACTGGGTAGGGATAAAAAAGCGTTGAATGGCGCGATCGAGCAAAGAAACGGGACTCGGAATCAAACGTTGTTGATATTGTTGGTGTTGTTGGTTGATCCACTGCAAAATCTGATTGTAGGTTTGAGTGGTGCTATATCCCAATCTATCCCAACGGGGAAATGCTGTAACCTCTAGGAGTGTTGGGTGTTGAGGATGAGGACGAAAACAATAATCGGCCAGTAAACCCGCTCGGACTGGATCAATCGTTGATA
>CAZNCM010000330.1:0-786 GCA_964571155.1 uncultured Lyngbya sp. | reverse complement strand
GGCAATTCTTCTGAGTGATTAGCGGGGTCTGAATGCCGCTTCATCCCACTTAAAACCACTAACATTTCGGCGATCGCTTCTCGTTCCACTAACCGCCCTAAATCCGGATATACGAGGGCTAACAGCGTTAGTAACGCTCGCACGAGAGGAGAACTCAATAAAGGTCGTTGTTCTTGGAGTGAGTCTACAGCGATTCCCTGATGACTTAAAATTTCTCGGAGGGTATAGCGAGCGATCGCATCTAAACCTGGCCCGACAACAGCGATCTCTTGAGGCTGAACCTGTTGGGTGTTGATGGCTGCAATAATCGCTTCAGCAGTGTGTCGGAGTAAATCAGCCCTCGACTGGGTTTGAATCAAACGAACATCTGATAATGAGTAGGACAGTTCGGCGAGTCCAATATTACTGTCGATCACACTATTAACAATCGGTTCAAAAAGCTGTGGGGCTAAACCGGAGGACAAGTCTAAAGATTCGATCTGACAACGCAATTGTAACTTGGCGAGATCGTTCGGGTCGGCGCCTAGCCCTAAGCGAATTGATCCGGTTTCTAAGAGAAACTCAAACAGATGGCGCATAATGGCGGGATATTCATCGACGTCATCAGCCAAAACCATTTGATAGCGGCGAATCAGGTGTTGTTGATAGGTGGGATGATTTAACAAATGCCAGTAGAGTTCTGTGACAATACTGTAGGTGAGAAATCCCCGATCTAGACACCAATTTCGCCAACGAACGAGCAATTGACCGATGCAGGAATAAAGGGAATCTGATCCGTCTGACGCG
>CAZNCM010000329.1:5839-6622 GCA_964571155.1 uncultured Lyngbya sp. | reverse complement strand
CGCTATGTACCAATTAGTCGCCCCGGCTCGTATTTGGTTTGGTCAGATGTCCGATGCCAAGCCCCTATTTGGACACCATCGCAGTGGCTACATCTGGTTAGGTGCCATCGTGTTTACGACCGTCTCCTTCCTCGCCCTACAGGTAACATGGCAGTTGGGAAATAGCTTGCAAAATACAGGCTTGAGTGGTGTGACCTACGCTTGGGCTGGCTTACTTGCCCTTGTCTTTGCCCTCTACGGCTTGGCACTCAGCGCCAGTTCTACCCCATTTGCAGCGTTATTATTTGATGTTTCTGATGAAGATAACCGCTCTAAACTGGTGAGTATCGTTTGGTCGATGTTGATGATCGGGATTGTGATCGGAGCCATTATTAGTTCAAAACTCCTCAACCGTCCCGAAGTTTGCGGCGCCGATATTCTCTCCTATAGCCCCACTCAAACGGGTAGTGTCGTTAATATTCCTCAATTACAATCCGTCATTAACCCCCTATTTATCATCGTTCCCGCTAGTGTTTTTGGGTTGTGTCTGCTCTCAACCATCGGCGTTGAAAAGCGATTTTCCCGGTATGCTAGTCGTTCCCGTGTCGTCGAACGAGAAGACCAAATTACCCTGTCTCGGGCGTTACGAATCTTAACCGCCAGTCGTCAAACGGGTTTATTTTTCAGCTTTCTGTTGGTGATGAGTATCAGTCTATTTATGCAGGATGCCGTACTCGAACCCTATGGCGGCGAAGTTTTTGGAATGTGTATTTCTGAAACCACCCAACTCAACGCCTTTTTTGG
>CAZNCM010000329.1:0-5829 GCA_964571155.1 uncultured Lyngbya sp. | reverse complement strand
CGGAATTGCGACAACGGGTTTTTTAATCACTCCCCGTTTAGGCAAGAAAAATACTGTTAAAGTCGGTTGTATTGGGACTATCGTTTGTTTGAGTTTATTTATCGCCTCGGGCTTCATTGCCGACCCCGGAATGCTCAAAGGCGGGTTATTGCTATTTGGGGTTGCTTCGGGAGTCCTGACCGCTGGGGCTATTGGGTTAATGCTCGACTTAACGGCCGCTGAAACGGCTGGAACCTTTATTGGTGCCTGGGGACTCGCTCAAGCCATGGCACGCGGTTTAGCAACGATCCTCGGAGGGGCTGTGTTAGATTTAGGTCGCTCCCTATTTAGCATTCCTGTTCTGGCTTATAGTCTGGTCTTTGCGGTGCAAGCTGTCGGGATGATGGTTGCTATTTCTTTACTCAGTCGCGTTAATATTCGGGAGTTCCAGGAAAACGCCCAAAAAGCGATCGCTACCGTATTAGAAAGTGAATTGGATTGATTACAGCACTTTGTTCAGGAAACGGGGAACAGTTCAATATTCTCCGCTTACCCTTTGCCTGCGCGTTAAAAGAATAGGGGGGTTGACAACCCGGAGCGCGATCGCTTATCATCATGTAGTAGAGTTAACCTGAAGCTACGCATGACTAATAAATCAACAGTCAATCTTACCACGACCCTTAAATCGTCAGCGGGGAATCAACATAAATATTCGGTTCTTGCATTGAGAAAGAAATATTGTACTGTTCCAGCTTTTTAGAAATACTTTTGTTTGTTGATTCTAATAAAGTCTTTCTCAGCGTGATAGCGTTTTCACTCGAACCCAGGATAAAAAACGTGATTCTCGCCCGAGTATTCCCCGTTTCGGTATGTTGAAGAAGTGCAATATTGGTACTCCCCGGATCAATCCCAAACACCGAGTCTGTACATTCTTTGATCGCTTGTTGTACCATCGCTTTCTCCCGATCTTCCAATGGGTGAGTAAAATCGAGATACAACAAAACCATCACTTTTTTACCTCGGGTAATATTCTCAATTTCCGACTTCATTAAATTGGAATTGGGAATAATCACCAGCGTTCCTTTCGCCGCGAGTCGAATTTTAGTTGAACGCAAACCAATCGACTCCACCCGTCCATAGGTGCCATTTTCAAGCCGTATATATTCACCCCGGATAAACGGACGATCTAAACGCAATACAATCGTTCCTAACAGTTGTTCAAAGGTACTCTGCGCCCCAAACCCAATTGCTGCACCCCCAATAGACGCCCCTGCTAACAACGCCGTTAAGGGAAAATTTTGACTTTGGGCGAAAGCAGTTACCGCAATAAAACCAATAATCACATTCACAACCGTTTCAAAAATCAGAAAGGTTTCATCCACTTCTAAACCATATTTCTGTACAATTGGAATGCCATAAATTAAAAGCGTTTGGCGAAAGATTCGGGAGATTAACCAAGCTACACTCGCAATCACACCGAAATCTACAAACGGTTTAATAAATCTGTACAACGCCGGGTTATCATCTAACCAAACGAGAGAAAGAGCAATTAACATAAACGTTCCTGTTAGTTTAATTGACTTCTCTAGAGGAACAATAAATTCATCAAGAATTTTCTTGCCCTCTGGGGGTAAAAACTTACTAGCAAAAAATCTCAGAATGCCCGGAACATATCGACCAACTAGAACGGAGATGAGAACGAATAAAACAAAAATGATTGGATTGGGAATTGCAGAGTCTCTTAAACCGATAAAAATCTGTGAGTCGGGATCGAGTGGATTAGCAAATTTCATAGATTAAACGGTAATAGGTGAATTCACGTAAATATTTTTTTCTTCCATCTCAAATGGAATCCCATATTGTTGAAGAATTTGATTGATATCTTGACTGGCAATTTGTAATAATTGACGACGCAATTCTAAATTTTCTTGACCCGAACCTAAAATGAAAAAAGTAACTTGGGCGTGAGTTTTATCTTCTCCGGTTACTTCTCTTGAATCTCTGAAGATCACATCAGTTCCTCGCGGATCAATTCCATAAGTATTTTGAGTTCCTTCTAGAATTACCTGGCGAATGAGAGCCTGTTCTTCTGGACTCATTGCCCGATGAAAGACTAATCCTAAAATTGAAATCACTTTGCGAGCGCCTGTATAATTTTCGATGTTTGTTTCGGTTAATGAACTATTGGGAACGATCATTAATGTTCCTTTTCCTGAAGTTCTAATTTTAGTTGAACGTAAACCAATCGATTCTACTCTGCCGAATGTTCCATCCGGTAAACCAATATAATCATCTACAACAAACGGTCGATCTAAATATAAGACAATTCCGCCGAGAACTTGACTTAAGGTACTTTGAGCCGCAAATGCCACCGCGAGTCCACCCACACCTAAACTTGCGAGTAAACCAAAAATATTGATTTGATGAGTTTGAGCAAAAGCAACAATCGCGATGATAATAATCACCGTATTTGCCACAAACTTGCCAACTAAAAGAAGTTCACTATTAACATTTCTTCCCTGTTTTCGAGCCGCATTGTTAACAATATAAATATCAAAAAACTGTTTAAAAACTTGAGACGCCAACCAACTTGCGGTAATGGCTAAACTCAAACTCAAAATAACTTCTAGACTCGACAGAGATTTTGAAAGCGGTATTGATAATAGAAAAAATTCCGCCCCTGCCAATCCTACTACTGTTAAAATTAGGGATTGGTAAGGATTGAAAATCTGTTTGTAAAGCTCTAATTTTTCTGGCGAAAAAAAGCGATTAATGATTTTATTTTGAATTAAGTTTTTGAGCGCAAAAATACCGACTAAAGCCATAATTCCAGCTCCGATCCAAATTCCCAGATCAATGCTTTGTTCAAATGCAATCAATAAATAACTTGACAAATAATTCAACTTTAAATCAACCATAAAGAAAGAGAGTTATAACAAAACCAAACAGATACACCCGAAACCCAAAAATGTGTTTGTTCACGCCACTTGCTTTGACATCTTCTCAGTTCAGGTCATCGGTACTCCGCCGTAAAACGACGGAGCCTGCTTCGGACTCGATTCCCGAGTGAATGGGTGTGAACACGATATTATTGCAATGCTAGGCAACTACAGCCAGTATAGTATAAGCTGCGATCGCGCCTGACGACATCCTCCCGAGGTTGTCAGATCAAAAGGCAAGCATCTCCCCCTCATCTCCTGAAACCTTGAAGCCGCTTCAGGATTAGCTCACCCCCAAGAGAAATATGATACGATTAACAATTGTGGAAATTTTAGAAACTAAACCCAATTTCAAGCCATGAGTCTGACCCAAGAACAGAAACAACAAATCATCACCGAACACCAAGTTCACGAGACTGATACCGGATCACCGGAAGTACAAGTTGCCATGCTCACCGAACGCATCAACCAACTGAGCGCCCACCTCAAAAAAAACAAAAAAGACTATTCCTCAACCCGAGGACTCTTGAAAATGATCGGACATCGTAAGCGTCTACTCGCCTACATTCGCAACAAAGACAACGATAAATATCGCGCCCTCATTCAACGTTTGGGAATTCGGGGATAAAAGCCCGAAGCTCTTGAAGCCTGTACGTGTACGCCGTCAATCCCTCACTCAGAGCAAATATTACCATGTCGTCCGAACGCCCACGCCAACCCCTGCCCTTTGAACCCGCAAAAAGCCGGAAAAAAGCGTCAAAAACTCAATCTCAGCCAGCCGAACCGGAAACAACCGACAAACCCCCTGTGCGTGCAACTCGCAAGTCAGGGGAGAAAAAATCAGCCCAACCCGCCTCCAAACGGTCTACCCAGCGCGAAGAAGCCGCTATCCCCGAAGTGGTTAGTCAGCGAATGTTGTCTCGGATGGCGATATTATCAGGTGTACCGCTATTTATGGCAATCAGTATCTTTGTTGGGAGTTACTTTATTATTGTTAATGAAGTGTTTATTCTTCCGAACACTGCCGTTTTCTTAGCGAGTCTGGGTTGTTTTGGCTTAAGCGTTCTGGGATTGAGTTATGGAATTTTCTCCACCTCTTGGGATGAAGACAAAACGGGAAGTCTTGTCGGTTGGCAAGAATTTAAACTGAATTTAGGACGCACCGTACAAGCCTGGAAAGAAGCTCGACGAGAAAGTAGAGCAAAAATTAAGAATTAAAAACGGAAAAATTAAGGTGTGGGTCATAGGTTAAAGTGATCTTTATGACAGCAGTGGGAGGGTGACGAGAGCGTTTAGAATTCCCCACGCCCAATCCCCAACTCAAATCAAACACAGACCCTATAGGAATAATAGGAATAAATGATTATTGTAATGAAAGTCGGCTCACCCGAAGCCGAAATAGAACGCTTAACGGACGAGTTGCAGACCACTTGGAATGTTACCCCCGAAAAAATAGTCGGTCAGCATAAGGTCGTCATCGGTTTAGTCGGAGAAACCGCAGACCTAGACCCCTTACAACTCCAAGAAATCAGTCCTTTCATTGAAGAAGTGCTGCGGGTTGAAAAACCCTTTAAACGAGCTTGTCGGGAATATCGTCACGGAGAAGCCAGCGAAGTGGCCGTTCCGACCCCCTCAGGTACCGTTTATTTTGGTGAACATCATCCCCTCGTGATTACGGCAGGCCCTTGTTCAGTCGAAAACGAAGAAATGATTGTCGAAACCGCCAAACGAGTTAAAGCCGCAGGCGCACAGTTTCTTCGCGGAGGCGCCTACAAACCTCGTACCTCTCCCTACGCCTTCCAAGGACACGGAGAAAGTGCATTACATCTATTAGCCGCAGCCCGAGAAGAAACCGGCTTAGGGATCATTACCGAACTCATGGACTCTGAAGACCTAGAGGTACTCGGGAACGTTGCAGATGTCATCCAAATTGGCGCCCGCAATATGCAAAACTTCCCTCTCCTCAAAAAAGTCGGCGCTCAAGATAAGCCAGTCTTGTTGAAGCGGGGAATGTCCGCCACCATTGAAGAATGGATTATGGCAGCCGAATATATCTTAGCGGCGGGAAATCCGAATGTCATCCTTTGTGAACGGGGAATTCGTACCTTTGATCGTCGCTATACTCGCAATACTCTAGACTTGTCTGTGATTCCGGTCTTGCGATCGCTGACTCACTTACCGATTATGATTGATCCCAGTCATGGTACCGGTTTAGCCGAATACGTTCCGACAATGGCTTTAGCGGCAGTCGCGGCGGGAACCGATGCGTTGATGATAGAAGTTCATCCCAACCCCGCAAAAGCCCTTTCTGACGGGCCACAATCTTTGACCCCAGAACGGTTTGACCGTTTGATGGAAGAAATGGCAGTGATTGGAAAAGCGGTTAAACGTTGGCCAGAAAAGCAACCCGTTTTAGCCTAACCATTCACAAAATGGGGAGAGGGGGAGATCAACAAACTCTCTCCCCCATCCTCCCTGCTTCCGCCGTTTTTAGCGCCGCGAGACAGACATGACAATCCGCAACACATACCAGAACAGCAACGCCACAGACGCAAACAGTTCTAAAGAAGCTGCCACATAATGTTCTTTCGAGTAATGGCGCATGATTTTTGAGGTATCATACAAAATCGCCGCCGAAGCAAAGACAACCATTACGACAGAAAATAACAGCCCCAAAGTAAAGCCGAAAAGAACGCTACATAAGATTAATCCCAGCGCCACAAAGCCGCCTATTTTCAGGATTCCACCCAAAAAGGTAAAATCTGTTTTTGTCGTGAGAGCAACCGCAGTTAAGCCAGCAAACAGCAACAACGTTAAAATCGCTGCGGTGGGGAGAACCGTTGGGTCAGAAAAATAAGCCGCGATGTAAAGCAAAGGTGCAAAAATCAACGCTTGGGCGAGAACATAAATT
>CAZNCM010000328.1:2775-6669 GCA_964571155.1 uncultured Lyngbya sp. | reverse complement strand
GTTACTCCTTTAACCGCGTTAATTGTGGCAACAGCAGGCGTTCCGGTGATATTACACGGGGGGGATACCATGCCAACCAAAGAAGGGATTACCCTCACTGAAATTTGGCAACGGTTGGGAGTGGACTGGACAACGCTAACCCTCCAAGAGGTTCAACAGGTTCTAGAGACCACTCATTTAGGGTTTGTCTATCTTCCCGCTCATTTTCCGGAAGCAGCCGCTTTGGTTCCCTATCGTCGGGAAATTGGCAAGCGTCCGCCTCTGGCAACGATGGAATTGATGTGGTGTCCCTATGCAGGAGTGGCAACTCTGGCTTGTGGATACGTTCATCCTCCCACCGAACTCTTATTTCGGGAAACGTTCAAATGGCGAGGAATGACTCAGTTTATCACTGTCAAAGGTTTAGAAGGAAGTTGTGATTTACCGCGCGATCGCACTTGCATTATTGGTGTACATCAATCTTGTGATCCCTCTGTCGAAGATTCTGATCTCGAACGGTTGCTATTGCATCCCGATGAGTACGGATTTGCCGGAAAGGAAGTCCAGCTAGAAAGCTTAACTCAGCTACTGACTGATATACAAGCGGTTTTGGAGGGAAAAGCCTGTGAATTGATGCAAGCGGCCCTGTGGAATGGGGGATTTTACCTGTGGCAGTGTGGAGTGTCTTCTGATTTGGAATCCGGTTTATTGACCGCCCAACAATTACTCATTGAGGGCAAGGTCGCTGAAAAACTGGAAACCCTTCAACTAGCTATTCAGGGATAACTCAATGAAAATCATGCTAGCGAAAAAGTTCCTCAAAAAGTTCAAGCAGATTCCGATTCTTTCGTTAGGCTTATTAAGCCTTTCGATTGTGCCGGGATTGATGATGATTGGCTTTGTCAGTACCGTTAATTTAACTTGTGAACGGACTGAAGAAGCTCTCGGAAAATGTGACTTAGAAGAATCTGGTTTACTGGGTTCAACGTCTAGAGAAATTCCGATTCAGAGTTTGCAAGGCGCTCAAATCATCAAGAAGAATATTGAGGACTTAGCGGATTCAGATTATAGTGCGTTTTATGTGGCACTGTTGACTGAAAATGGTCGAGTTTTCTTACCGTTTTATCGCCTCGATCACCATTACGCTCAAGATATGGTTGCGGAAATTAACGACTTTGTTGATCATCCGGAAAATATGGTTCTGGAGATTGATGAAGACTATCGTTGGTCTGCTTATATCTGGGGGTTAACGTTATTGGGTGTTGGTGGCGGACTGTTTACCTCTTGGGCTGCTCACACGAAAACCGTTTGATCGGTTTTGTTGCACGTTAAACGATGTCTAATACCGCGATCGCTGCTTTAATTCTAGCCGGGGGGAAAAGTTCTCGGATGGGTCAAGATAAAGCCCTAATTCACTGGGAAGGAAAACCTTTATTAACCCGGGTTTGTGAGGTTGCGACTTGCTGTTGTTCATCGGTTTATGTGTTAACATCAAGGCCTAAACGGTATCAGGAAATTGTCTCGGAACGAGTGCAATTTTTACCGGAGTCTTCTCCTATCGGTCAAGGCCCGTTGGTGGCTTTAACAGATGGATTGACTCAAATTGATGCAGAGTGGGTGTTGCTTTTGGCTTGCGATTTACCCCAGCTTCAACCGGAAATTTTGCAACGTTGGATGAGTCAATTAACTGAAGTTTCGGAGTCGATATTAGCGGTTGTTCCCTGTCAGGATTCGGGTTGGGAACCGTTATGTGGGTTCTATCGCCGAACGGCTTTGACAGCTTTACAAGGCTTTATTACCCAGGGAGGACGGTCGTTTCAAGCTTGGTTATCTCAAGTTCCTGTTCATCCTCTGAGTCTAGAAGCAACAACCGCAGCAATGCTTTTTAATTGTAATACTCCGGCTGATTTACAGCAGTGATAAATATAAGCTTAAAATACAAAATAGATTGTATCTTTGGAAAGCTTTTAATTTTTTCTTTAGTTTTAAAATCACAGAGCATTCGTTCCTCATCTGTCTTGAGCTTAAACTTTTGTTAAATTAAGTTGAGATTGTTAATCATTTGACAAATTGCCCAGGGTAATACTGGATATAATCTAGATTAAGAATTCAAATCATAAATTGGAGTACCCGAATGAAATACGCATTTAATATCGTTGGGGTTTCGACCGTACTATCCTTTTTTTACCAACAACAAGAACTTCAAGAAAAATCAATACCTAATGTAGAATACTTAGGACATCATCAATGTAAGCTTGATACTTTTCTTTCCTCGGTTGAAACCGTTTCTCAACAAAAAAACTGGAAACTTGATGAGGTAGTCGATAGTGTGATTGGATTTTGGGTAAATAATTCCGATAGTATTCGCTATTGGCAATCTCGTTTAGAAGATGCTGGACAAGATAATCTATTAGTCGCTCGGGTTGCTGATATTAAATCCCTGCGAACAACATTTGAATCACTGTTGCATGAATCTTAACTGTAAAACAAGCGAAACATCGGAACACCGGAACAGTTAGAAATGCCTTCTTTTCCCCTGCGATCGCCTTTTTTCCCAAAACAGTGATCGCATTCCCCCCCTCTTCAGTTCTTGTTCTTTGTGAAAAAATTAGGGCAAAATTTCCCCGATTTCCCATTGACAAATGACCCAACTTGACTTATGATTTAACAATGGGAATCTGTGCCGACATATATATATAAGAAATCCCCAATTGATCTTGCCTTGACAGACGGGGAAAGTTGTACCCAATGGTAGTCCGTTAAATTTTCAATTTCCCTGATCAAGAGAGTTTGAAGAAATTATCCCAAAATTTACGATCCGGTTGGTTATTTAGATTTTTGGAGATTGTTTACGAGAATGAAAAAGCTTGTAACACTTTGATATCGAAAAGGGAAACTCAATCGGTTATAAACAAAGAGAGTAATCCCTGTGGAGATTTCTATGGATAAGGACAAATTAATCGCATCCCTCGACACTGCGATCGCCAAATACCAAGATAATCCTGTCAACAAACTTATATAGACCCGATCTGCTGACGGAGTGACCAGCCTTAAAAAAGCCCAATTATCCGTATTTAACAGCAAAAGGAAGTCAAAACAATGAAATTGGCTTTGGGAGCTGATAGCACAAACAAGCGATATCAAGCTAATTTTCCTCCACTATTAAATTAGACGATCAAAATAGACTTCCACCCACAGCCCTCAACCGGGACACTTTCCCCCGAAAATAATAAGTTTATCTAATTCAAAACCGCGAACCCTTTGAAAAATCAAAACTTTAGGTCAAAAATCAGATTTTATATTGAGAAAAGTTCTTAAAAAGTTGACGAAAATATAGGGGTTCTGGTATGCTCATAAAAACACCTCCCAAGGGGTTATTGTGTCTAGTCGTCAAAATCGAGTCTAAAGCCCTGATTCTCTCGTTAAATATCAGGATTTTCTGACCAAAAATATACAACCCCGACGCACGAATTTTCAAGGCCAAAGCAAAAGACCAAAACCCGCCTCTTGACAAAAAATAATTTTTGTGGTGAATGCAAGAAACTGTAAAAAGGGATCACTGATTACTGTTAACTAATAACTGTAAAAACTGTTAACTGTATGAGGTGTCATGTCTCGTTCTAAAGCCCTACAATATTACGTCCTGATTCGTCTACTTTTAGCACCTCTGATGCTTTGGACAATTACAACCGTTGTGTTTTTGTTACTCCGAGCAACTCCAGGCGATCCGGTAGATGCGATTCTTGGCCCTCGCGCCCCGGCTAGTGCAAAAGAAGCATTGCGATCGCAATTGGGGTTAGATGGTTCTCTCCTCCAGCAATACCTCGACTATATGGGAAATTTACTCCAATTCGATTTGGGGACTTCGCTCACCAGTCGAGGACAGTCAGTTTGGGAAATTATCTTAGACTATTT
>CAZNCM010000328.1:1590-2765 GCA_964571155.1 uncultured Lyngbya sp. | reverse complement strand
CAACGGTAGAACTGGCGGTGTTCAGTCTGTTGGTGGCTTTGAGCATTGGGGTGAGTGTGGGAGCGATGGCTGCCTCTCACCCGAATACCGTTTGGGATACAGTCGGACGGTTATTTGGTATAATTACTTATTCAGTCCCGGCATTTTGGGCCGGAATGGTGTTTCAGCTCATCTTTGCCGTACAGTTAGGCTGGTTTCCCCTCGGAACTCGTTTCCCGGTGAGTATGACTCCACCCCCGCAGTTTACCGGGCTTTATACCCTCGATAGTTTGTTAACGGGAAGTATTGGGCAGTTTTTAACGGCGCTTTACTATTTGTGTCTGCCTTGTTTGACGTTGGGGTTACTGCTCAGTGGGATTTTTGAGCGGATTGTACGGGTAAATTTGCGTCAGACTTTGCAAGCTGATTATGTGGAAGCGGCGAGGGCGCGAGGAATTCCAGAGAGACAGATTTTAATCGCTCATGCCTTGAAAAATGCTCTGATTCCGGTGATTACCGTGTTGGGGCTAACATTGGCTGCACTCCTGGGTGGTGCGATTTTAACAGAAGTTACGTTTTCCTGGCCGGGACTTGCCAATCGACTCTACGAAGCCATTACAGTGCGCGATTATCCGACAGTACAGGGAATTGTGGTGTTTTTTGCGGCAATCGTGGCGATCGCCAGTATAGGGATAGATATTTTGAATGCTTACGTTGATCCTCGAATTCGCTACTAGGTATTTCTTACTAAAAGCCAAAATACGGAAGTCTTAACAGGATTAATCAATGTTGGAGAAATATCTTAACGCTTTGTAATATTTCAAGCCAACGTCGTTAATAATTTTTAATGCAACAAACGCTGACTCCATTGTATAACTGATAGCTGAGGGAGAACGATAACAGACAAACATTAATCAAAGAGTCTGTTCATTAAGAAAGTTTAAATTTCTCTCATAAATCGTGTAAAATTTTCTAAGATTCCTCAAGGTGAAGATTTTGTGATCCGGGCAACCGGAAATTCACAAGCCACCCCAGAGGATAATGACAATCCAATTTATAACGGGTTGTTATCTCCAATCTTTAATCCAACAACTATAAAGTTGGCAAAGATTTGGAACTCTCAAGCATTGAGAACCAAAAGTAAACTCAAACCAATCGAGTAGGAGATTTAATCCATGTTTGATGCCTTCACCAAG
>CAZNCM010000328.1:0-1580 GCA_964571155.1 uncultured Lyngbya sp. | reverse complement strand
CCAAGGTCGTTTCTCAAGCAGACGCACGCGGCGAAATGTTGAGCACTTCTCAAATCGACGCTCTCAGCCAAATGGTTGCTAACGGCAACAAGCGTCTTGATTCCGTTAACCGGATCACAAGCAACGGTTCCAGCATCGTTGCTAACGCGGCTCGTTCTTTGTTCGCTGAACAGCCCCAACTGATCCAACCCGGTGGAAATGCTTATACTAGCCGTCGGATGGCTGCTTGCTTGCGCGATATGGAAATCATCCTGCGCTACATCACTTATGCAATCTTCGCAGGTGATCCTAGCGTTCTTGATGATCGTTGCTTGAATGGTCTGCGTGAAACTTATCAAGCTCTGGGTACTCCTGGCGCTTCTGTTGCAGCAGGCGTTCAAAAAATGAAAGAAGCGGCTTTAGCAATCGTTATGGACCCCAGTGGTATTACTCAAGGTGATTGCAACGCTCTGCAATCTGAAATCGCTGGCTACTTTGATCGTGCTGCGGCAGCAGTAGGCTAAATTTCTGCCGACTGAACTGATTCTGACCAACTGCGCTTAAGTCGCATTTGTATGGCTCGCACTCAACTCATTCAAAAAACTCTGTACACCTAACCAGAAGAGATTAGAAGCATGAAGACTCCTTTAACCGAAGCTGTCACCACCGCAGATTCTCAGGGTCGTTTCCTGAGCAGCACTGAAATGCAAGTTGCTTTCGGACGTTTCCGTCAAGCCCAAGCCGGTTTAGAAGCCGCTAAAGCTTTAACTTCCAAAGCTGATGGTTTGATCAACGGTGCAGCTCAAGCCGTTTATTCCAAGTTCCCCTACACCACTCAAATGCAGGGACCGAACTATGCGGCAGACCAACGCGGTAAAGATAAGTGCGCTCGTGACATCGGTTACTACCTGCGGATGGTTACCTACTGCTTAATTGCAGGTGGTACTGGTCCCATGGATGAGTACCTGATTGCAGGTATCGATGAAATCAACCGGACTTTTGAATTGTCTCCGAGCTGGTACATCGAAGCTCTCAAGCACATCAAAGCCAATCATGGCTTAAGCGGCGATCCTGCTGTTGAAGCAAATTCTTACCTCGACTACGCCATCAACGCTCTTAGCTAGTCAGCGGTTTGTTGCCTGGAACGATAGATAGCTGTTAGCTAACGGCAGAAGTTTGTTGAGTTAGCAGTTATTTAACGCTCCAGGCATCTTATTAGATAGAGAGCTGAATAAAACAAGCAACTTTTAAAACCTTTTTGTGATTCTCGGTAGTCTTATCTAACGGAACGCAAATAGCTATGAGTTTTTCCTCGTATTTTTCTTTGATAAATTAAATATTAATTGAAGAATACGGGATTCGGTTTATTATGTGTCGATGAGGTAGCGATGACAACATTATTAGTACCCGCCAATTTACAAGCTGCGGGACGATTAGGCTTAGATGCGTTTGATGGCACAAAAGTAGAATTGCGTCCAGATTGGACAGAAAGCGATCTACAAGCTATTTTTCGGGCCACCTACAGACAGGTACTTGGTAACGAGTATATTATGAAAGCTGAACGTTTGACGTCAGCAGAATCTTTACTCAGACAGGGAAAT
>CAZNCM010000327.1:330-6687 GCA_964571155.1 uncultured Lyngbya sp. | reverse complement strand
GATTTGTATTGTTACAGAAACCGGGTTTTTAGCTTTGACCTCGGATTTGTACATTTATCAGGGCGCAAACCAGAACGCCCATAGAAACAATGAAACTGAATTCTTTTTGGGAAACCTGCGATTTAATTTGGGGTCGATTTGTTTATCGAAAACTCTCCCTAAGTCTGTTTTTGGCGCTCTGTTTCAATGTGGTTCTCGCACCCTTAGTTTATGCGGCGACCAACAACAATATTGCTAAAACTTCCGCCTACACTTTGGGACTTTTAGGATTAGTCGTTATCGGACTAGCCGTTTATCTATTTGTTGTCATTGTTCAACCCGAGAGGTTTTAATCATGCTGAGACAATTACTTCTAGAACTTCGCGAAGTTATCCGTTTTTCCCGGTTCAAACGCCGACTGTCCGACGTCAGAAAACGCCGTATCGAACGCCGTCAAAAACCCAAACAATATTTAAACCAAGGCTAACCTTAAATGTTGTTGGTTGTAGAGTGCGTAAAATCATACATTTTTTTCTCACGAATTAAGAGTAAAACAGTTTTACGCACCTGAAATTTATCTCTAACAACCAATCTTCGTTCGTTGAAAAGGAGTCAATCCCATGATTCAACAATTTATCATCAGAATTCGCGATACTTTAATCCGGGGAATTCTTCTGTTCATTCTCTATCCATTGAGTCTGTTAACAATCGGTCAATTGGCGTTTGTTGAACCGATGAACGATTCCGCTATCGCTTCCCCAAGCTTATCCGTTGAAAATGCTATTCCTTTTGAACAGACTCTCACCTCAAAACATTATTTCCCCAGTCGCATCACCCGCTTTAAAAATATTCGGAGACTGCGACGCCATCAAACCCAAAAACACAAACTTTTTAATTTCGCTTAAATCTCAATTTCAAACTTGTTAACCTAATAGGATTCAAAAACATGATTTCAGAATTAATGATTGGAGTTCGGAACACGTTTATTTTGTGGGTAATCACCGCCATTTTTTATCCGGTTTTACTCCTAATTATCGGTCAAGTTGCTTTTCCCTATCAAGCCAACGGAAGTTTAATTACAAACGCCGAAGGTGAACTTATTGGTTCCGCTTTAATTGGTCAATCTTTCACCTCCGAGCGCTATTTTTGGACCCGTCCGAGTACCGTTAATTATAGTCAGGGAGAAGATAGCGCCCCCACAGGAATTTCAGGCGCCAGTAATCTCGCTCCAACTAATCCCGATTTAATCACCCGTATTCAACAGGAAACAACCCGACTTCAACAAGCCGGAATTGAACCCACTGCTGATTTAGTTTATGCTTCCGGTTCCGGTTTAGACCCTCATATTACCCCGGAAGCGGCTCAAGTTCAAGTTGCAAGGGTCGCACAAGCCCGCTCAATTTCTCCCGAACAAATTCAAGAATTAATTGTTGAAAATACCGACGGACGCTTTCTCGGAATTTTCGGAGAACCGGGCGTTAATGTCCTCAAGTTGAATTTGGCTTTAAACCAACTGAGTTAATTCAATTATCGCGATAGGGGCGCATCAAATTTACATCGGTTTATTCACTATCATAAACCGGGTTTCTTGCAACTTCTATAAGCTGGCTTTTTCCTAGAGAAACCCGGTTTATCAGAAATTTATTTTGATGTACTATCATAAACCGGGTTTCTTGCAACTTCTATAAGCTTGTCTAGATTTTTCGTTGAGAAACCCGGTTTATCAGAAAAATAAAAATGATTAAATCCAACGCAATTTTTCAAACCGTTAATTCTTCAGTTACAGGAAAAAATAAAGTGTCACTTCGTCGCGGAAAACACAAAATTTTTATTGGAATGGCGCCCGGTGTCGGTAAAACTTACCGGATGTTAGAAGAAGCCCAAATTCTCAAACGAGATGGAATAGATGTGGTTATCGGACTGTTAGAAACCCACGGACGGGAAGAAACCGCTAACAAAGCGATGGGGTTGGAATTAATTCCCCGCAAAAATGTGATTTTATCCCATCGAAACTTGACAGAAATGGATGCCAATGGGATAATAGAAAGACGGCCTCAACTGGTGTTGGTCGATGAACTCGCTCACACCAATATTCCCGGTTCAAAGTTTGTCAAACGCTATCAAGATGTGGAACAAATTCTCGCCGCAGGGATTGATGTTTTCTCAACGGTTAATATTCAACACCTCGAAAGTTTAAATGATTTGGTCTTTCGCATTTCGGGAGTTGTGGTTCGAGAACGAATTCCTGATTCTGTGTTGGATGAAGCCGATGAAGTGGTTGTCGTTGATGTTACCCCAGAAACGCTACAAGAACGCTTACAAGAAGGAAAAATTTATGCTCCCAATAAAATCGATCAAGCCCTAAATAGCTTTTTTAAACGGCGAAATTTAACCGCGTTGCGGGAGTTGGCGCTGCGAGAAGTTGCAGATAATCTGGAAGAAAGTGGCAATGTTAGCGAATCAAATTATTGTAATATCCGCGAACGGGTTTTAGTTTGTATTTCCACCTATCCCAATTCTATCAGACTTTTGCGGCGGGGCGCAAGAGTTTCCAACTACATGAACGCCAAATTATACGCTTTATTTGTTGATAATCCCAACCAATTTTTATCGAGAGAAGATAGCCTTCATGTCGAAACCTGCGAGCGACTTTGTAAAGAATTTAACGGAGAATTTATCCAACTGCGATCGCCCAATGTTTTAGATACAATTATAGAAGTCGCCCGCAGCCAACGCATTACTCAAATTGTCGTCGGCGAAACCCATCGTTCTCGCTGGCAATTGTTCTTTAAAGGCTCAATTATTCAGCGTTTAATGCGATCGCTTCCCGATATTGATATTCACGTCATCGCCACTGATCAGGAGGAGAGATAGAAAAGTTTTTGATCCATGTTTAAGCCGTTTTTTGTGTTCCATTCTGGTTCAAAATGGCTACGGAAATCACCTACATAGCATAATAAACTATCTATAATCAATAAAACAAGGTTAAAATAATATTTTATTAAGTTTTTAAATTCATGCTGTTCCTTTAAGCAAATATGTACTCATTTCTCCTTTTCCTTTAACGTTAATCAAGCCCCGTTTTTCAAATTTATATTTGTCTTGTAATCGTTGATATGTGGCTTCAGTTACTTGAATTTCACCGATGATTCCATGAGATTCCATCCGACTCGCTATATTCACTGTATCACCCCACAGATCATAAATAAACTTTTTCGCACCAATCACTCCCGCAACGACTGGCCCAGTATTAATACCAATTCTTAATTGAAGATTGTGATCGTGTTTTTGATTGAATTCAGTTAATTTATTTTGCATTTCTAAAGCTGATTTTGCAATCGCTTCTGCATGATCTCTGCGAGGTTTGGGTAAGCCACCGACAACCAAATAAGCATCTCCAATCGTCTTAATTTTTTCTAATTTATTTTGAGTTGTTATTTGATCAAATTCTGAGAATATTTCATTGAGAAGATTGACTAATTCTGTCGGAGATATTTTAGCTGAAAGCTGAGTAAAGCCCGCAATATCAGCAAATAAAACTGTCACCTCTTCAAAATTATCAGCAATCGTTTCAGGTTTATTTTTTAAACGCAAAGCAATGGATTCTGGTAAAATATTCAATAATAAACGTTCTGACTTTTCCTGTTCAACTTCTAACTGTTTTAAAGCCGACTGAAATGAGCGCCAAATGACAACCGATAAAGTCACCATAGCAATGACAGAACTCAGTAAAACAAAAGTCATTTGCTGAGAAGTTATTTTAATTTCTTGATGAGCAAATTGTATCTCTTCATTCGACAGAGAGATTAATTGATTAGAAATCACTTCACTTTCTTTTTCAAACCGTTCACTAATTTGATTAATATTATTTTCTAATAAACTAATTTTTTGGAAATATAATTTAGAGCGAGATAGATAGTCTAGGGCTTGTTCTGTTTCATCAGCAGTCAGGTATACATCCTGTTCAATTGATTCTTTTAATTGATTAAGAATGAGATTGAGATTTTGTTGTTCTATCGGTTTACGAGTTAAAAAGTAAGCTTGTGCGCTCGCAATTAAATCATGGTAGAGTTCGATCACATCAATATTCTCTGTATATTTTATATTTTCATGCAAAAGCTGAAGTATTTCCTGATTTTCTGTAATCAAACCAATATTTTTATTTCCTAATTCTTCTGCTATATTATCAGCTTGCTTGAATTCAGTATTATACTGCTCAATTGCTTGATTGTATGCTAATAAATCGTCGTGACTTTTATGTAAATTTCGACTTGAATTTTGTTCCTTAATCAACTGGCTAATTTGTTGACTAATGTTCTGAATCCGAGCAATATTGTTGTCGTGATCTTTGAGATGATTTTGACGAGCACGTTCAACCCCTAAAGTTAGAATTTCCTGAAAAAAACCTTGTTCAAGCTCATTTGTTTCTTCTAACTCTTGATTCATCTTAAAAACTAACTGTTGGAGTTCAACACACTTCAACATTGTTAATTCAGTTTTCTGACGTACAAAATGAAGCGATATCAGACTGGTTAACGTTACTCCAGTTACCAACCCTAATAGGGTAACGGATGCTATTTTAAACCGACGACTAATACTTTGTTGATTCCAAGTTTTATCAACATCTTTCGACAAAAGATTTAGAGGGATCATAATGACTTTTTTCCTTATTTTAGGAAAATTAAACGTTAATCAAATCCTATTTACTCATTAATTTTATACGGATGTAAACCCTGATCTAGAAAGGATTATTTTCTACAGACAGATTAGTTTTTCTCAATCTTTGATTGTCAGTCATAACCCTTCGGAAGTGCTAACATTGAGTCTTCCAATAATTATTCCTATTAAGATGGTTTCTTAGCCTGTATCTACCTACAATTCAATTATATTCTACTTTTTGAAAGGTGCAACTTCTAAGTGATCGGGCTAAAAATTGGGTTTCTCTAAGAAGCTGGACATCTTGAGTAAAAATAACTATAAAATTATTAATTTTTATTAAATATCTTCCATTTCTTCACAAAGATCTTGTAAGGTTTGATGTTGAAATCTACGAGAATCTCGACGATATTTTTTACTTTCTAACATCGGTTCGTCTTGTTGCTTTCCACCCGATTTTGTTTTTGATTTAAAACTCGATTCTGCATCCGGTTGTTGTTGTAGTGCTTCTTGACGTTTGATTGCTTCGGCTAAAAAATCAAGATAAAATGAATAACGTTCCCAATCTTCTCTGACAACACAATTGGGTTCGTCTCGATGTAAACAATCACTAAATTGACAATTTCCGGTTGCTAATCTTTGTCTGGCTTCGGGAAAATAATCTGCTAATTCTTGGGGTTCACAGTCTAATAGCGGTTGATTAAACCCCGGAGTATCGGCTAATAATCCTTTCGAGGGAAGTTCAAATAATTCAACGTGTCGAGTCGTATGTCTTCCCCGTCCTAACTTCCCGGAAACCGCTCCGACTCGCAAATCAATATCAGGAATTAATAAGTTAATTAAACTTGATTTTCCGACTCCAGACGGCCCACAAATGACCGTTATTTTGTCTTGTAGCTGATCAATAAAAGAATGATTAACCGTTAATTTGAAATCAGAAATTGAATACTTTTGGATCTCATTTTTATGGTCTAGAATAAATTCTAAGCCTTGATAAACACTAATAAAAAAGGGCTGATAACCCCAACTTGATAAGCGTTCACGCCAATATTGTAACTGTTCGGAAGTGATTAAATCGCACTTATTTAAACACAAACAAACTTCTAACCCCGTTGATTCGGCTTTGACTAAAAATCGACTCAAAGCTTGCGGATCGAGATCCGGTTCTGCAACCGCAAACACCAGTAAAATTTGGTCAGCATTGGCAATTGGAGGACGAGTCAGTTCGGTTTGACGAGGAAGCACCTCTGCGATCGCCCCTCGCCCCCCTGTCCAGTCTGGTTCTTCAATAATCACGCGATCGCCGACCATCACCTTCTGACCAATTTTTTTCAAGCGAGTGCGGCGAGTACACAGCAAAAAAGGCTCAGTAAATCCTTGGGCTTCCGGTAAGCTTAAAGATGTAGGTGTTAACTGCACATGATAAAAGTTCGCCTGTACAGCGACCACAGTTCCCATCACTTGATGAGCCTCTCGGTTGACAACGTGATCCGGCTCAACTAAACTCATACTGGAGTTTGTGGGCGACGAACTTGAATCGCAAAGAAACCGGATCGATCTTCAATTTGTTCTATCTGGTAGCCTTCCATCATCAAGCTATCGGGAACTTGTTCAATCGGTTCACCAGAGTCAAGCCAAACCTCTAACAGTGACCCCGGAGCCATTTGTTCTAGTTTTAATTTAGTTCTCACGAAATTGAGAGGGCAAGGAGTCCCTCGCAAA
>CAZNCM010000327.1:0-305 GCA_964571155.1 uncultured Lyngbya sp. | reverse complement strand
CATCAGGTGTAGAAGTCGTGGAATGGGTCATGTTAGTTTTCGGTTCAGCATCAAAACAATTGTGCAGTCTTTTGTGAAGTTACAGGTTTGTTCACGGATCATTTTTGGTGAAATAGATTCCCAAGAAAGCCTTCTAAGCCTCCTTTTCCAGTCCGTTCACCATGAATTTTCGCCAGTTCTTCTAAGAGTTCTCGTTCTTTAGCGGTGATCCGAGTCGGAATTTCAACAGAGATCGTTAGTAAATGATCGCCTCGACTCACCGGATTTCCCAAACGGGGAACACCTTTATTTTCCAGGGTTAAAAC
>CAZNCM010000326.1:6056-6730 GCA_964571155.1 uncultured Lyngbya sp. | reverse complement strand
AATCAACATTACAGCCCCGAGCATCAAACTCGCCATAACCAAATACAAATCTTGCTGTCGAACGGCTTGCAAAACCAGTTTACCGAGTCCCGGCCAATTAAAAAAGTTTTCGGTAATAAAAGCACCTCCCAATAAACCCGCAAACTCAAAACCCAGTAAAGTAATTAAAGGATTAACCGCATTTCGCAAAGCGTGAACATAAATAACTCTATTTTCTGGAAGTCCTTTTGCTCGTGCAGTTTGAATATAATCTTGACGTAAAACATCCAATAATTGTCCCCGCATTAACCGTTGTAAACCTGCAAAACTGGTAATACTTAAAGCAATCGTGGGTAAGATCATATGCCAGGCTATATCCACAATTTTACCGCCCAAAGAAAGATCAGGAAAATCAATACTGGTCATTCCCCCCACCGGAAATAAGGGAGACGTTGTTTGAGCCAGATAGAGTAACAATAAAGCGGTGATAAAAGCGGGGAACCCTTTACCGGTGTAACTTAAGACTTGTAAAACCCGATCTAGCCTTTTATTTTGATTAACTGCGGCAATAATCCCTAGAGGAATCGCAATCGCCCACGTAATAATTAGAGAAGAAATCGCTAGTAATAAAGTTGCCGGAACTCGCTCCCAAAGTAATTCGGCGACCGGGCGACGGTTCTCAAAACTAAACCCAA
>CAZNCM010000326.1:1870-6046 GCA_964571155.1 uncultured Lyngbya sp. | reverse complement strand
TTTGGTTTAACCAAATCCAATATTGTTGAATCGGAGATTTATCCAAGCCAAATTCTTCTCGGAGTTGGGCAATGGTTTCCGGGGAAATTTGCGGCATATCTTGATATTTATCTAAAAAATTTCCCGGTGCAAGCTGAGTAATGGTAAAACAAAGAGCAGAGGCTAAAAAGAGTGTAATCGCGGCTTGTAAAAGACGCTTGACAATATAAGCAAACGTTTCATTAGCAAAGATCGAAAGCAAAGAATTCCAAAACTGTTTTCCGACTTGAGTAAAAGTTTCACTGGTCATTGCAATTATTCAGTTAAAAAGAGCGCAGGAAAGACGTTGCGGACAACGCCTATTTAAAAACCTCAAATCACTCACTGATCATTGAGGAGTCATCAGATTTTTACCCTTGACTATTCGTATTGTAATAAAGTTACAATCGGTACATCGGGTAAATTTTTTCGTCCAGCCAAAGCAATTAATTCGATCACAAAAGCATAACCCACCAATTCACAGCCCGCTTTTTCGACCAATTGAGCGGTTGCTTGGGCGGTTCCGCCTGTCGCAATCAAATCATCAACAATTAACACTCGACTCCCAGAAGACATTGCATCTTGGTGCATTTCCAGGCAATCTTTGCCATACTCTAGCTGATATTCAACCGCATAGACAGGGGCGGGTAATTTTTTCGGTTTACGAACCGGGATAAAGCCAATCCCCAACTGATAAGCCAGAGGAACACCAAATAAAAAGCCGCGAGACTCCATTCCGACAATATAATCTGGAGACAGAGCAGCACATTTTTCGCTAAGTTGGTCAATGGTATAGCGTAACCCTTTCGCATCAGACAACAAAGTTGTAATATCCCGGAAGACGATACCGGGCTGAGGAAAATCTGGAATATCACGAATCAGAGACTTGAGATCCATAAAGTGTTAGGGTTGATACTCCCACAGTTTGTTCTCGTGGGGTTTTCGGCTCGATTTTGGAAAGCCGTACCCTCATTATTAGGGTTATGGAGGCCAACGAGCAGGCGATTTCGTTGCCTCAAAAATCCTACACTAGAAGGTTACAGGGTGATTCAGTTTAGATTGCTGATCTGATCATTCCTTTTGTCTCCTGATTATCGGAGAAATTGCCCAAAAAATCTCATAATTGAGTTGATCGCGATCAATTTGTATTAGATATGGATTCTAAAAATTGCGGGTATCCCTAAACGAAGTCCTGTTCTGAGCAGTTATATTCTTTTCAATATTTCCTGTCCGTCGTGAATTCCGTTAACCGTAAGTGTAAATGCAAGTAGAAAGTACCACCACCACAACCAACCCCATCATTTTGGACAGCCTACCGGATTTTCCTCTCTCCGATAAGGGATGTCCCCGTCGTACCCGTTTACAAATCGACCTGATGTTATTGGCGATTGAAGCATTATATCTTGGCGGTTCTGAACATATGCTGGCATTGGTGTCCCAACTTGACCTGCAAGATATTATTAAAAATCGGGTGATCTTATGGCAACTTCGCAGTACAAACCCCCTACGCCGTAATAGTCAGCGACGCCCTCTCAGTCTGATAGAAGCCAAAGCATTAGTCGTAATTATCTCAAATTTAGGCCGGAGATTAACCGTTCGCAATCGTCAGTTATTGATGGACTACGAACAAATGCAAAAAAAACAAATGCCCCTCGACCAGCATTTACAATTATCAAGTTATCTCGAACGTTTCCGCGCCCACTTCCGCAGTCGGATGAATCCTCGTCGAGCCGGAGTGATGGTTTATAGTTCAGATGAGAAGTTAAATGAACTGGCAATGGACTTGTTGAGGAAGTTGCTGTTTTGTACGGGTACAAACGGAATGCAGAGATTTTGGATTAGTTTGTTTGATGGAGAAGTAGAATGACGATCGAACGCCAGTACAGTTTGCCCAACTGTAAACTGATTTTGCAAGGGTTAAGTGATGCCAATAGCAACCCGAATGACAAACGCCCCTTGCTTTCGTTGCTGATGAATGCAGAATGTCATTTTGTGGGTCATCCTCAACCCCTAACCGGTGGACGAGATTTTTTTGAGAGTTTGGTTCAACAAGTTAGTCTATATGCTCAAAGCTTTCTCAGTGGGATTTCTTCTCTGGAGTCTGTCGAGAGTCAGCGAGAAATTGTTCAAATGCAACGACTTGATGAAAATAAGCATCGGTTAGTGGTTAATGACCAGAAAACCGGAGAAGTTCAAGACTCTTCCACGCCAAACTCCTCTATCCAACAAATTGATTTAAGTACGGTACAACTGTTTGACCTTGTAGAAGCCGTCGATCAATTTTTTGCAGACTCGCGTACTCTACCCGAGTTGTCATTGCAGTTGCGTCCTGTTTCCAAGCGAACCCTCAAAGCCGAAACACCAATTACTCAAAAAGCTCTACCTGCGGCGATTGGTATCTCTAGTTTAGCCGTGGCGGCGCTGGCTTTATTCTTTGTGCCAATTCCTGAAGTTCGTCGCCCAGAAGAACCTATTCCCCAATCCCAAAGCCAATTAGAAACTCTCGAAACACCTACAGCTAACGGTTCCGATGATCCGCCGATCCCACCGACAGAAACTCCAGAACCGTCTTTGGAGTCTAACCTCTCCCCTGTTGGGTCTATTAATGATCCCGTTGAAATTGAACGTCTACAAGCCTTATTATTTGAGGAAATTAACCGAGAATGGGTCACATTACCCACTTTTACAGAGCCGTTAATTTATCGGGTTAGCGTCGCCCCGGATGGTGCGATTGTCGGGTATAAAGCGGTCAATGAGATTACTCCGGCTACCGAAGATCAAATACCCTTACCAGAACTTCTGTACAAACCAGTCGGAAGTCGAACCCCTGATGAACCTCTGGCAGATTATCAGGTTATTTTTAATCCGGATGGGATTTTGGATATTACACCCTGGAACAAGAAGACTCAAGACTCCTCTGCTTCTGACTCCATAAGTCCCGAGTAGAACTTTTTTAGAGGTGTGTATCGGTGACTTAACCGGATCAAACGGAAATCGAACTGAAAATATTGATTAAGTTTGTTCGATGGAACCCCGGCTGTGTGTGCGCGTCCGACTAAAATTTGAGAGGTGAGGAGGTTGGGGAGGTTGGGAGTTAGAAGCAGGGGATGCAGGGTCGGTACAGTGATCAGTATTCACTTTGGCCTCCTACCGCTTACCTTCTAACTTCATCACTTCGGACTTCTCAAACAGCCCTGATCTCTATCCCTGAATTGAACTCAGAACATAGATCGATGACTAAATCTCCCCAAGCCAAAACAATTCGCCCCCCGAAGCCACGCCCGCCTATTTCTATAATTTTGCTGTCGATTCTATTTCGGCTATTATTATTGGGAGTCGGAAGTGGTTTCGCCTGGGTGATTGGTATGGCGATCGCTCAAGTTTATCCGAGTAGTCGTTTACAGCCGCCCTTAGTCGAAAAACTGTTTGACAGGGGACAGGAAACCGGAAATAGTTATCAGCTTAGTCCATCTTCGGAGTCTACTCCCTCTTTTCCCTCCCCCACAACTCCTCAAGTTCAACTCACCTCTGGCGAACGTCAACAACTCCAAACCCAACTGCAAGAACTCCAAGAACAACTTAATACTCTCATTGGACGTACCGCCGCCTTAGAAACACAATTAGGAATCAGTCGTCCGAGTGAAACCCTAGAAAAACGTCTACAAATCGTTGACCGACAACTGTCTCTAAGCGATCAGACGGTTCCCAATTCTGCAACTCCCACCCCCACCCCAACACCGACTTCGACTCAAACACAAACCCGTTTTCGGGCTTCTCAAGGTTTAGTGGTAACGCTTCCGAGTGATGTCTTATTTGAAACCAACACCAACAGTTTACGTCCCGGTGCGAGTGTCATTCTAGATACCTTAATTGCCGATTTAGAAAACTACAAAGGAGCTTCAGTACGGGTAGCGGCTCATACCGATGATACTGGAAAGGCTCAAGATAATCTCAGTCTATCCTTACAACAAGCTGAAGCAATTGTCGCTTATCTTTCAACCGCTATCGGTTCAGAATATCATTGGGTGGCTATTGGTTATGGAGAAGGTCAGCCCACCGTAGAAAATGATTCAACCACCAATAAACAACTAAACCGACGTGTAGAAGTGGCAATTGCACCTTAAATAGTTCTCAGTGAACAGGGAACAGGGAATAGGC
>CAZNCM010000326.1:0-1860 GCA_964571155.1 uncultured Lyngbya sp. | reverse complement strand
TTCTAAACCTCTGACCTCACGACTCCCCCACCTCCTCACCGATAACCCATCCGTTACCAAAAGCATTAACAAAAAAAACCCACCGATAACCCATCCGTTACCCATCCCCACCTCCCTCTATCCATGAAAATCATCTTTTTTGGAACTCCCTTATTTGCGGTTCCCAGTCTAGAAAAATTATTGCATCACCCCGAATTTGAAGTCTTAGCTGTTGTCACTCAGCCCGATAAACGGCGAGGACGAGGGAGTAAGTTAACCCCTTCTCCCGTCAAAGCATTGGCGGTTGAGCATCAAATACCCGTCTGGCAGCCGAAACGGATCAAAAAACATCCAGAAACCCTTTCCCGCCTCAAACAAGCCCAAGCTGATGCGTTTGTTGTGGTTGCCTACGGACAGATTTTATCACCCGAAATATTACAAATGCCTCGTCTGGGCTGTATCAATGGTCATGGTTCGATTTTACCGGAGTATCGCGGTGCTGCCCCCATTCAATGGTGTCTTTACAATGGTGAGAAGTCAACCGGAATTACAACGATGTTGATGGATGCGGGAATGGATACCGGGCCAATGTTACTTAAGCAGTCTACTCCGATTGGACTCTTTGATCATGCGATTAATTTAGCTGAACGCTTATCGAGTATAACTGCCGATTTATTAGTCGAAACACTCATCAAGCTAGATCGTGGAGAGATTCAACCCACACCTCAAGACGACACTCAAGCCACCTACGCCCCACTCATTCAACCCGAAGATTATCGCTTAGACTGGTCAAAATCAGCACTCGCCCTTCATAACCAAGTCCGGGGTTTTTTCCCCAACTGCGTGACCCCATTTCGCGAACAAGCCTTAAAAATTAGTGGGACTATTCCTTTAGGAATAAAACTTCCCTCAGAACTCCAAGAACTTGAACAGCAATGGCCTACATTCTCACAATTATCGGGAAAACCGGGAGAAATTCTCCACACTGTTAAACGCTTCGGGCCAGTCGTGCAAACCGGAGACGGATTATTATTATTGCAAGAGGTAAAACTCGCAGGAAAACGCACTCAGTCGGGTTGGGACTTTGCGAATGGAACTCGTCTCGCCTCTGGAGAAAATGTGGGCTAGAATTGGGGAGAATCTTTAGATTCAACTCCCATTCGGGTCACTACTTTGATCGCCAAAACCCAGTATTGATTGAAAAGACATCCAGATTGGGTCGTTCACATCTTGAACAGATTCAGAGAAACCTTTTTTCAGTCAATTGTTACTTCGACTTCACTGCTGTTTTGAAGTATAGTTTTTGAGTTGAATTTCATCTCAAGATGGGGTCATTGGTAAAAATGTAATACGATTGCCCTTTTTTGGGCTTCTCTTTCCAAAAGCATCTGTTTTAGACTAGGATAGAGCAAAAATAGTAGCAGTATAATTTAGCGGAACGTTGCGATGGTTAGCCAAACTCCCCAGGTGAATTTTGAAGTCATCACTCAAGAAAATATTACCTATGTTCATCTTCCGAGTCGATTAAGCGTTTTAGAAGCGGTTGCTTTTAAAACCACTGGTCAAGAACTCATCAGCGCTGATCCGACTCCTCAAAAAATTATCCTTGATTTTAGCGAAACCACATTCATAGATAGTAGCGGCGTGGGTGCTTTGATTAGCAATCTAAAAGCTGCAAAAGAAAAGGAGATTGAGCTGATTTTAACCAATGTTGGCCCTCAAGTGATGGCGGTGTTTTCGCTAACCTCTCTCGATCAAGTCCTAACGATTGAGCAACAGCCCGATCCCACTCCTTTTACAGAGAATAAGCCGCCGATTAATAATAATCAGCTTCCTATCACTCATCCGTCGGTTCGATCTTGGGTCAAACGTTTAATTGAT
>CAZNCM010000325.1:1988-6814 GCA_964571155.1 uncultured Lyngbya sp. | reverse complement strand
CATCATCTTCCTGTAAGTTCCCCTGAATTGATAGCACAGATTCAACCTCCTCTGATGATAAATTTTCGATTTCCTCTAAAAGTTTTTCGATTTCCGGATCATCCGTTTGTTTTGATTTATTTTCCTCAATAATTTTAGCAATCCCCGCAACAGTGGGTGATTCAAATAAAAACTCTCGCATCGGGATATCTATTTGAAATTCTTCTCGCAAACGAGAAATAATTTGAATTGCCAGTAATGAATGCCCCCCCAACTCAAAAAAGTTATCATAAATTCCTACCTTCTCTATCCCCAATAAATTTTCCATTGCATTTGCAACTATTTTTTCAATCTCATTACGAGGTGCAGTATAGGATGTTTTCAGATGGGGTCGAGCATGATTAGAGGATAAATTCTCCGTTTGAGTTGAGTGTGAAGTGTCTAAGTTTTCCGATGTTTTGAGTTGAATTGATTGCTCAATTCTAGCGTGTAAATCTCTCGGTGAAACTGCTATTTGAGAAATAATATCCTGTGAGAGAATTCGCTGCGATACCTGCCAAACTTCATTGGGTGTTATTGCTAAATCAATCAATGCCGAACCTGTTTTCTGAGAGCTTGATTCTTCATCAAATTGACAGGCATCCCAGTTGATACTAATCCAGGGCGTTGAACCTGTTTTATTTTGTTGGCTAGCAAAGGCATCCATAAATAGGTTTGCGGCTGTATATGCACCAAATCCAACGCCTCCTACGATTGAGGATAGAGAAGATTGTAGCAGATAAAAATCAAGTTTTCTTGTCTCAAAAATTTGGGCTAGTGTCATTAATCCTCGAACTTTCATTTGGAACTGATAATGACATTCTTCGAGATATAAATCTTGAATGGGACAGCTTGACCTATCTCCCATTGTTCCAGCATGAATTACCCCATTAATTTGACCAAATTTTTCATAGGCTTGAGTGACAATTGATTGCATTTTTGTTTCATCTGCTAAGTCAGCACTGAAGAATAAAAATTCTGCTGCCGATGTTTCTAAGGCTTGCAGTTTGCGAATACATTGACTGATATTATCTTGCTGACCATGTGAGATTAACCACTGTTCCCATTGATGTTTTTCTGGCAAGGTTGAACGACCGACTAAAATCAGTTTTGCTTCTAATTCTTGAGTTAAATACTGTGCATAAACTAACCCTAATCCTTCTACTAAATCTCCCGCAATAAAGTATACGCCATTTTTTCTAAATCGTGTTTCTTGTGCAGAATGTTCGGGTACAAACACCGATTCAAATATTTGTATCCATCGATATCGATCTCGATAAGCAACAACTGGCTCTGTAGAATTTTGTTGCAATTCCGCTATCAATTGATCGATCACTTTGGTGAATAAATCCGAATCTTTGGGAACAGCAACATCGATATTTTTGCAGGTAATATGGGGATATTCTTGCGGAATAACTTTGCATAACCCGAGTTGTGTCACTTGAGCAGGATTCAAAGGTTCTGTACCGAGTACATCGTGAATATTATTCGTAACTGTTGTCAGTTTTACAGGGGTATCAATGTTTTGTTGAGTAATTGCTTGAACTAAAGCGAGTAAGCTATAGAAACCTTTCTTTTGATAAGATTCAAAATCAATTTCTAAACTATGACTCAAATGATCTGCTGATTCGGTTCCCCAAAAATGAAGTATCTCATTGGGAACGAAGTTGCTTTGTTTCAGGATTTTTATTAAATGTTGATAATCATCAAATTGTTCAGGATTTATCTCAAATAAAGTCTCAGTAAGTTGAATAAACTTTTCTCCAATTCTGACTTCGGCTACAACTTGATTTTCTGATGTTAAGCGTTGAACAATTTTTTCACCCAATCCCATTTCATCAACGAAAATCAACCAACATTTACGTTCTGTATTAGATGAAGCATTAGGCAGGGTTGAGCGTTTCCAAGAAGGAACATAAAACCATTCAGCTAAATTAGACTTTTTCTGCGGTTCTTGAGGTTTTTCTTGAGAATTATTAGTTTCTGGTTCGGGTTGAATCCAATAATATTGTCGTTCAAAAGGATAAGTGGGTAAGGGTAGGCGCTGGCGTCGTTCATTCGCATAAAATGCCGACCAATTAACTTCTATTCCCGATAGCCAAAGTTGTCCTAAAGTTTCTAAAATATGAGCATGATCTGACTCTTTATCTTGGGGATGACGCAGTGAAGTTAAGGCATTTATATCAGGTTGATGCTGTTTGGCAAATATAGTCAATGTCCGTCCCGGCCCAACTTCCAATAATAGAGGATTTTGCTTTTGCAATATCTGTTTAATTCCCTCAGAAAACTGCACCGTTTTTCTTAAGTGTTGAACCCAATATTCTGGTTGAGTTGCTTCAGTTCCAGTCAGCCAAGTTCCTGTTACATTCGAGATGACGGGAATTTCAGGAGGATTTAGGTTAATCTTGGTAATTGCCTGTTTAAATTCGTCTAAAATTGGCTCCATTAAAGGAGAATGAAAAGCATGAGATGTATGTAAACGACGATAGGTAATATTTTGTTGAATCAAAACTTGCTCGAACGTTTTAATCGCAGTGTTTGAACCGGACACAACACATAAATTGGGAGAATTAATCGTTGCAATTACTAATTCTTTGGGAAGAATAGATGTAATTTTTTCCGGTGTTGAAGAAACCGAAAGCATAGCTCCAGACGGACAGGTTTGCATCAGTTTTCCTCGGGTTGCAACTAAGGCTAAAGCATCTTCTAAAGAAAACACACCCGCCAAAGTTGCAGCAACGTATTCTCCAATACTATGACCAATCATTGCTTGAGGTTTTACGCCCCAACTTATCCACAGTTTAGCCAAAGCATATTCTATTATAAATAGTGCGGGTTGTGCATAGGCAGTTTCATTAATTAAGTGGTTTTCTGGATGCTGTTTAGGATAGATTAGTTCCCTTATATCTTGATCTAAATGGGGTTTTATAAGTTCACTACAGTCATCAATTACTTGTCTAAAAATAGGTTCTGTTTCATAGAGTTCTAACGCCATATTAATATATTGACTGCCTTGCCCCGATAACATAAACACAATGGTTTGGAGGCTATGTTGATAGAATTTTGTTAACAATTTTTGGGATTTATTTTCTGATTTATCTAAGGTTTCAATAGCATCTTTTAAATCTTTACAGATTAACATTCGGCGATAGTCGTGATGTTTTCTTCCGGTTTGTAAAGTATAAGCTACATCTGCTAAGTTTAAATTTGAATGCTGTTTGAGATGGGTTGCAAGCTGAGTTGTTGCTGTTTCTAAAGCTGATGGCGTTTTGGCAGAGATTAAGAGCAATTTCCAAGGACGGGAATTGCTGGAAGTTTCGACTTGAGGAGCTTCTTCAAGAATGATATGAGCATTCGTTCCTCCCATACCAAAAGAACTGACTCCAGCACGGCGAGGGCTGCCATTTTTTTGCCAGTTTGACAGTTGAGTATTGACATAAAATGCACTGTCAGCAAAGTTAATTTGAGGGTTGGGATTATCAAAGTTTAAACTGGGGGGAATTTGCTGATTTTTGAGGGCTAATGTCGCTTTAATTAATCCTGCAATTCCAGCGGCTGCATCTAAATGTCCGATGTTGCTTTTAACTGAACCTATAGCACAATATTTCTTATTACTTTTACCAAAAACTTTTGTCAAAGCAGAAATTTCTATCGGATCGCCTAATGCTGTCCCCGTACCATGCGTTTCTATGTAATTAATCGTCTCAGGTTCTACACCGGCTTTGGCAATTGCGGTTGCAATAACTTCCGCTTGACCCGTTACACTAGGAGCCGTTAAACCCACTTTTTGAGAACCATCATTATTAATGGCTGAACCTCGAATGACGGCATAAATTTGATCGCCATCTTCCAAGGCTTTACTCAGCCGTTTTAAGACAACAATACCCACTCCATTTCCGAAAACTGTTCCTTTTGCATTCGCATCAAAAGCGCGACAGTAACCATCAGGAGAAGCAATTCCGTCTTCTTTATAAAGATAACCTGACTTTCTAGCGGAATTAACTGTAACTCCACCTGCTAAGGCAATATCACATTCTTGTTTCAGTAAACTTTGACAGGCGATATGAACACTCACTAATGAGGTCGAACATCCGGTTTGAATTCCACAACTCGGCCCTTTTAAGTTTAATTTATAAGAAACTCTAGTGGGCATTAAACCCATAACATTACTGATGACAAACTGCACCGAGTCTACCGATTTTCTTAAAGCCGTATTGTTGTAAAGATTAATGATGTAATTGTTTAATGCCGAACCCCCATAAACCCCAACTTTACCCGAATAGCGTTCTGGGTCATAGCCTGCATTTTCTAAGGCTTCCCAGGCACATTCTAGAAAAATTCTATGTTGAGGATCAATCAGTTCTGCTTCTCGGGGAGAGTAACCAAAAAAGGCGGCATCAAAGTATTCAATATTGTCAAAACTCGCATATGCTTTGACATAGTTTTGATCATTAATTTCATCTAAACTCACACCAGATGAAACTTGTATAGAGTTGACCCCATTTTTTATATTTTCCCAAAACTGTTCAACGGTTTGAGCGCCAGGAAAACGGCCCGCCATGCCAATAATAGCGACTCGTTCATTTTTCTCTTGTTCTACAGCTTCGAGCTTGGTTCGAGCTTCTGTAAGAGCGGCAAGTATTCGTTCGGATGAAGATAGATTATTCATGGGTTTAACCTCCTAATAATTTTTCTAAATTTTCAAGTTCTTTTATAATAGAATTTTCTATATTATTTCCGGTAAGTTCTGGCCGTTCTTGCGTAACTAGACTAACATTTTCCCGGGGATTAATCAAGGGGTTAGTTGG
>CAZNCM010000325.1:0-1978 GCA_964571155.1 uncultured Lyngbya sp. | reverse complement strand
TATATTCAGCTAAATCTTTGATGGTTGGATATTCAAAAATAACAGTTGAAGGAACAGATTTTCCCAAACTATTCTCCAAACGATTTCTGAGTTCAATTATCATCAAAGAGTCCATCCCCATATCAAAAAAGCCTTGCTTTGGATCGGGAAATTGAGAGGGTTGCAGTCCTAACACTTTACCGACTTCAGCTTGCAAGTAAGAAATTAAAATAGATTCATGCTCATTAGCGGGAAGGGTTGCCAATTTTTGGATTATTTTTGAGTTTTTTGTCTGTTTTGGTTGTGCTTCTGTTGGGATAATTTCTTGTTGTAAAAACCGCGACCAATCTATCGGAATTACCCCAATTTGTGCGTCGGGTTGATCGATTAATTCCTCTAAAATTTCTAGCCCTTGCTGAGGAGAAATCGTTCCGACTCCCTTGAGGCTCATGTGCTGAGTGACTTGACGTTCAGCCGCCGCTCCGACTTCAGACCAGGCACCCCAGTTAATACTGAGTCCGGGTAGCCCCAACATTTGCTTGTCCGGGTGAACCTAACAGCGAAGCCGCCGAAGAAAAGAGTACAAAATAGTCGAGAGGGATGTCTTTTGTTAACTGGTGTAAATTCCATGCACCGTGCATTTTAGGCATCATTACTCGCTCAAATTTTTCTGAGTTTAGTTGCATTAATACACTATCTTCTAAGACTCCAGCCGCATGAAAAACTCCCCGTAACACAGGTAAATTGTCTTGGATCTTTTGAAAAATTTCTGTTAATTTTTTTTCATCAGAAACGTCAACCTTAATCACAGCCACTTTCGCTCCCATTGCTTCTAACTCATCCAAAGTTTGTTGAGTTTCTGAGTTGGGATGACGACGACTTAATAATACTATATTTTTCGCTCCTTTTTCAACCAGCCAACGAGCAACTAACAGCCCTAATCCTCCCAAACCTCCTGTAATTAGATAAGTTCCTTCAGATAAATTTTTGCGATTTTTTTGAGTTGAGTTTGTGATGATAATTTTACCGATATGTTTGGCTTGCTGCATATATCGAAAAGCAGCAGGTGCGTTTTTAATATTAAAGACTTTGTGGGGTAACGGTTGTAATTCTTGGGTTGTAAACTTCCGCACTATTTCTGATAAAAGTGACTGAATTAAATTAGGATTTTCTTTGGCGGTAGTCATTAAATCAACCAGGTAATAAGAGACATTTGGCTTGATGTTTTTGACTTGAGTTAAACTCCAAATTTCTCGCTTTCCCATTTCTATAAAACGTCCATTTTCTTTAAGTATTGATAAACTTTTTGGGATAAATTCTCCCGATAAAGAATTGAAAACAATATCATAATATGTTTTATACCTAAAGATTTTAAAAATTCCCACTTACTAGAACTCGCAGTTGCAAATACTTCTGCTCCCATAGCTTGGGCGATTTTTACAGCCGCCATCCCGGTTCCTCCTGCGGCAGAATGAATTAGAATTTTGTCTCCTTTGGAAATTTTGGCAAGATGATGTAAGGCATAATAAGCTGTTATGAAATTAGCGGGAATTGTAGCCGTTTTAAACTTACTAATTGAGCGTTAACAGTTACATATTGGCTAAAACTTCCCGGCGCGAAAGCGATAACATTATCGCCTATTTTGACGTGTTCTACACCCTCTCCAACTGCTACAATTTCACCTGCACATTCTACCCCAAACCAATCTCTTTCAAAGGGAAGCACACCTAATACATCCAAAACATCAATGAAGTTCAGTCCAGTTACTTTTACTTTTATTTCAACTTCTTGTGCTTTGGGTTGACGGCGATTTTTAGGTTGTAACTTCAGATTTTCGGGTGTTCCCCGTTTTGAAATTCCCAGTTTAAAGGGTTGATTTTGGGGAAGTTCTAATCGGTTTGAACTGTTAGTTTTATAGCGAGTTAATCGAGATACTTTTCGATTATTTTGACGAAATGATACTTGATTTTCTGCTGTGGGATGTTTGAGTTCAGTTAAC
>CAZNCM010000324.1:5970-6816 GCA_964571155.1 uncultured Lyngbya sp. | reverse complement strand
GTCAATTCTTATAAAGGGGTTTTGACAACAGGACTTGGTATTACAGAGGGTTTCAAACCTTCCTAGCCTACAGCTAGTGACTGTAGACGGTGTTTAAGAAGTAAGAAATCTAATTTTTCCTTCTTGAATTAAAGCTTCAATTTATTCAATTTAGAGGCGAATTAAATTTTCGTCTTCTCCCGGTCATGTAATTTATCGCTTTCGAGTGTGTAGGATAGTTAAAACTTTGCTATCCCAAACTACGCTTGTCTCGATGGCTAAATCAATAAGAGTAGGAGAAGATCAAGGTAATGGAGATGGCTCCAGCATCAATATATAAGCTTTTGCCGTTTGAGAGTTGAGAAAAAACAGGGAATTGGTAGGTTTTGTGAAGGAATGCTTTTAAAGATTAATGTAGAGTTTATCTGTAATAATCAGCGTATAAATATCATCTAACTGTCGATTTTTTGAACGATTTTTTGAACGATGAAATCAAGGCTTTAGAGAATAGGATGGCAATGTTATAATTCAATGTGTGGCAAAGTGATGAGTAAAATCACAATCACTATTGTCTAGTGATCGTTATTAGAAACAGATTCAATTGTATTTGTTCGACTTTACAAAAGCTTTACAAGAAAAGGCGGATTTTTTACAGAATCTTTAAAGTAAAATCTTGACTTGATAATAGATGTTGAGAGATTATATGAATAGATGCACCCAGATGGTAGGGGGAGTTGCTAAAGTAACTCTCTCTCTTTCTTATTTAAGGCAATATCAATTCAGATCATTAACTCAAAATCCAAACCAAAGCTTCATAATTAAACCCAATTTTTTTACAGAATCTTTAAAATAAAACCTTGACTTGAT
>CAZNCM010000324.1:4459-5870 GCA_964571155.1 uncultured Lyngbya sp. | reverse complement strand
AACAGAGATTGAGGCATTCTATTGATAGATGCACCCAGATGGTAGGGGGAGTTGCCAAAGCGACTCTCTCTCTTTATTTTTTAGAGCAATATTCATAAAATTACCTAAAAAAAAACCAAAGCTTCATAATTGAACCTCATTTTTTTACAGAATCTTTAAAATAAAACCTTGACTTGATAACAGAGATTGAGGCATTCTATTGATAGATGCACCCAGATGGTAGGGGGAGTTGCTCAAGCGACTCTCTCTTTATTTTTTTAGAGCAATATCAACAATAAAAATAGCGATAAAATACAACACAAATTAGGCAATCTCAGAATTACGTTGTCGCTACATTTGCCCAAACAGACAGAGAACTCATCCAGTAAATCCAAAGGTTTTGCTCAAGCCCAGGATAAATTTCGGTATAACTAAAGCAGTAAAGACGCTGCTGAAACAAACCAGAGATGCAAGAACAAGCTGATCAGATATTCAAGCAGGGAATTCTACAATACCAAAGCCAGCAATTTGAAGCCGCCCTGCAAACCTGGCAAAAAGCCCTCACCCTCTATCACGATCTCAATGATCGTAAACGAGAAGGAGCAACATGGGGCAATCTAGGTGTCGCCTATGAAGCATTGGGACATCTCGATCAAGCCATCAAATCTTATCAGCAACACTTAGCGATCGCAATCGAAATACAAGATCTCAAAGGACAACTCAACGCTTTAGGAAACTTAGGAAATACTCACTACACTCAAGGAGATTATCACCAAGCCATTAGCTATCAACAGCAACAGTTAGCGATCGCCCGTCAACTCCAAGATCCCCAAACGACAGCCCAAACCCTCTCCAATTTAGCGATCACCTACCATACCTCGGGCGAGATTCCCCAAGCCATAGAATACTATCAACAACAATTAGCGATCGCCAAACAAACAAACAACCGCCCCTCTCAAGGAAACGCCCTCAAAAATTTGAGACTCGCTTATCAAACCCTGGGGGAAGATACACACGCCCAAAACTGCTATCAACAGCAATGGGCAATGCTGCGTCAATGGTTCCTAGACGAAAAAAGTGATGAATTCGTGCGAATTGCTCAAATTGTCGGTTTAAACCTCTTTGAAGACCTTGTAGGGGCAGATATGAGCGGTTTTGACTTGTATTATGCCGACCTTCAAGGTGTTAATCTGGAAAATGCCAATCTCGCCCAAGCAAACTTAGCCCTGGCTGACTTAAGTGGTGCTAAACTCACAAAAGCTAACCTCACCCAAGCGATTCTGAGTAATGCTAACCTCCGAGATGCCGATCTCAGCTATGCAAATCTTTATCAAGCCGATTTACGAACGAAACTACCTCGTGCTAACCTAAGCTATGCAAATCTCAGAGAAGCTGATCTCAGTAGCGCTTATCTGTCGCAGGCCAACTTGAG
>CAZNCM010000324.1:0-4449 GCA_964571155.1 uncultured Lyngbya sp. | reverse complement strand
TCATGCCGACTTGTCCTCAGCTAATCTAAAATATGCTGACTTGAGTGGGGTAGATTTGAGAAATGCTAATTTGCAGGACGCTGACTTGAGTCGGGCTGAGTTAAAAGATGCCATTGTTGAGAAGGTTTGCTTGACAAAGGCGATCGGAATTTCTCGGCGCATTCAATCTGAATTAGTTGAACGAGGTGCTATTTTTGAGCAGAATGAGTAATGTCTGGGCAAATAAATTTAACGCTGAAAATTACACTCAAACCTAAGATTAGTAATAGATAGTTAAGAACTACAATGACTCGTGTAGAAGGATTATGGCCCCACAATATTAGTCCAAATCGCTTGGCTGTTTTAGAATGTAAGTTAGCCATTTGGTTGCGATCGCAGGGCTTAAAATCAGAAGTTAAAGTTGAAAATCTGCAAGTTCTCACCCAAAAAGCTGCCGCCGCCGGATGTGATTTTTCTCAACTGCAAAATCAGATTAAAACGATTATAGAAGCGAAAACAGAAAACTTTTTAGAGTTGGCAGATTTTGTCGGTTTAAATCCTTTAGAAGATTTTGCTGGCGCGAGACTATTAGGCGTAAATCTAACAGGTTTAGATTTGAGTGGGGCTGAGTTGAAAGGGGCTTATCTCAGAGGTTCAGATTTAAGTGATGCTGATTTGAGTAATGCTGATTTACAAGAAGTTAATTTAAGCGGTGCTGACTTAAGTGGAGCGTTATTGAGTGATGCTAATTTAACTCAAGCTGATTTACATCGGGCGAGTTTAGCGTTAGCAAATTTAAGTGGAGCGAATTTAACTCAAGCCAATTTAACCGAAGCCAATTTAAGTAATTGTAATTTAAGTAATTGTAATTTAAGTCATGCAATTCTTAAAAATACCAACCTTAATCAAGCAGGTTTAGCGTTAACAAACCTAACAGGTGCAGATTTAACGGGAGCGAATGTTAAACAGGCAAGAATGTGGCACGATGGGGGTTTATCGGAACAAGTTAAACAAGATTTAATTAAACGAGGGGCTATTTTTGAGGAGTAAAACTATCTTTTAAGTTTATGGGGTTTTTGGTCATTAAGGGTTTAAGATGTGTTCGGGGGTTAAGTTTAATTCAGGAAAACTTGGCGAATGAATTGTATCTTCTCCCCGAAATTCTACGCTCTCGTAAAACCCCGAAACTAACGTTAAAACGGAGACTTTTAATTCTTGCGGATCGATAATCCAATATTCGGGTATTTCTAAAGCCGCGTATTCAGAGCGTTTGTAACGGTAATCATCATCGGGATTATTAAGGCTCACTATTTCAACTGCTAATAGGGGAGGTTCTTCAAGAATAGCTGAGGATAATGTTTTGAGAAATTGACGTTGAGTTTCAGTAATTACGATTAAATCGGGAATGCGAGATTTTGTAATTCCGGTTCTCACGCCCACATTTCCAGGTCGTACAGCCCAATCTAATTGTAATCGTTGAATCTCTGCTTTTAAGATATCATAGATTAAACATAAAATTTCGGCGTGTAATCCACTAGCAGGAGGCATCGGAATTAATTCTCCGTTGAATAATTCATATTTTAAATCACTATTATCTTTAAAATCAAGATAATCTTGAAAGCTATAGGTTTTAGTTGCGGTTTCTAGCATGGGAGTTGCTCAACTGCAATGAGAGTATAATATTACTTTAGCAAAAAGTCACATTGTAGAGGTTATTTCCATAATAGATGATGATCTATAATATTAAAATCCATTGATTTGGGTTATTGGAAGTCGTTCAATAAGGTGAGGGAGAGAAGAATTTATGCCAAGTCTTGAAGAATTGTTTAAACAAGGACAAGACTATCTAGATCAAGGAGAATATTTACTCGCCTACGAACAGTTTAAGCAGTTAGTTGAACTTGAACTAAACTATCCAAAATTTTGGTATTATTTGGGTCGAGCTTGCTATCGGTTAGAACGTTACTCAGATGTAATTGATAGTGCAAATCAAAGTTTACAACTTAATCTAAGCTATATTCCCGCTTTAGGCTTACGTGGTATAGTCTATAAAGTTTTAGATCAATTGGAAGCAGCAAATGCTGACTTTGAACAAGCGATTTTAATTGAACCTCAAGATGCAGAAGATTGGAAAATCCGAGGCATTGTGCTAAGTTCTTCAGGAAAATACAAAGAAGCTGTTACGTCTTATGATAGAAGTTTAGAACTGAAAACAGATGACTATGTAGTTTGGAGAAATCGAGGTACTGCACTACGTTATGTAGGAGATCATCAGGAAGCTGTTTTGTCTTATGACAAAGCTTTGGAAATCAAGTCAGATAATGATTTGGACTGGGTAGAAAGAGGGCTGGCACTTTGTCATTTAAAGCACTATAAAAAAGCGATCGCTTCTTTTGATAAAGCATTAGAAATTAACCCTGATAATTATGGAACTTGGATGAACCAAGGTATTGTATTAGGAAATCTAGAGCGATATAAAGAAGCTTTTGAATCCTATGATAAAGCATTAGAAATTAAACCTGATTCTTATGAAGCCTGGGTAAATAGAGGTAATGTACTTCGAGATCTAGAGGATTATGAAGAAGCTGTTCAATCCTATAATCGGGCATTAGCAATTAATCCAGAGCATTTTGAGATGTGGAGTGGTAGAGGTATTGCACTATGTAATTTAAAGCAATATGAAGAAGCTATTGAATCTTTTGATAAAGCACTAAAACTTAAACCTGATGATTATGGAACTTGGAATAACCGAGGCAATGCACTATGTAATTTAAAGCAATATGAAGAAGCTCTAAAATTCTATGATAAGGCATTGGAAATTAACCCAGATTTTGATCAAGCTTGGAATAATAAAAGCGCTACACTAATTGATTTAGAACAATATAAAGAAGCTATTGAATCTTTTGATAAAGCACTAAAACTTAAACCTGATGATTATGGAACCTGGAATAATCGAGGTAATCTACTTACAAATCTAAAGGATTATGAAGAAGCTCTAAAATCCTATGATAAGGCATTAGCAATTGACTCAGAGCATTTTGAGAGTTGGAATGGTAGAGGTATTGTACTCAACAATCTAAAGCGATATGAAGAAGCTATTGTATCCTATAATCAAGCATTGGAAGTTAACTGCAACCATGATAGTGCTTGGAGTTATAAAAGTCTAACTTTAAATAATTTAAAAAAGTATCAAGAAGCACTCGCCTGTTGTGATAAAGCATTAGAAATCAACCCAGATTCTGCTCTGGCTTGGAGTAACCGAGGTGTTGCATTAAATGGTTTAGAAAGATATGAAGCTGATCTTAAATCTTATGATGAAGCATTAAAAATAAAGGCAGATTTGCATGAAGCCTGGAATGATCGAGGTATTGCATTAGCTAGTTTAGAGCGTTATGAAGAAGCTATAGAATCTTTTAATAAAGCATTAGAACTTAAACCAAATTTTTATATAGCTTTAGACAAAAAGGGCCATGCACTCATTCATCTAGAACAATACAAAAAAGCTATTGACTGCTTCGTTCAAGCATTAGAAACTAACCCAGATTTTGATCAAGCTTGGAAGAATAAAGGCATTGCACTGATTCAGCTAGAACAAGATAAAGAAGCGATTGACTGCTTTGAAAAAGTATTAGAAATTAACCCAGATGATTATCAAGCTTGGAATGGTAGAGGCATTGCATTATATAAATTAAAGCAACATGAAGAAGCCATAGCATCTTATAATAAAGCATTAGAAATCAACCCTAATGATTATGGAACTTGGATTAACCGAGGTGTTGCACTTAAAAATATAGAGCGATATGAAGAAGCTTTTGAATCCTATGATAAAGCATTAGAAATTAAACCTGATTCTTATGAAGCCTGGGTAAATAGAGGTAATGTACTTCGAGATCTAGAGGATTATGAAGAAGCTGTTCAATCCTATAATCGGGCATTAGCAATTAATCCAGAGCATTTTGAGATGTGGAGTGGTAGAGGTATTGCACTATGTAATTTAAAGCAATATGAAGAAGCTATTGAATCTTTTGATAAAGCACTAAAACTTAAACCTGATGATTATGGAACTTGGATTAACCGAGGTGTTGCACTTGGAGATCTAGAGGATTATGAAGAAGCTCTAAAATCCTATGATCAGGCATTGAAAATTAAGGCAAATTTGCATGAAGCTTGGTATAATCGAGGTAAGGCACTTACAGATATAGAGCGATATGAAGAAGCTATTGTATCCTATAATCAAGTATTAGAAATCAACCCAGATGATTATCAAGCTTGGAATGGTAGAGGCATTGCATTATATAAATTAAAGCAACATGAAGAAGCCATAGCATCTTATAATAAAGCATTAGAAATCAACCCTAATGATTATGGAACTTGGATTAACCGAGGTGTTGCACTTAAAAATATAGAGCGATATGAAGAAGCTTTTGAATCCTATGATAAAGCATTAGAAATTAAACCTGATTCTTATGA
>CAZNCM010000323.1:4228-6834 GCA_964571155.1 uncultured Lyngbya sp. | reverse complement strand
TGCAGCAGCTTTGTAACTTAGATGAATTAACTCAACTGGCGAATCAACGTTATTTTAATAGCTATTTGCAAATGGAATGGCAACGTGCATCCCGTAACCAAACTAATCTATCTTTAATTGTTTGTGATATTGATTATTTCAAAATCTACAATCAAATTTATGGCTATTCTGCGGGGGATGATTGTTTGCGACAAATTGCCAGATCAATTCGAGAATGTGTGAACCGTCCAGATGATGTTGTTGCTCGTTATGGCGGCGAAGAATTTTCGATTGTACTTCCTCGAACTGATCTTTCAGGAGCAGTCTGTGTTGCCGAAAGAATTCGTGAAAAGGTAAGATCTTTAGCAATTGAAATTAAAAGTAATAAGTTTGGTGGCTTTCCTGATGAATTTGTCACAGTTAGTGTGGGTGTCTCTAATACAATTCCCCATTCAGATGAAGACTATACATCGATTGTACAAGCAACGGAACGCGCACTGTATCAATCCAAAAGAAAGGGACGTAATCGAGTAACGGTTAGTCAGTTTCAAGCCAGTACAGTTAATTAAATTTTTTAGATTAAATAATGGATGGGTGCTAATGTTTTTCTCTAAGTATCAGGTTGGTGGCAGTCTCAAAAGTGATGATCCAAGTTATATCGTTAGAACAGCAGATTTGGAGCTTTATCAAGCCCTGAAACAGGAAAAGTTTTGTTCTATTTTGGATGCTCGTCAAATGGGAAAGTCATCTTTATTAGTTAGAGTAAAAAAACATTTAGAAGCAGAAGGATTTTGTTGTGTCTCTCTCAATCTAAGTAGTTTGAGTGACCAAAATACGAACCGAGAATGTTGGTATAAAGGACTATTATTTCAAATTAGTGGTGAGCTAAATTTAATCGAAAAAATCAACTTTAATTTTAATGCTTGGTGGAATCAACATAAAAATCTCCAACCCATTCAGCGACTCCATTACTTTATTCGAGAAATTTTGACCCTTTATCTTCCCCAAGCCCAACTAATTTTCTTGATGGATGAAGTCGATAGTCTCCTGCGTCTACCTTTTTCTCTCGATGATTTTTTTAGCTTAATTCGATTTTACTATAATCAGCGTGCGATCGCACTTGAATATAATCGTCTAACTTTTGCTGTATTTGGTGTAGCAACGCCCTCCGATTTTATCAAAGATAGCCTTCAGAGTCCCTTTTTGATCGGGACTGAAATCAAACTTTCAGGATTTAAAGTCACAGAAGTTCAACCCTTGATTAAAGGATTTGAAGGCAAAGTTTCTCACCCTGATCTGATCTTAAAAGAAATATTGTTGTGGACAAATGGACAACCTTTTTTAACTCAAAAGCTTTGTCAAATTATTTGGAAAATTAGCCAGAAAAAGCCGAGACAAAAAATTATTATCCCCAAAGGAACAGAAAAAAAATGGATAGCAACAATTGTCTATTATTTTATTTTAAGAAATTGGGAATTTCAAGACGAACCAGAACATTTGAAAACAATTCAAAACCGTCTAACCTATCATCCAGAAAAAACTCAAGAAAACTTAAAAATTTATCAGCAAATTTTACAAAATGTTGACGTTAAAGTCGATCAAAGTCGAGAACAGACCGAACTCCTACTTAGTGGATTAGTCGTCAAACAGGAAGGTTTATTAAAAGTCAAAAATCCCATTTATCGCCATGTATTTAACCTCAACTGGGTTGAAGCTCAACTGACTCAGTTTAAAACTGGAGAACATCAAGATTTAGAATCCCAATCCGTTTTCAATCGATCAAGCTTTTCTTCGAGTTGAACGGTTAAGCGTTCGAGTTGGGAATCTGAACTCAGTTGTTGTCGTCCTGTTTGAGCAATTTTTAGAAGTTGCAGTCCATAAACTTCTTCTTGTTCTTGCCAAAATTGATTAATTTTTGGAAATTGTAGGAAACTATTTTTCCAATGAGTAAAAGCATTGAAACCTGAACGAATTCCCCGAGCATACTTTGGATAAGATTTAATCAAAGGAGAAAGACAATAAGGATAATATTGCACATCAATAGAAGAACACCAATCTTGCCATTTAAACGCTAAAATTCTCGGACTGGTTATTATCGGAATCCAAGGAACTCTAAAAGTATCCGCAATAATAGCACCGTGCATCGCTTCAGCCAGTAAAACTTCAGTTTGGCTAATCGTCAATAAAACCTCATCAACCGAGGAACGGGGATCAAGATAATGAAACCCAATTTGTTCACAGATCCGTTTCCAGGTGTTATCTGCAAAAGTGGCATGATGAATATGGGGAATATAGGTAAAACGATAATTTTTTTCAGATGAAGGCTGATATAAATATCGGGTTAAAATTGCACCATCTGTGATTGCTAAATCGGGAGATAACCCTAACTTTTGAGCCGATAATTTTCCACGAACACAATAAAGTTTCCAGTTTTTATCTAAAGTTTTTAGAGGCTGTTCATAACCCACACCCGTACTAAAAATAATTAACTGTTTTGCTTGAGGAACTCGTTGAGATAAAAATTGATTGAGTAGTGTTCCGATGCCTATGAAAGTCGTAGTTTCATCTTCATCAAAAAATTCCGGTAATAGTTGGGGCCATAACCAATGATTGAGTTGATCTCCAAA
>CAZNCM010000323.1:0-4174 GCA_964571155.1 uncultured Lyngbya sp. | reverse complement strand
TAGACCCATCTCGACGTTTGTAATAGAATAATTTCATTGTTTAAGAGTATTTAATGCCAAGGATGTAATTTTAGACTGTCCTCGATTAATCATCCAATACAAATAGCGACTGTCGAGAATCATATTTTGAACTCGACGAGGTTTAGAACACCAGTCCTCGAAAGCAGGAATTGCAATTTCTGTGAGAAAGTAACGCCACTTTTGTGTAATTTTATCTCGGTGAATTTGATTAAGTTTTGATTGACCATTCCGAATTAAGTATTTTCGGATCGTTTGATTAGATTTTAACTGTTTTAGAGCGAAAAGCAACTCATTTACAGAAGTAACTTCTAAATAATTAAAGTTTGGTATTCCCTCGGCACGATAAGCAGACTCATAACCGAAAACAGCAGGTACACCCGCCAACCAAGCATTAAAAAGTTTTGTTGCAGGTTTATTAATATATTTATTCTCTTTTCCAAAACTCCGAATAGCAACCACCGCATCGGCTTGACTGTAATCATTCCAACGATTATCAATTTTCTGATAATCTGTCCAGTGATTTTTATTAATAATCGGACACCAATTTAAGCCAAGTTGAGATAGAGTATTTTTCCATTCCTCGCTTAAAAGTTCGGGAGCGAGGTTATTAAAATGACCAAAAAAAACGATATTTTCAAACCTTTCTCCCCGTTTATTATCCCGAGGAATTAATCCCGGTTGCGTCCAATGAGGAATATAATATCCGGGGTTTATTGTTTCTACTTCTTTAGGATTTTGAACCACATGAAGTTGAGCATAAGGATAAAAATCCGATTCGGCTTTAATACAAATGAGCAGTAAATTTCTGCCCGGTTTGGATGGTTTATGAACCGAAAGACAGTTGCGATGAGTCAGGACAATTCCAGACTGAGGGAAATAATCGACTAATTGACAAGGAAAACCATCTGCTTTTAAACGAAGATAAGTTTGTAAGACCCAAGCATAAATTCCGAGTCCAAATCCTGCCCAATTGTCATTGACATTTTGAGGTATTTGTGTGGGAAAAAAATTGCGAGGAATATAAAAGTAGATATTTGGCTGAATCATTGATTGTTTATTTCTAGGTTTTTAACCAATAATAAAAAGGACTAATTAAGCTATTCCAGTACAGTTCTAATTCACAACGACTGACTAAATCTGTATTGAGAATTTTATAATAAGTCCAGTAATGAATAATCAATTTACGAAGATCATTGAAAATATAAACGATTGTAAAAACAGGTTTTTTCCAAGTTGGAAGTTGCAGCATTCGAGTATAATAACGACTTAAACCAATTCCCCGTAGCAGCTTCAGTAGATAAGATTTTTGTAAGCGACTATTCGGAATATTATGATCGACTTTCATCTGAGGATTATGCCAAATTTCCCAACCCGTTTTTCTCAAATAAGATAAAATTTCAATATCTTCACCTTTATTGTTTAAAGATTGGGCTGAAACTCCGGTGAAAAAAGGATTTTCAGGTACACACTCCAACCAGGCTTGCTTACGAATAACTAAACCCGCACCGGGCGGAAATAACCATCGTTCTAATAAGTCATAACGAAAGGCTTCTCCACCCCGATTAATAATCGCTAAAAAGCAAGCAATTCGATCAAAATTTTCAGGGGGATTGCTTTCATATAAGGCTTCGAGTTGACTTCCAAAGGCTCCCGCTTTGGGGTGTAACTGAGCAAAGGAATAAGCCGAGTAAACCCAATTGAGATGAGGTAAGTTATCGTCATCTAAAAAGCCAATCAAAGGACTTTGTGCTGACTGAATTGCTAAACGACGAGCAAATGCAATCCCTTGTTTAGGTTCAAAACAATATCGGATTTTTGGGAATTTTTGCGGGAATTCTGATTGATATTTTTGAACAACTTTTTGAGTTTGATCTGTGCTATTGTTGTCAACGACGAGAATTTCCCAGGCTAAGTTTTCAGTCTGTTCTTGAGAAAGGAGTCGATCAAAAACTTGAGGTAAACGATGTTCTCCGTTATATGTGCAGATGACAACCGTAAAATTCATCATAAAAGTCTAAAATAATGTCAAGAACTGGATTTCATTTTACAGTTTTATACAATAAACTACAAGATGGGGATATTTCAAGTTTTTGGACAATGATTTTTGAAAGTAGGATTTTTCTGATATTCTAGTATAGAGTTTAAGTCAACATTAAAATAGCTAGCTAATACAACCCTTTTTACAAAAGATTTACATCAACTTTATATCCAGGGGCTTTATGTAAAGAGAGCGGTCACGCCTGCATAGAGCAACTGGTGTTGGGCGAAGCCCACGCACGCAGAACCCGTTGGGCGAAGTAATCTGTGACTGATTCTCCTCAGTACGATGACTGTGCGACCACAAACGCTCTAAATTAATTGAAATCGTTATAGTATGATCAAAGTATTCTAAATGTTTGATTTGAGAAGATAACCCTGAGAAAATGTTACCGAGTGATTTATTAAGTCATCGCCAACAAGGAGAAAGTATTATTCCTCTGCGTCTGAAGATTGATGCTCAAAATTTAGAGACTGCAACTCAAGTGATTTCCTGCTTTCAAAATGCGGTAAATTCGACTCAGGGAGAACTCAACCAACGCCTAAGCGAATTTGAAGGAGATAGTCCTAATTATCGCCTCCAACGGGGACTCGCTCATTTATTAAAAAGCAGTTTTTGTACCTTTGAAATTATTAGTCCTCTCGAACCTGTTGAATTACGAGAACAGGTATTTACCTTAGCCGCCCAAACGATTCCGAGTGTAGAAAGTACCCAAAAAACATTAGAAACTCTGGCTTTAAATTTATCTCAAAGTTTGAAACGAGAGGTTTTTTTAGATGAAATCCGAGCGGGTTTATATGCCGATTTACAAGAAAATAGAATCCTCACTCAATTTGACGAACCGACTCCCGAAGCCTTATTACATCGGTTTAATTTATCTCAAGTTCAGGGAATTTTTTATCGAGCCAGTGAGATTAAAATTAATGCTCATCGTAATGATCCCGGTGAATATAAACTCTTATTTCGCTATCTCAAGCTATTTCAATTAATGACCTATATTGAAGGTGACGCCGAACATGGTTTTACCCTCACTTTAGACGGGCCAACCAGTTTATTTAAACCCAGTACCCGTTATGGATTAGCATTAGCTAAAATGATTCCGGCTTTACTTCATGTGACTCGCTGGAGTCTCAAAGCCAAACTACAACAACGCGATCCTTATAGTGGAGTCATTCGGACGGGCTACTTTAGTCTCAATTCTGATTGTGATTTAGTCAGTCATTATCCCCCTGGAAAACCCTATGATAGTATGCTAGAACAGTCTTTTGCTAAACGTTGGGAATCCCAAAAAACAGACTGGAAACTCGAACGAGAAGTTGATCTCATTCCCCTTCCCGGAAGCGTAATGATTCCTGATTTTCGTTTAGTTCATCCGGATGGACGAGTATTTTTATTAGAAATTGTTGGGTATTGGCGTCCGGAATATTTACAAAAGAAATTTTATCAAGTTCGTCATTCTGACTGTGATCATTTAATCTTAGCGATTTCCGAACGCTTGAATTTAGAAAAAGCAGGCGTTAAACTCAATAATATTCCGGCTTGTATTGTTTGGTTTAAAAACAAGTTACAGCCGAAAGCAATTTTAGAGGCGATTGAACCCTGATCAAAAGACTAACTGACTTCCATGAATTCCATCACAGGGCCAGTTGAATCTTTAACCATTGCGATTCCTGTAAATCCCCAACGTTGTAAAATCCCTTTTAATTGAGAACCTGAAATCGATTCTACACTAAAACGGTTAGCCATATCACTGGCGTGTTTATTGACATAACTTAAGGCTTCAAAATCTTCAGAAAAAAGCAATAAAAAGCTTTGAACCGAATCAGGATTAGGTCGAGCAGAAACATATTGACCATCGGCTCTAGAACGCAAAAGATAGTAAATTTGAGAATACATTTTAATTCAGTGATTCGAGATTACAAGATGGATAGAAAGAAACGAAAAGCAATCTAACTTTTGGGCTAATTTTTCTATTTTAGATTTTCTAGTTTAATTCTAGGATCAACAAATTTAAGTAGCAAATCTGCCAAAAGATTTCCCACAATCAACATTACAGCCCCTAGCATCAAACTCGCCATAACCAAATACAAATCTTGCTGTCGAACGGCTTGCAAA
>CAZNCM010000322.1:0-6885 GCA_964571155.1 uncultured Lyngbya sp. | reverse complement strand
GATCAAGAGGTCGATGATCTCTTAAACTCGATGTTGTCAGAAGAGGAAAGTCATTAATGACCCACACATCAGAACAAATTGCCCATCTTACATCGACTGAAAAGCGATCGCTGTTGGCTGAGTTATTGCGTCAGAAGGCGAAATTAGCAACCCCTTCTGAAATTCCTCTAGAATACTACCGTTTTGAACATTATCCGGAGTATATCAAGCTCAAGCAGCAGCAAGAGGAAATTGCCGCCCTCGGGATTAATAACCCGTTCTTTACGCCTCAAGAAGCGTTGAATAGCAATACGACGATTGTGGCGGGACGAGAACTGATTAATTATGCCACCTACAATTACGTCGGAATGTCGGGTGATCCGGTTGTTTCTCAAGCCGCTAAAGATGCCATTGATCATTATGGAACTTCGGTGTCTGCCAGTCGGTTGGTTTCGGGAGAAAAGCCTCTCCATCGAGAGCTAGAACGGGCAATTGCCGATTTTATTGGGACCGAAGATAGTGTTGTTTTTGTGGGGGGTCATGCCACTAATGTGACAACGGTGGGTCATTTGTTTGGACAAAATGATCTGATTGTTCATGATTGTCTCAGTCACAATAGTCTTCTGCAAGGATGTTTGCTCTCGGGAGCGACGGCTGTTGCTTTTCCCCATAATGATTGGGAAGCGGCCCGTCGAGTTCTCCAAGAACGTCGCCACCGTTACAAGCGGGTTTTGATTATCGTTGAGGGCGTTTACAGCACTGATGGTGATATTCCAAACTTGCCTGAATTTATTGAGATTAAAAAGCGTCATAAAGCTTTTTTGATGGTGGATGAGGCGCACTCGATTGGTGTCTTAGGCGCGGCGGGTCGGGGGATTAGCGAATACTTCGGTATTGATGCGCGAGAGGTTGATTTGTGGATGGGAACTCTCAGTAAGTCTTTTGCCAGTTGTGGTGGCTACATTGCAGGCGGACAAGCTGTGGTTGAATATCTCAAGTATACGGCTCCCGGTTTTGTCTTTAGTGTGGGGATTTCTCCGCCTAATGCAGCTTCGGTATTGGCTGCGATTCAGGTGCTGAAGGCTGAACCTCAACGAGTGACTCGACTGCAAGCACGCTCTCGGTTGTTCTTAGAGTTGGCGAAACAAAAAGGTCTGAACACGGGAACCAGCAAGGATTCTCCTGTGATTCCGATTATTGTGGGTGACTCTCTTAAGTCGGTACAATTGTCCCAAAATTTATTTAAACGGGGGATTAATGTACCATTTATGATTTATCCCTCTGTTCCGCATAACGGCGCTCGTCTTCGCTTTTTTATTACCTGCAATCACACCGAAGATCAAATTCGCTCAACGGTTGATATTCTCGCAGAAGAAGTGGAGAAAATGCACCAGCATTAAATGTAAAGATAGAGGTTAGTCATTCATTATGAAAAGCTAACCTCTTTGGAATAAATCACTCAATTCCTGTTATCATTTAAGAGCAGAGTTTTGTCATTCATTTCGGGAAGAATGTCCAACTTTCAATTCCACTAAACTGTTTCTCATGCTCTAATCAATCTTCAGGTAACTAGAATGACGGCTGAGTGGAAATAATAATAAGCTTGAATTTGACTGGAGTTAAAGTTTTGAGAAACTCAAACTTGAACAACATACAATTTGTTCTACCCAATCTCTGCACAAATTCCCGAGAACATGAATCTCATCTTACCTGCTATTGTGCGTTATTAGAGAGTTTTGGCGTTAACTGTTCATTACAACACGAAGTAGATTAATCATGAGAGTTTTACTTTTATATCCTCTTTTTCCACCCAGTTTTTGGTCATTTGAAAGAACATTAGCTTTGATTAAACGCAAAGCGTTATTGCCCCCTTTGGGGTTAATTACCGTGGCAGCAATCTTACCTCAAGAGTGGGAATTTAAACTCGTTGACCATAATGTTCGAGAGGTGACGGAAGCGGAGTGGGATTGGGCAGAAATTGTGATTCTGTCGGCGATGATTGTTCAAAAAGATGACTTGATTGATCAAATTAAAGAAGCAAAACGACGCGGTAAACCTGTAGCAGTTGGTGGCCCTTATTCGACTTCTTTACCCCATGAAGTCCAAGAAGCGGGTGCTGATTACTTGGTTGTAGATGAAGGTGAAATTACCTTACCCATGTTTGTCGAAGCCTTAGAACGAGGTGAAACCAGTGGGTTTTTCACCGCCAATGGTGAAAAGGCAGATATTACCACAACTCCGATTCCTCGCTTTGATTTGCTCGAAAGAGATGTTTATGAAACTATTTCAATTCAGTATTCTCGGGGTTGTCCGTTTCAGTGCGAATTTTGCGATATTATTGTCCTTTATGGTCGCAAACCCCGCACCAAAACACCCGCTCAACTCATTGCCGAACTTGCTCGTCTCAAAGAACTTGGCTTCAGTCGGGCTGTTTTCTTAGTCGATGATAATTTCATTGGTAACAAACGGAATGTTAAGTTGTTGCTGAAAGAATTAAAAGTTTGGCAGCATGAAAATGGTTATCCCTTCCGATTCTTTACCGAAGCTTCCATCGATTTAGCCAACGATGAGGAATTAATGGACTTAATGGTTGAGGCTAATTTCTACTCAGTGTTTATGGGTATTGAAACCCCGGATGAAGCGAGTTTGACCCTCACCAAGAAGTTTCAAAATACTCGCGACTCTCTCAGTGAATCTGTTGAGAAAATTTCGCGGGCTGGCTTGGATGTCATGGCCGGGTTTATTATTGGCTTTGATGGGGAAAAAACCGGAGCAGGCGATCGCATTGTTCAGTTTGTCGAGAAAACTGGAATTCCAATGGCAATGTTTAGTATGTTGCAAGCGCTCCCGAATACAGCTTTGTGGCACCGTTTAGAAAAGGAGGGACGGTTATTAAATGCGGGTGGAAATATTAACCAAACGACATTAATGAACTTCGTTCCCACTCGTCCCATTGAAGAAATTGCCCGAGAATATGTAGATGGTTTTTGGTATCTTTATGACCCTCAAACCTACCTTGATCGGGTTCATCGTTACTTCCTGAAAGTGGGTAAGCCTCGAAATCGGGTGACTCGGCGAAAACTAACCGATTGGGTGACATTGAAAGCGTTATTAACGGTCTGTTGGCGTCAAGGTGTCCTTCGCAAAACCCGTTGGACGTTTTGGGTTTATTTGGTGGATATTCTCAGGAATAATCCTCTACTTTTTGACCGCTATATTTCTTTGTGTGGTCATTTAGAACATTTCTACTTCTATCGCCAAATTGTTCGCGATCAAATTGAAATCCAATTGGCTGAATATTTAAAGGAAAAAGCAGCACTGGAAGCCCAAGAAGCTGAAGAAAAAAAAGTCGAAGAAATTGTTGCTTAGTCTAGTTTTTTAATATTTGTTATCCCTTGGTCGTAATAACCGAGGGATTTTTTGTATGATTTAATTTCCCGGTTTAATCCCTTCCACATTTAATTGTATTCGATAAAGACCGCTACTCGCCGTAATATAAAGGGTTTTGTAGTCTGCATCTCCCCACGCTAAATTAGCGGCTGTTTCTGGCGTTTCTATAACGCCTAACTTCTCCCCCGTTGGTGAGAAAACCCACACGCCCCCTGGCCCGGTACTGTAAATATTTCCCAAACTATCAACTTTCATCCCATCAGGAACCCCTTTTTTATTGGGGTCTTTTTGAGTGGCAAAAATACGCCCGTTCGTTAACGTTCCATCGGGTTTAACATCAAATACACGAATATGACCTTCCTGAGAATCATTCACATAAAGTTGGGTTTCATCAGGTGAAAAAGCAATCCCATTTGGACGCACAAAATCATCAACCAGTAATGTTAACTCTCCATCCGGTGTCAGTCGATAAACGCCATAAAATCCCAATTCTTCTTGGTCGGATTTAATCCCATAGGGCGGGTCTGTAAAATAAATACTTCCATCCGATTTTACCACTAAATCGTTTGGGCTGTTTAGTTTTTTATCTTGATATTCGCTAACTAAAGTAACAATTTCGCCGTTGGTTTCGGTGCGAGAAACTCGACGGTTTGAATGTTCAGCCGTAATTAAACGATTTTCTAAATCTAATGTATTTCCGTTGGCGTTTCCTGACGGTTGGCGAAAAACTTGAACAGATTCGTTGGGTTTCCATTGATAAATTGTATTTTTAGGAATATCACTAAATAAGAGAAAACCTTCGGGATGCCAAACTGGGCCTTCTATAAATTGGAATCCCTCTGCTATTTTTTCTAAGGTTGAGTTAGCATCTAAGATTCCAGGGATTTGATTTGATTGTTGTTTTTGAGTCATAATAAATACAGAGTTTGTCGCTGGAATATTGGCAGTTAATAACGGAGTTAAGAAGATCATAAAACTCGCAACTTTAACGCTAATTTCTTTCATGTTTTTATTTTTATCTTGAATAACTTTATTTTTTATTAGGATAGAGAGTGAAGTTAATCAGATGATCATTAATTACCAATCCTAGAGAAAAGTTAGACTTGAATTGTAATCGGTAATTTTCCTGGGGTTTGGGGTTGAACCTCGCCAATTATACAACTCTCTACATATCCTAAACATTTGAGATGATTTAAGCAGGAGTCGGCTTCTTCTCGGGGAACGGAAGCCAATAACCCCCCGGAAGTTTGGGGGTCAAATAACAGGGGATAAAGGGGATGTTGGCTTGCTTGCTGTTGATTTTCAATTTTTTTTGAGAATTGATAGTTTTCGGGATATAGAGAACTAAAAATGCCTTGCTGGGTGGTTTCTTTTGCACCCTTTAAAATCGAAATAGCCTCTATATTGAGTTCAACTATAACACCAGATTCTTGTATCATTTCGAGTAAATGTCCGATTAACCCAAATCCGGTAATATCAGTACAAGCTGTAACTTGATATTGTTTAAAACAGTCCATAGCCGCTTGATTTGAGAGTAACATGGACTCAATCGCCGCTTCTATCCAACGTCCTTTTGCTTTGAGTTGCATATCCGCAGCAAATAATGTTCCGGTACCAATTGCTTTCGTTAAAATTAACACTTGGTTAGGTTTCATTCCCCCTTTTCTTAAGAGTTTTTCTTCCGCAGAAAAGCCATTACAAGTTAAACCTAAAGCTAATGTTTCACCTTCTGTTGTATGTCCACCGATTAATAAAGCGGAAGCCGTATTTAAGACCTTATTAACACCTGATAATAAATGAAACAGTGTTTCTTCTTGTTTTGTAGAAGTTGCATAAGGAAGCGTTACAATTGCTAATGCACTTTGAGGAGTCGCCCCCATGGCAAATAGATCATTTAAACAGTGATGAGTTGTAATTTTTCCAAATATAAACGGATCATCTAATAGTGCGGGAAAATAGTCAACTGTTTGCACGATGACTTGTCCTCTTGGAACCTGAATTACGGCTGCGTCTTCTGCCTCTCCGAGTCCGATTAATACATCTTCTCTTGTTTGAGGTTTAATTTTATTTAAGACTTGCTTTAAAATTGAACTTCCGACTTTGGAACCACAACCAGAACATCGCATTTTTGGAAATTCAACTTGAATTTTTTCGGGTTTATTCGGTTGATCGGACATCGGTTTTAGATTAGAAAATTGATTCATAAATTTGCGATCAATCCGATCTTTCCAATCCCATAAAAATGAATACGGCCCTAAACCAATAATACCACGAGATGCAATTGCTTTTTCGTTTCCAGTCCCAATTAAAATTAGAAATTGTTTTTGAGGAGTAAATGGTTTTAGCGGTTTTTCTAATAACGCCCGTCGCAAATTTTCAAACAACGGTTGACCTTGACGCACAGCAAAAACTCCGGCTTTTGGACGGGGATGATTAACCATTGTTGCGACATCTCCGGCTGCAAAAATATGGGGATGAGATGGCGATCGCAATGTATCATCAACTTGAATAAATCCTTGTTCATCGGTTAACAACCCGGCTTGTTTTAACCAAGGTGAAGCGGAAGCTTGAGTGACCCAAAATAGGCAATCACATTTTACTTTCAGTCCGGATTTACAACTAATTATTTTCTCCTCGACCTCTGCTTCGACTGCATTCACAGTTTGTTCTAAATGTAATTTAACACCCTGCTGTCTCAAAATTTTTTCAACTCGTTTACCCACCCATTGACTGCGTTCGGGTAAAAGTTCTGCACCGCGTTGAAAGAGATGTAATTCGAGTTTATTATTGGATGAATTTGTGCTAGAATAAATTTGAGATAAACATCCTTGAATTGACAACATTAATTCAACGCCGCCTGCCCCCCCGCCAACAACTGCAATTCGCATTTTTTGATGGGGATTTTGAATGACATGATGTTTAACTCTATCCCAATAGTCAATAAACTTAGAAATCGGTTTAACTGGAATCGAGTATTCAGTTGCACCCGGAATAGATAAAGTAGCGGGTGTACTGCCAATATCAATCGATAAAATATCAAAAGAAATCGGCGGATGATTTTGACAGAAAACCTGATTTTTTTCTAAGTCTAAACCTATCGCCCGATCTAAGATCATTCTAGCGTGAGAAAATTGGGTTAATGGACGTAAATCAATATGACATTCATCAAAGTCATATAAACCTGCAACATATCCTGGTAACATTCCAGAATAGGGAGTGTGAGACACGTCTGTAATCAGAGTTAAACGCACTCCTGCGATGGGGTTCATACCAAATTTTTTGAGGACAATAGCATGACTATGACCCCCGCCAATCAGAACTAAATCTTTGAGAATGGGTGTAGAAAATTTCATCGTTTGTTGTTAAAATTGAAAAAAATAGCCAATCTGTATTTTTGCAAAGATTAAATTGAGTTCAAACTTCACCAAAAAAGGTGAATATTTCTGTCAGCGTGGGAGTTTGAGTTATAGCGCTACTCAAAAAGGTTAGGACATTGATAAAAGCGAAAAGTTGAGG
>CAZNCM010000321.1:4947-6919 GCA_964571155.1 uncultured Lyngbya sp. | reverse complement strand
CATTATCAGTCTCGATGATCAACAGTTGGCAATTCTCAATGATATACAGGTAAGTGCTTTAACGAACAGTAGCTTTACCCCGTTTGTCAGCTAACCTGCTATGGTGACAACAGTGATCGTAATCGGGGGTTATATTGATTGATCCGAGCGCGATCGCTGTTTTCTTCTCTTTAATATTGACGAGGTATCTGCTGTGACTCGACCTCCATATTCGCAGAAGCAAGTTTATTCCTACATTTTTGCGATTATTACAACGATTACGTTATTAGTCTGGATTCTCAGAGGTCTAGAGGTCTTGGCTTTTTTACCGGGGGTTGTGATTTGGATACTACTGATGTTATCGATCGCAATGGGAGTTCTCCGTCAGGTCAGCCGATAGGAAAATGCCATGATTGGCTAATCTATCGAGATATAGATGAATATTGACCCTTTGCGTTAGTATAATTATTGGTAATATTGAAATCTATCCTCAGAGGTGAGGTATTATCGCGTAGAATTTAATAATAACTGCTCTGGGGTCAATCCCGATGATTGGAGGAAAACTTCTCAATCCCCGTTTACCAGAAGACAAATGTACTCTGAGGGATAAAAGATTGGAAGTTGATCTTCTCCGAGATGATCAGGTTGGTATTTGACTTGACTCAGTAGAAAAACCTAACTTCTGACTCAAAGTTGTTTGGGTGTAAATCAGGTAACAAGTTGTAAGCTATTACCAATAAAGTAATGAAGTCAATAGAACTCATCAATGCTTTCGCTATTTTGGAAAAGGGTTTAGAAGTTCTAAGTATTGAGTAGAACAAGGGTTAGGGAATGCTGACCCAGAAAACAGTACCCAAGGGCTGAAGCGAAACAATAGAAGAACTGGGAACGCTTAAAGAGAGTTCCACTGGTGTAGATCAAGGAAAACTTGATGTAATCAGTGATGTCCACGAATCAAGCACAACAATCTTTCGTTTCTAGCAGGGAAAGTTTGTCAAAATTGTGGACTCATTGACCTGATAGTTGTAGTTTCCGGTATAATCAGCTTCTTGAAGCCCATCTTGAAATTGTTTCTGGACTCGCTGAAGTTAGTTCAAGAGTGAGATGATCAGTTTTTCAGATCGACGACGAAGGAATGACTCAGCTTTTTAGAGAACAGAAACATTTCTACTTAACTTCGCTATAACACTCAAACGGGAACCCACAACCGTAGGTTCTAAAAAGACTTTCGCCAACAATTAAGTGTAGTTTTAGAAGAAAAAGGAGAAACAATGACCCAAGTGATCCTGGGTGAAAACGAACAACTCGAATCAGCACTACGTCGCTTTAAGCGCGAAGTTTCAAAAGCGGGGATCTTAGCAGACGTAAGAAAGAAGCGTCACTTTGAAACCCCTCCCGAAAAGCGTAAACGTAAAGCCATTGCTAACCAGCGTCAGAGACGGGCTATGCGTAAAAAGAGGGCGTTTTAAAGAGATCACAACTGAATAATTTTTAGTTTTTCTGATCCCCTTGTTATTCTGCTAGAGAAGATGAGGGGTAGTTTGTTGTTTGTCCCTAAAAATCGGGGACTTCGGAGTGATCCACGGGAGAAGAACTCATCTCAGAAGAACTTGCAGGAGTTGGACTTCCCATTGTTGCGGGTTGAGAAGGGATAGATGCAATAATCGCATCCAACACCTTACCGACGGGGATAATTTGCATCCCTAAATCCGCTGGATTTTGACCTTTCGGAATAATCGCCCGTTTAAAGCCTAATTTCGCAGCTTCTCGTAGGCGTAACTCCAACTGAGAAACGGGTCGAACTTGACCGCCTAATCCCACTTCTCCGAGTAAAATGGTTCGAGGATCAACCATGCGATCGCGAAAACTCGCTACAATAGCGATCGCAATTCCCAAGTCTGCTGCGGGTTCTTCGACTTTCAAGCCTCCGACTGAAGCCACATAAGCATCTAACTTCGACAAAGGAATTCCGACCCGTTTCTCCAAAACCGCT
>CAZNCM010000321.1:3578-4937 GCA_964571155.1 uncultured Lyngbya sp. | reverse complement strand
ATAAACGACTACTATCAACCCCAGTTGCCGCCCGACGCGCAGACCCAAAACTAGCGGGACTCACCAACGCTTGTAACTCTACGACAATTGGACGAGTCCCCTCCATAGAGACAACGGTAGAGGTTCCGGGTGCAAATTCTTCTCGATTTCCTAAGAATAATTCCGATGGGTTGAGAACTTCCATTAACCCATCGGCAACCATTTCAAAAACCCCGATTTCGTGAGTCGCTCCAAAGCGATTTTTCATGGAACGAAGTAAGCGATGAGAGGCAAATCTATCCCCCTCAAAATACAAGACTGTATCCACTAAATGTTCTAAAACTCTCGGCCCTGCTAATGCCCCATCTTTAGTCACATGACCAACAACAAATAAAGTAATATTCTCTCGTTTGGCAACTTGCATCAAAGCCGAAGTACATTCTCGGACTTGAGCAACAGAACCGGGCGCAGACGTTAAACTTGAAAAGAATATGGTTTGAATACTATCAATAATTGCTAATTGAGGTTGCAGAGATTCTAATTCTCTTAAAATCATTTCTAAATCTGTTTCAGGAAGAAGATATAATTCTGGCTCTGTTTCTTCTTCTACGTTCTCAGCAGAGGAATGACCCTGATTTCCATTTGTTTTTTCAGGTTTTTCAGGCGGAGAGGAGCGCATTTTGGATTTCTGAGACTTTAATTCTTCTGTAAACGGATCACCTTCACGATCAGAGTTTGGCAAAGAAGATTCTTGGGGTTTTGAGTCGCCATTTTGATAGTCTACATCTTCGGGTTTTGGCCCGACTCCCAAACGTTGCGATCGCAATTTTACCTGTTGTCCAGATTCTTCAGCAGAAACATACAAAACCCGAGTTTTTTGAGATAAAGTATTCGCGACTTGTAACAGTAAAGTTGACTTTCCAATTCCGGGTTCTCCCCCAATTAAAACTAAAGAACCCGGTACAATCCCACCCCCTAAGACGCGATCTAGTTCTCCATATCCCGAAGACATTCTAGACTGAGTTTGATCGGCAATTTGAGAGAGTTTAAAAGAAGATCGAGGTTGTCCTTTCGAGGACGAATTCACAGAAGTGGCATCTTGATCTTCGTTTAAGCTACTCCAACTAAATCGCTGTAGAGAAGGTGAAGTTTGAGTTTCAATTTGTTCTTCTAAAGAGTTCCAAGCGTGACAACTCGGACATCTGCCAAAATATTGAGGAAACTCGGCTCCACATTCGTGACAAACATATTGAATTCGCTGCTTTGGCATTGCTTAAAATCAATTGATGTAGACAGGTTTAACATTCAAGTTTAAAATGAACTCAGTCTTCACAAAATTGCAAATCAATTAGACTGGGACTATTTGTGAAGTCCATTAAT
>CAZNCM010000321.1:260-3568 GCA_964571155.1 uncultured Lyngbya sp. | reverse complement strand
CTGAAAAGCAATAACTCATGCTCAAAGGTGAGTTCAAGGATAAAAAGAATCTAAAGTTCTCGTTGCTTCTAATTTTACCGGGAAATCCCACTCTCTAGTCATTTGTTCCTAGACTCGATGAGCAGATGGGATTTGTGCTAGCCGTACCGTTGAGCTAAGTTACACTGGGAGAATTCTTGCAGGTTCTATTAATGATAGGGTAAAAAAATAAACATATTTGTCAAACAAACTGTGATTACACGACAACCGACTCTGTTGTAGACTTGAGTTTCCGTTTTCCCGGTGAGCAAGTCTGGGTAGGGTTGTATCAAAAAAGTCGCTGAATGTAACAAAGGGATTGGTGAAGTCAATTGGAAAATCATAAAGAAAAAATACTGGTTGTTGATGATGAAGCAAGTATCCGTCGGATTCTAGAGACTCGTCTCTCGATGATTGGTTATGATGTGGTGACCGCCGCTGATGGAGAAGAAGCTTTAGAGACTTTTCGCAAAACAGAACCCGATTTGGTGGTTTTGGATGTGATGATGCCTAAACTAGATGGTTATGGGGTCTGTCAAGAGTTACGAAAAGAATCGGATATTCCCATCATTATGCTAACGGCTTTGGGAGATGTTGCTGACCGGATTACAGGACTTGAATTAGGGGCTGATGATTATGTGGTCAAACCCTTTTCTCCCAAGGAACTAGAGGCGAGAATTCGCTCGGTATTACGTCGGATTGACAAGAATGGGGCTTCTGGGATTCCCAGTTCGGGGGTGATCCAAGTTACCACGATTAGAATTGACACGAACAAACGTCAAGTCTACAAGGGTGATGAACGGATTCGTCTGACGGGAATGGAATTTAGTCTTTTGGAGTTGTTGGTCAGTCGTTCGGGTGAACCGTTCTCCCGCTCAGAAATTTTACAGGAAGTTTGGGGATATACTCCAGAACGTCATGTTGATACGCGGGTTGTGGATGTTCACATTTCTCGCTTGAGAGCCAAATTAGAAGAAGATCCCAGTAATCCAGAATTGATTCTGACTGCACGGGGTACGGGTTATCTGTTTCAACGTATTATAGAACCAGGAGAAGTCGGATAATCGTAGATTGAGCAGCAGTAGGTTTAAGACATTTCTGGCTCACTTCTTGATTTCTGGGATTCTTCTGTGTTACTGATCACGCAAAAGATGGCTAAATCTGACCCCAATCGAGTGTTAAGACTTCTGCCGATAGTCGCGGGCGGATTGGGAGGGACGTTGTTGCTGGTGAATCGTATTCTCACCCCGCAAATATTGGACTCACAAGCGCGTTCTGATGCGTTAGGGGTTATTTTGAGTGCTGTCCTGATTTTGACGGGCTTACTGTGGCAACAAGTTCAACCCAAACCTCCCGATACTGTTGATTTGATTGGGGAAACTGGATTTGAGTTTCAGCCGGATTTGTCTGATCAGGTGAAAACGGAATTGGCTTGGGCCACTCATCTGCTGTTAACAAATACGGTCACTCGGTCAGTTGTGGTTTATTATCAAGGTCAAGTCTTGCTGCGACGAGGGGTTTTGGGCAAAAATCCTCTAGTTAAACCGGGGGCTATTGTGCAACGAGTTTTAAAGACACAAAAGCCTGTTTATTTGGTGAAACTTGATCTTTATCCCGGACGAATTGAGTTTGATTATTTACCGGAAAATACACAGGGGGTTATTTGTCAACCGTTAGGTGATCAAGGGGTTTTAATCTTGGGGGCGAATGCACCTCGGAGTTATACCCAACAAGATGAAAAATGGGTTGAAGGAATTGCAGATAAACTGGAAAATACCCTCGGTCAATCTTTGACTAAAAAGTAATTACTGAAATTTTAGACTTTAATCCCAATGTTAGTTTTATACTGTATTTTGGTTCTCGTGATGCTGGTCGGGATTATCGGTGCAGTGGTTCCGGCAATTCCCGGTTCTAGCTTGATTTTAGGTGCAATTTTGGTTTGGGGTGTGGTGAATGGATTTACAGAAATCGGTTGGGCGTTAGGAACTGCGATTGCTGTATTATTATTGAGTGTTGGGGTGGATCAGCGCTTATCTCGGCGCCCAACAAGCTGGAGCAAGCCGTTGGGGTCAAATTGGGGCGATCATTGGCTTTATTGTTGGATTTTTGGGGCTTTTACCCGCTTTACCCTTGGGTGGCCCTCTTTTAGGGATAATCGTTGGGCCGTTATTGGGGGCAATGATCGGTGAGTTTCTCTATCGCAAAGACTTAGAATTTAACGCTAGAATTAAGCTGGCATTTCGGGCTGCAATTGGTATTGTTGTCGGAACGCTTGTGGGTAATCTAATTCAAGGAATTTTAGCGCTGGCTTGTGTGATTGTTTTTTTAGTCACAACCTGGCCGTTCTAACGGTGTTCTCAACACTTGAAAATTTCAATAGGATTAACTTTAGATTAAGTCAAACTTTGTCGTTTAATGGATATTGTTGTAGAATCAACAGAGGCTTTTAAACAAGACCTCACCGCTTTTAGTGAGTCAGAACAATCAGTCATTCTCGAACAAATTCAGCAAGGTATACCTCTATTGTTTGAAGACCAAACTTTTAAGAAAAGACGCCTTCATCAATTTTATACCTTTAATCTTCCTCATGATTCTGCCTCCTCTCTCTATTCTTTTATTGTAAATTATCGAATTCGAGTGGTTTTAACCTGGGATGATGATCCGATTTTTCAACGAACACTAATCACCTTATTTCGAGTGGTTGAGAGTCAGACGATTGCAGAAGTTTATCAACAAGTCGGTGAACAAATTTATCAGCCTATTTTAAAAAGTGAAACTCTAACCTTAGCCAAGCCAGTCATTACTCATGATTCCTCAAAATAATTCTCCCGCAATTATTGATCACTCTGGAATAATTCATCGAGGATTTCAGGCTTTACCCGATGAATTGAAGTTGCGTTTTCTGGCAATTTTAGCCGAACTAGAAAATCCCGATTGTTATCAGAAAAAACGTTTTCCTCAAGCCAACTTAAAACGAGTTTTAGGAACTCAACTCCCGCTTTATACCGCCAATATTGATGTCCGAGGAGACTGGAAACTCTACCTTTATTATGCGGAGGGAAAACTCTATCTCAAGGAACTAACCTGTTATCAAAAAACTCCATCTTCAGATTCTTTATCTGAGATCATAGAATTGAATGAGTTTTAATTTCTATTTCTATTGTGTTATCTCTACTCCGTCTATGAATTCTTCTAAAAGTGAAAATATAGACAAAAGACAGAAAGAAGGTTAAGGATGAGAACGTCCGGTTTTCCATTCTCCCTGAAACACAAACGGCGCCCAAAAGAAA
>CAZNCM010000321.1:0-166 GCA_964571155.1 uncultured Lyngbya sp. | reverse complement strand
GGTCGAATTATCAGCAACCGCCCACAAACTCACCACAATTCGTTCGGCACCGGCGTACATAAATCCCCTCGTTAAACTCACCAATCCTTCGCCACGAATATCCTGACCAACTCCCGTTTGACACGCACTTAATACTACCAAATCTGCCGAAAGCGTTAAATTAAAA
>CAZNCM010000320.1:6501-6931 GCA_964571155.1 uncultured Lyngbya sp. | reverse complement strand
TTATTGAACAAGTTTTCACCACAGGACAGGTAGAAAGTCTAGAATATGTTATTCCCAACTCCACTGGAGACATTCGCGCCTATACCGCTAAACTCGCTCCAATTTGGATGAATAACACCTTTAATAGTGTTGTTTTTATTGCAACTGATATTAGCGAGTATAAACAAGCCGAACAAACCTTGCAACGACACGCTCTGATTTTTGAACAAATTTATGATGGGGTAATTATGACCGATCTTACAGGTCGAATTATTGACTGGAACCCTGGAGCAGAGAGAATGTTTGGCTATAGTCGCAGTGAAGTTGTCGGTCAAACTTCAGCCTTAGTTCATTATCCTGAACAAACCCCAATTCCCACTCAAGCCATGATCGAACAGATCAAAGAACAAGGCTATTGGTTGAGTGAAATGAGCTTTATTCGAGAAAATAA
>CAZNCM010000320.1:615-6491 GCA_964571155.1 uncultured Lyngbya sp. | reverse complement strand
ACTCAAGGAATTTGTGATACAATTGTTGTTCCTATTTTTGATCATCAAGGGGAAACGGTTGCCGTAATCGGAGTTTATCACGATATTAGCGATCGCAAACAAGCCGAACTTGAGTTACAACAATACCGAGATCACTTAGAACATTTAGTGGATCAACGCACCAGTCAGCTCGAAAATACCAATGCCAAACTTCAGCGAGAAATAGAAGCCCGAGCCATTTTAGCCGAAGAATTATTAGCCTCAGAAGCCCGTTTAGCCGGAATCTTAGATAATGCCAATGATGCCATTATTTCAGTGAACGAAAATCATCAAATTATTCTCTTTAATAAAGGGGCAGAAAAGATATTTGGTTATCAATCTGAAGAAGTTTTAAATAAAACTTTAGATCTATTACTTCCTCGACGCTTTTCAGCGACTCATTCTGAACAGATTCAAACCTTTAGAAGCCACTCTCAAACCGCCCGTAATATGGGAGAAAATCGAGAAATTTCGGGGCGTCGTCAGAATGGTCAGGAATTTCCAGCCGAAGCTTCTATTTCTCGACTACAATTAGGAAATACGATTACCTATACTGCAATTTTACGAGATATTAGTGAACGAGTTGCCGCCCTCAAAGAACGTCAACAAGCTGAAACCGCCTTGCGAGACAGTGAACAACGGTATGCCACTTTAGCCGAAGTTTCACCTGTGGGTATTTTTCGTAGCGATGCTGTAGGAAACTGTTTGTATGTCAATGAACGTTGGTGTCAAATTGCTGGACTCTCCCTAGAACAATCTTTAGGTCAAGGATGGATACAAACCCTACATCCTGATGATCGAGATCGAGTTATTGAAACCTGGAACCAAGCCCTGTATGATCGCTGCTCTTTTCAGTTAGAATATCGCTTTCAACGAACTGATGGAATGATTACTTGGGTGTTTGGTCAAGCTGTCGTGGAAATAGATATAAAAGGAGAAATCAAAGGGTTTGTGGGTTCAATTACTGATATTAATGATCGTAAACAAGCCGAAGCAACGTTACAAGAATCAGAAAGACGTTGGCGTTCTTTGCTAGAAAATGTTCATTTAGCTGTTGTTGGTTTAAATGATCAAGGAATCATTGACTATGTGAATCCCTTTTTCTTAGAATTAACGGGATATACTCAAACTGAACTGTTAGGACAAGATTGGTTTACAACTTTTTTACCCGCTTCTCAACGCTCCCCAGTCTATCAATATTTCCAAGAAATCCTCCAACAGCAACTTCATTCCTATTATCAGAATACAATTCTCACGAAATCAGGAGAAGAAAAAATTATTGCTTGGAATAATACTCGCCTACAAAGTTTACAAGGAGATGCTTTAGGTACGATGAGTATCGGAGAAGATATTACTGAACGTTATGCGATTGAACGAATGAAAAATGAGTTTATCTCGGTTGTTAGTCACGAATTACGAACTCCCTTAACAGCAATTCATGGCGCTCTCAATTTATTATCAACTGGTTTGGTTGCACCGGACTCTCCCCGTGGACAACACGTGATTAAAATTGCCGCAGAAAGTACCGAACGTTTAGTGAGATTAGTGAATGATATTCTAGAGTTAGAACGCTTAGAATGTGGCCGAATTAAACTGGTTAAACATCGCGTCAATGCGGCTGAGTTATTGAAAGTGGCTCAAGATCAAATGCAGGTAATGGCAAATCGCACGGGGATTAAACTTGAGATCTTACCCCAAGATATCGAATTTGAAGCCGATGGCGATCGGATGATTCAAGTGTTGACCAATTTGATTAGTAATGCGATTAAATTCTCAGACAGTGGCTCAACAATTCAGTTCAGTGTCGAAGCGGAGTGGCGGACATTTGGCGGTGAGACTCCCATTGCGAGTGTATTGTTTTGTGTTCGCGATCAAGGTCGAGGAATTCCCCCTGAAAAAATGGAGAGTATTTTTGAGCGGTTTCAGCAAGTGGATGCGTCAGACTCTCGCCAAAAAGGAGGAACTGGTTTAGGTTTAGCGATTTGTCGAAGTATTGTTGAACAACATGGCGGTATAATTTGGGTCGAAAGCGTTCTTGATCAAGAAAGTTGTTTTTATTTTAGTATTCCGGTGAAGATATCTGAGGAAAATTACCATGAACAATAAACGGATTTTGGTGATTGATGATGAAGATGGTGTACGCGATATTATTCAAATTACTTTAGAAGCTGTCGCTGGATGGGAAGTGATCGCCGCTTCGGGTGGACAAGAAGGCTTAGAAATGGCGATCGCCCACCAACCTGATGCAATTTTACTTGATGTGATGATGCCCAATTTGGACGGGCCGGCCACTTTTAAGCAATTACAAACTCATTCCCCAACTCAAAACATTCCAACTATTTTCTTAACGGCGAAAGCAAAAAGTAGTGAACAACAGGAATATGCCAACTTAGGGGTCAGCGGTATCATTATTAAACCCTTTGAGGCGCAGAACTTAGTTGATCAAATTCGAGGATTTTTGGGGTGGGGTATCTAGGTATAAGAGTGTCAAAGAGATTTTATGTCTTGTGGTCTATCAAAAAATCAAGTAAACTTAAAGACATCTCTTGTTAAGAAAAAATTAAAATTGTACGGATTTCCCCCTCACAAAATCCTCACATTGATCAGTTACCATAAGAACTATAGTCAAACACCCAAGAGCTGAGACGATTTTCATTCAGAACGGTTGATATATTTAGATAACCACTCGATCTTGGAAATCATCTATTTACTCTGAGTCCCTTTAAACAACCTTATTTTGATTAAAACAGAAGATAGCATTGAAACCATTCTCTTTTCTAACCGATTATCGAGCCGTTTTGTACCAGTCTCAGCCCCAAGAGTATCAGTCTTACATTGAAATTGCTGTTGATGTTCTTCAGGTTCAAAACCAAGCCAAGCTAGAGATTCTGAAAAACTTTTTGCTCAGTTTACCAAGTTTAACAGAAATTGAAAACGTTTTAGTAGAAGCGGTTCATCATGTCGCCCAAACTGATCCTCAGACTTATCGCTGGATTGTACAGCATCCTGATTATCTCATGCCTGAACTGGATTTAAAAGGATTGGCACAACAATTAGCTTTATCCAAGCTGAAGAATAGTCCATTAATTCTCGGTGAAGATTTTAAGTTAACCAGAAATGGTCAACTCCGACTCAGTGATCCAGCCCAACAACTTTTACAGGCTGAAACTTCTTTTAAGGAACGTCTTTTATTTACCGAATTTTTGCAGGCTGACTGTTGTCGAAAACGCTAAACATTAATGAATCCTTTAATTGTTTAATTGATTTCTCAATTTATCCCAATTTTAACGAAGTTGAATTATGAATAATTGTCCTTGCTGCTCATCTATTCTACTCCGTCATATCCGTCATTCCCAAATTTATTGGTATTGTCCCCATTGTAAGCAAGAAATGCCAAATTTTGGAAATTGGATTAAGACTCAAGCATTTGTAAATGAAGTTGAAAAACATTCTGTTCAGTCTCAAACCCCTTTGTCTTCAACTTCTAGAAAAATTCGTTTAAACGAAAAAAATTATACGCAATCTTGGTTAGTTCAAGACTCAGAAATTATCCCAGTTAGATCTTGATGACTGCGACTTTTTTAGAAGCTTCTTAAGAGTTTATGCTTTGACCTGCTAAATTTATTGAATTTGCTTAAATCTCTTGATACACTTTAACCATCGTTGTAGATTTAAGCATTTTTGTATAAAACGGAGTGAGTTACAGCATTAAGCAGAAATACAAACAAGTCATAAGGTAAAAGAAAAAAGGGAAGAAACAGTTGTTATCCTGTTTTTCATTCCCTCTCTCCATCCCTGAATTTAATATTGTTCGACGACTAAGAGACGTTGACTATCACCGAATAGAATGCAACGCCTCGACAACAGTCAAAAGTCTTTAAAAGCGGAATTGAGTTCTCAATGTACCGACCCAAGTGGTATCATTCTCACTATTGTGATCCGGATCAGTAACCACATAAAATCCCGGAATAATCCCGACATTATCATTCAATTGAAAGCGATAAAACGCCTCAAGATGAACCGAAGTATCCCGATCTTCTAAATTGTTAATATCGTGATCGACAACTTTCGGCGGCATTCCGACAATAACTCCCCCTAAATCTCCCTCTCGAATGGCATCTGGAAACGCCAATGTTACCGCCCAATTCAGAATCGTTGCTTCATCTTCGCCCCCGGTTTCTTGATGCGCCCAACTCGAACCAAACCAACCGCCGAGTTCAAAGTTTTTTAACAGTTTCCAGTTTACTTGTACCCCTAAATTATCACTGGTCGTCGCATTTTCTCCAAACGGACGATTGGCAATAAAACTCCCCGTTCCCCCGCTAACATTTACATCCCCATCGCGGAAATAACGACGGTTATATTCTAAGCCAATTCCAATGCGATCGGTGGGTTCAAATAACACCTGTGCAGACGCCGTATGACTGCCATTAAATAACCCTCGACCTTCACTCGCATCTGGCGCATCTTCATCACTCGCCAAATAACCCATATTCACCTGAACCTTATCATTCAAGGCATATTTTACCGCCGCCCCTGTTCCTTCTGGCCCTCTAAAGGAAGTCGGGTTATAGCGTCCAAACCGAGATACAGCCCCCGCCCCCGTACTTTGAAAAGGTGTAACGGGATCTTGAATATCGTCTAAGTCCAGACTTTTCTCCCCAACATACACTTGGGCGCGACCATTAACCAGAGGAAAGCGATAATACAAATCATCCAATTCAAAGCCATCGGTGGTGCCATCGGTACCCGTGCGGGTCATCAGGCTATTATTCAAGCCCACATCACTTAAATTAGGGATATCCTTAGCTTCTAGACGGGTTCTCAGCAAGTCTTCCCCGGTAAAACTGGTGTCAAAGTTCAAACGCGCCCGATAGCCGAAATAGGCTTGGGTGGGGTCATCGCTATCGTCGGTGTTGGGGCCACCTGCAACATTATATAATGAGCGATCGCCAAAGGTATCCCCAATCTGAAAGATCACTTCTCCGGTGAGTTTAGTCGTTGTCGAAAATTGATTGGCTTCGAGTTCAGCAGTTCGGCTTTCTAAGGCTAAAACTCGTCCACGAATACTGGCTAATTCTGCGGCAAATTCTTCTTGTAAACGTTGTAAAAGTGCCAAGTCTTCACGAGTGACTAAATTAGAAGTTGCAGCACCTAAAAGTTCGGTGACTTGATCTAAACAAGCATTCAGTCCAGCCGCAAATTCATAATGAGTTAAGGCGCGATTTCCTTTGAATGTACCATCAGGATAACCCGCAATACAACCATAGCGTTCGACTAGAGATTGTAAGGCTTGAAATGCCCAGTCTGTCGGTTGAACATCAGAGAGTTGGTTAACAGAAGTAACCTGAGATTGAGTTTGACTTTCGGAGGTATATTGGTTGAGTTGGTTAAGGCGATTTGAGTCGGAAACTTGAGCAAATTGTTGAGCGGGTTGATCGGTTTGAGACTCTGCAAATTCGGAGTTTTCAGCCGGAGTTGGAGAGGTTTCTGCGATCGCCCCCGATCCCATCATTGCAGTTATACCCAAAAGAAAGGGGCTAAGTAACCCTAAATGTAAAATTGTTCTAGACACGTCTAATTTCCTCACACGAAATAAACTGAGTTTGATGTTTTTTTGTGCAGTGAGGAGAAGTGATCACAGATCAAGAGATGAAAACGAATTAACTTCGGATTGAAGACGGGTTAAGTCACGCCTAAATCCTTGTCAATTGTTATTTTTGCTCTCAATCTATAATCTCTTAGATCTTCTCTAGCTATTCTTCAACTTTTTTGGAATTAAACAGGATATTTATGAGGGAACTTTTTATTTTTTTATTCGTCTTTTGGAGATATAGATTTACCCTCATTTTTAATTT
>CAZNCM010000320.1:248-605 GCA_964571155.1 uncultured Lyngbya sp. | reverse complement strand
CTTTCTTTAATCACCGTCATTCTCGGTTTTTGTAGAGTTTGACAGACTATTGGTATGACAATAAATAAAAACAAAAAAACCCGACTTCTTAAAGAAACCGGATTATCAGGTATTTAAAATCAATTAACCGCTAGTTTTAGAAACGGAATTGAGTTCTAAACGTTGTCACAACAATCGTGTCATTTTCATCCGTATGTTCGGGGTCAGTGATAATATAAACCGCCGGAATTAAAGCAATGTATTCGCTGAGTTGGAAACGATACAACGCCTCAATGTGAATTCCGGTTTTCTCCTCCTCTAACCGTTCGAGAGTGTGATAAACAACTTTAGGTTGCATCCCCACGATAATACCGCCCA
>CAZNCM010000320.1:0-238 GCA_964571155.1 uncultured Lyngbya sp. | reverse complement strand
CTTTGAGAAGATCTGGGAACGCCAATGTGACCGCAAAATTGAGGATAGTTGCATCAAGATCATCGCCGTCGCTGCTGACTTTATCATCAGCCCACGCGACACCGAGCCAACCGCCTAACTCAAAACTATCAGAGATTCTCCAGTTCGTCTGGAAGCCTAAGTTATCGCTAGATGTGGCGGTATTTCCGAAGGGTCGGTTAGCCAAGAAACTACCCGTTCCACCACTAACATTCACGTC
>CAZNCM010000319.1:0-6994 GCA_964571155.1 uncultured Lyngbya sp. | reverse complement strand
CTAAAACCGATAAGGTTTGTACATCTAAATCGTTTGTCGGTTCATCTAATATTAAAACATTCGGCGCACTCATCAACACCCGCAACAAAAATAATCGTCGTTTTTCACCCCCAGAAAGTTTATGAATGGGTGAATATTGTTGATTGGGGGGAAACAGAAATCGTTCCAACATTTGAGAGGCGGTAATTTGAGTCCCGTCAGCCGTTTTGACATATTCAGCGACTTCTTTGAGGTAATCAATCACTCGCTGTTCTTCATTTAAAGCTTGAGTTAAATCTTCTGAATGTTGATCAAAATAACCAATATAAATGGTAGATCCAATATCAACAGTTCCAGAATCGGGTTGAATTCGACCTGTAATTAAATCTAATAACGTTGATTTTCCCACACCATTTTTACCAATAATTCCCACGCGATCATCGGGTGCAAAAGTATAGGTAAAATCCTGAATAATATTTTTTTCACTATAGGATTTGGAAATATTTTTTAACTCAATAACTTTTTTGCCAATCCGACGACCTGGGGTAGAGATTTCAACTTTTCCTTGGGCTTCCTTAAATTCAGTATCCTGCATTCCTTCAATGCGTTGAATTCGAGCTTTTTGTTTGGTACTTCTAGCTTTTGGCCCCCGTCTTAACCATTCCAATTCTCGCCGCAAAACGCCTTGATGTTTTCGTTGTTGACTCACCTCTAGTTCTTCAGATTCTGCTTTCTTTTCTAAGAAATAAGAATAGTTTCCCGTGTAGGTGTATAAATCCCCTCTGTCTAATTCAATAATCCGATTGGTAACGCGATCCAAAAAATAGCGATCATGGGTAATTAATAATAAAGCACCGCGATAACTATTCAAATATCCTTGTAACCATTCCACCAAACCCGCATCTAAATGGTTAGTCGGTTCATCCATTAACAACACATCGGGGTTAGAAAGCAAAGCAGAAGCGAGGGCAATTCGTTTACGATATCCTCCTGATAAACTTCCAACTTTAACGTCATAATCTTCGATGCCCAGTTGAGTTAAAATAATCTTGGCTTGTGTTTCCAGTTCCCAAGCATTCCCGGCATCTATCGCTTGAGTAACGGCAGATAAACGAGTAATTAACTGGTTATCTTCTGGATGTTTGGCAATTTTTGTTGAGAGAACCTCATACTCACGAATGAGTTTCATTTGTTCGCCACTCTTGGCAAAAACTTGTTCAATAACGGTGCTATTATCGTCTAAATCGGGATCTTGCGATAAATAAACAATTTTAACTTTAGAATTGACTAAGAGTTGACCGCTATCAATCGGTTCTAACCCGGCAATTATTTTTAATAACGTTGACTTTCCAGAGCCATTTATCCCAATTAAACCGATTTTATCCGTAGCATCAAGGCTGAGATTGGCATCTCTGAGGATTTCCTTGATTCCAAAATCTTTTTTGACCGATTGCAGTGTGAAAATACTCATTCAGCTTTTGGGGTGATGTTCTCTCTTAGCACACCTAGAGGGGTGAAAAGGGCTGATTCTATATTATCATCTGTGATTCTCTTTTGATCTCTGCTAGCGATGGGATTTAATTTATGAAGAATCTATCTATCTAAGTCCCTATAATTAGGGGTTTGAGCCAATAAAGCCGATCGATCATTCCCGATGGCTATCCGCATTTCTATTTAAAATCAAAAAAAGTCTTTCAAAATTGCCAAGAAAATGTTATACCTTTGTCTCAATATGATTAAATCCTTTAAACGGTGAAAACTTTAGTGAGAACACAATTGAGGATAATCGCTTGGAAAAAATAAAAAAAGCATCTATAATTAGAGCCAAGCCATCGCCTAGCATTTTGTTATGTCCCAAACTGAGATTGAACAGTTTTTAACCGAATACTATCGCCAAGTCACCGCTTTAAATTCAGAAGGTTGGCTACAGGCTTTTTCGGAGGATGCACTCGTGTATGATCCAGTGGGAAAACCACCGCTTAATGTCCACCAAGATGCTGATAAGTTTTTTGAAATTTTATCGAAATTTTATGAGAAGCTAGAGATTACACCGAATCAAATTTTCAGCGGGGGTAATAGAGCAGCAGTCCAGTGGAAAATGAATGTTTTGGCTAGAAATGGTCGTACTGCGACAAGCGAAGGAATTGCGATTTTTGAGTTCAATGAGGTGGGCAAAATTCAAAAACTAGAATCCTATTGGGATGAAGCCGCAATGAAAGCAAAATTGATGGGTTGAGTTGATGAATATCTTTAAAAGTGTACAATTCTGTTCATCCCTAAAGGATTTTTCCAAAAAAAAGACTGCTTCGGTAATACCCTAACCTCCGCAGTCTCAGCTTGTCTAGAACTTAGGACTCCTCCCAAATTCTAGAACTTGACTTACACCACCCAAACTATATCATTCGATCACAGCGATTCTTCCATTTCAGCAATATTGAGAATCATTGGCACAACTGAATCTGGATTCAAACTGATCGAATCTATTCCTAATTTCACTAAGAATTGAGCAAACTCCGGATAATCACTGGGTGCCTGGCCACAAATTCCGATTTTGCGCCCGTGCTGTTTAACCGTTTCAATTGCCATTTTGATCATGCGACGGACAGCAAGGTTGCGTTCATCGAATAGATGGGCCACTAAACCAGAATCTCGATCTAAACCTAATGTCAACTGGGTTAAATCATTTGATCCAATCGAAAATCCATCAAAGATCTGACAAAACTCATCCGCTAATAAAACATTACTCGGCAATTCACACATTACATAAACTTGTAACCCATTTTTGCCTCGAACTAAGCCGTATTTTGCCATCTCTGTCAACACTTGTTGTCCTTCCTCGGGAGTGCGACAAAATGGAATCATTGGAATCACATTAGCCAACCCCATTTCATCTCGAACTCGCTGAATCGCTAGACACTCCAACCCAAATGCTTCTCGATATTTCGGGTCAGTATAACGGGATGCCCCTCGCCATCCAATCATCGGATTTTCTTCAGTGGGTTCAAACTCGCGACCCCCTAACAAATTGGCGTATTCATTACTCTTGAGATCACTCATTCGTACAATCACAGGATGAGGATAAAAAGCAGCCGCAATCATACTAATTCCATGCGCCAATTGATCGACAAAATAATCAGGTTTATGGTCATATTGTAGCGTTAACTGCTCAATTTGATGCTTGACATTTTTATCGGTTAACTGATTAAAATGAATCAATGCTAAAGGATGAACCTTAATATGATTGGCAATCATAAACTCTAAACGTGCCAACCCTACCCCATCAGCAGGCATTGCTGCTAAACGAAATGCTTCTTGAGGATTGCCAACATTCATCAAAATTTGAGTGCGAGTTTTCGGCATATTTTCCAGTACCGTTTCTTGAATTTCAAAAGGAACTAAGTTCTCATAAACTCGACCTTCTTCTCCTTCGGCACAAGAAACTGTAACCACTTGACCTGTTTTTAAAACGGTTGTCGCATCCCCACAACCAACAACTGCCGGAATTCCTAACTCTCGGGCAATAATCGCTGCATGACAAGTTCTTCCGCCCGAATTTGTGACAATTGCACTCGCTTTTTTGAGAATCGGTTCCCAATCTGGATCAGTTTTATTGGTGACTAATACATCTCCGGCTTGAAATTGATCGATGTCTTTAACGTCAAGAATAACCCGTACTTGACCTTGACCAATGCGATCGCCAACGGCCCGACCAGTCAATAATACTTTACCCTGTTCTTGTAACTTATATTGCTGAAGAACCTGAGTTGATTTTTGGGATTGTACCGTTTCTGGGCGGGCTTGAACAATAAACAATTCCCCACTCATCCCATCTTTTGCCCATTCAATATCCATCGGTGAATAGCATCCCCGAACTCGCGAATAATGGTCTTCAATCAACATCGCCCATTTCGCTAAGTGTAGAATTTCACTATCGTTTAAAGCAAATTGTTGTTGTTGGGCTAAATCAACATTAATATTCTTCGTTGTTCCCTCAGCATCATACACCATTTTTATCGCTTTGGTTCCCAAACGTTTGTCTAAAATGGGTTGAAAACCTTCATGTAATGTGGGTTTAAAAACTAAATATTCATCAGGATTAACAGCACCTTGCACCACATTTTCCCCTAAACCGTAAGCAGCTGTAATTAAAGCAGCATTTTTAAATCCGGTTTCTGTATCAATAGAAAACATCACTCCAGAAGATGCCAAATCCGAACGAACCATCTTCTGAACACCTACCGACAAAGCCACATCAAAATGATTAAACCCTTTAATTGTCCGGTAAGAAATCGCGCGATCTGTAAATACAGAAGCAAAACATTTATGAGTCGCAGCAATCACCGCTTGACAACCTTGAATATTCAAATAAGTTTCCTGTTGTCCGGCAAAACTCGCATCGGGTAAATCTTCAGCCGTTCCACTCGAACGCACCGCAACATCAACCTTTGTTCCGTAGAGATCACATAACTTTAAATAAGCTTGAGCGATCGCACTTTCTAAGTCTACGGGAAATCGAGTATTAATTAATAAATTTCGGGCTTGTTCGGCGCGAGTTCGGAGGTTGTGGAGATCATCGACATCCAAATCGGTTAACAGTTGACGCAATTTGACCTCTAAACCTGCTGATTTGAGAAAGTAACGATAGGCGTAGGCTGTCACCGCAAACCCCAGGGGAACGTTGACACCTTTGGGAGTCAGTTGGCGGATCATTTCGCCGAGAGAGGCATTTTTTCCACCCACCAAGTTGACATCATCCATTCCCACGTGATCGAACCACAACACGAGGGCTTGTTCTTTGACTGCGGAGATCTTTTGTTGGGTAATGGTTTTTAACATCAGTAAATTCACTCCAGGTAAAAGTGACAGTCTCCCGCAAAGCCTCTATCTTTGAGTAGAGTTTTTTGCAGGTTTGGCTAAAAATCGAAACGGGTTTACCGTTGCTTCAATTCTTGTTAAAACAAGTCTTTAAAATAAAAAAGCATTGATCCCCAAGGGTTATTTGCCGAATGTTAAGTCTTTTTAACGAAAGGATCTTAGGGGAGTTGAGTTTCAATCGGTTTTTGATTAACTCTACTTTCATCCTATTATCTTCTTGGGAAATTGCCATCATCCTAGCGATGTTCTTCATAGTTACAAAACGAAAAAAATGGCGAGGATAAGGATTTTTCGGTTATTATTAAAAAAGATGAAGTTTATGAGGATGGTCTGAATGAAGGTCAAAGCAAGCGATTCTACGCCTTTACTCCTGAATGTCCCTCAGTGTCTAGAGATCACCTCTCCGATTGAATTTATTTTGGATCGGGTCGGGAGGAAGTGGTCACTTCAGATTCTCAGAGAACTGTTTCGCGGAAGTCGCCGAACCCATGAACTCGTTGAGGCGTTACCCGGAATTAGTACGAAAACTTTAACGATTCGACTGCGACAACTCGAACAATATGGTTTAATTAAACGCACTGTATATCCAGAAATTCCGCCGAGAGTTGAATATTGTCTCACTGAAAAAGGCCAAGAACTTCAACCCGTGATCGAGGCGTTACAACAAGTCGGACAACAATGGCTGCAACAACAGTCTCATGTTTGTCCGTTAGAATTGAGTGGGTGAAATTCTGATCAGTGTTTATAAACTCGTCAGGGCGAAAGATTTCTACCCTAATTTTGTACTCTCAACTTGTGCTTAAACCCAGATATTTTTTAATTTAAACCTCTGATTTGAAATCGAAAAAATAATACTCCACAACATAAAAGTCGTGAGGTCAGAAGTTAAGATTTACTGACCTCCCAACCTTCCTTTTAATAAATTTTGCAAGAAGTCCCACTCCAAAAACAGAGTGTTGGTGATGGGATAAATTGCAATTTTTAACTCTTACCGCTTTTGTACTATGGTAGTAAAGAGGAGGTGAGTGCAATGCGACATCAAGCCATCAAGGTGAGGTTGTATCCGACAACTAAACAAAAGCAGATACTAGCTCAACACTTTGGTTGTTCCCGTTTTTGGTGGAATTATGCACTCAATTTGTGCATAGAAACCTACAAAGCGACGGGCAAAAGCTTGAATCAGTCTGCGTTGAACTCAATGCTTCCTAAACTCAAGAAGAAAGAAGGAACCGCTTGGTTGTCTGAATGCTACTCTCAAGTATTGCAGGCAACTACATTAAATTTGGTGACTGCCTATAAAAACTTCTTTGAAGGTCGAGCAAGATACCCGAGGTTCAAGGCAAAGAAGAATAGGCAGTCAATCCAGTATCCTCAGTCTACAAAAATTGTCGATGCTTGTTTAAAGCTTCCCGGTCGAGTAGGCATCATTAAAGCCAAACTTCATCGACCAATTGAAGGGAAAATTAAAACCGTAACCGTGACGGCAACTCCATCGGAGAAGTATTATGCTTCAATACTTGTGGAGCTAGAAGGGGATAATCCTACGCCTAACAGCGAAGGGAAGGTGGCGGGTATTGACTTAGGGCTAAAAGATTTTGCCATCGTTAACGACGGGTTAAAAACATCCAAGTTTGTCAACCCCAGACACATGGCAAAGCATGAGCGCAACCTAAAGAGAAAACAGCAAAAATTAGCCAAGAAACAGAAAGGAAGTAAGTTCAGACACAAAGCGAGAAAACTTGTTGCTAGGGTTCACGAACGAATTAACAATGTCCGTCAAGACTACTTACATAAGTTGTCCAGAAAACTTGTTGACGATAACCAAGTCATCGTAGTCGAATCACTCAATACTAAGGGCATGGTTCGCAACCATAAACTAGCCAAGGCAATTTCTGATGTTGGGTGGGGAATGTTCGTCAATTTCTTGTCTTATAAGCTCGAAAAAGAGGGCAAGGTATTGGTAGTAATTGATCGATGGTTTCCCAGTTCAAAACTCTGCTCAAACTGCCATGATCAAATCGGTGAAATGCCGCTAGAAGTCAGAAATTGGACTTGTCCAAATTGCGGCACTCATCACGACAGAGACGAAAACGCGGCGATCAACATCAGAGCAGAAGGCATCAGAATTGTATCAGTCTCG
>CAZNCM010000318.1:3752-7044 GCA_964571155.1 uncultured Lyngbya sp. | reverse complement strand
GGGGTATAATAGTGATTTAGAGAGTTTTGTTGCTCAGTACGCATGAGAATGATCGGGTTTTAAGTTGAGGGTTAAGATTGAGTTAGAACGATGTCAATTAATATCAAAAAGGGAGAACGAATTAACCTCGCTAAAGAAGCACCTGGACTGAGAAAAGCAGCAGTGGGGTTAGGATGGGATGCAAACTTGACCGATACCGGGGCTGCCTTTGACTTGGATGCTTCGGTCTTTATGTTAGGCGAAGATGGCAAAATTCCCCAGGATGAATACTTTGTTTTTTACAACAATTTACTGTCACCCGATCATGCCGTTAAACATTTAGGAGATAGTCGCACTGGGGAAGGAAGTGGAGATGATGAAACCATTGAAATTGATTTAACTCAAATTAATCCTGCCATTCAAGAATTAATTTTTGTAGTGACAATTCACGAAGCCGACGGGCGTCGTCAAAATTTCGGACAGATTCGTAATTCTTTTATTCGGATTTATGATCGAGAAACCGATACAGAAGTGACTCGCTATGATCTAGAGGAGGATTTTTCGAGAGAAACATCAGTTGAATTTAGCCGACTCTATAAAAAAGATGGAGAATGGCGATTTCAAGCCGTTGGGCAGGGTTATAACGCTGGTTTACAAAGCTTTGTAGACAAGTATGTGTAATCTCAGTTGAGAGAGAGTCGGGAAGATTTGAATCGAGATCAGGAGAAGTCTAATCAGAAGAAAGAGTGAGTGACCCGTCAAGAAATGATCGATTTTCTCCTGATTAATTAGTCTTTATTAGTCAACATAATACTTCAAAAAAATGACGATTAACCTCAAAAAAGGACAAAGCATTGTTCTCGATAAAAGTGAATATGATTTATCGAAGTTAACAATGGGACTAGGTTGGGATGTGGCAAAACCTAAAGGATTAATTGAAGGATTTCTCGGAAAAACCGTCGATTTTGATTTAGATGGATATGCCCTTTTACTCAACCGAAGTGGGAAGTTAAAAAACTACAAAGAAGATGTTATTTATTATGCTCATTTAGAATCTAAAGATCAAACCGTTGTTCATTCTGGAGATAACCTCACAGGCGAAGGACAGGGCGACGATGAACAAATTTTAGTCTATCTTAACAGTCTTTCTGAAGCTTATGAACGAATAATTTTAGGGGTGAATATTTATGAAGGACTCGCCAGAAAACAACATTTTGGAATGGTTGAAAATGCCTTTGTACGGGCGGTTGATGCGTCGGGAATAGAAATTGCCCGTTATAGTTTGTCTGGGGAAACCTCCTATGAAGGCAAAATTTCAATGTTGATGGGAGAAGTTTACAAAGAAAATGGACAGTGGAAATTTAAAGCTATAGGAAATCCGATTCAGTCTGATCTCAATGGCATTGTAAAAACTTTTTTGTAGACCTATAAATTTGTAAAAGAGTCTAAAGTAGTCGCTGTCAAGTGCTAAATCTTAAGTGTTTTTTGTTTTGAACTTAACAATTAACCCCTAAGTCTAACTCCTGACAGCGACAAAAAAAGCAATAGATCAACAGAGCAAAAAGACTCTATAAATCCATTGTTAAAGCTTTACTTCTTACGATAGGGAACCATCGTGGCAATATTGATATCACCGACAGCAACTCGGGTAATAGTGTTGGTAGCCGGAGTAACATCCTTAGCCATACCCAAGAACATAGAAGGATCGCCCGCTTTGACTTGCTTCTCTTGAGGAACAAAACGACGAACAGAAGTTTGCCAAATGATTTGAGGGAAACCAAGCTGGTTCCGATGGTACTCGCCATAACGAGGAGTTTTCAGGTTAAAAGGTGTTTCTCCCTGGTTGCGCTGGGCGATAACCCGACGACGCTGATAGGGAACCTTATCGTACCCGAAGTTTTCTAAATATTCATCGCTATCAACTAAGGCGTTGATAAAGCCCAAAGGCCCTTTCGTTGCAACAACGATAGACCAGGCGATTTTTTCCCGTTCGCTGTAAACATCCCGTCCTAAAATGCGCTGAACACACATTTCAACAAAACGGTAGTTGCTGTTGGTTTGGTAGTTGAACCGCAAGAAGGGATCAGAACTTGCTAAACCTCGGATAAAATCTCTGACGGTAATTTGACCAAACTTCAGCTGAGACTCCAATAACTTTTGACGGTTGCTCTTGAGCATCTGGTGTTCGCTGAAAATTTGGCGATAAGCCGCCCAAATTAAATCGTCCCATTCAGTCCCACTGGGTAAATCTTCAGACGAATAGATTCTGGGTTGCTCATCACCCCCGACTTCGTATCCGGCAACCCGTACATTTTGGCTGACGGGTGTGTAGCCTAATAAAGGAAGCGCCACTTAAAATCTCCTTAATCTCAAAGTTAACGTTGATAACTTCATGTGGCTGTTAAGCCATCCCTTGATCACAAGGGATTATATTGGCATCACTATACCATCCTTCAGATTAGGGGATCACGGGGTTTACGTCTCATTTTTGTGAAGAAATGCAACAATCTGTAATATTACGGGACAAATCACAGTATTGATATTTCTTTGTTCTATAACCCCGAAATATTAATCAATGTCAAAGTTAAGAAGAAAAATTGGCAAAAAATAAGCGAGCAAAATACTCGCACTCATCACTAATAACGGGAAATTCATAAAGTTACCTGACAACATGGGTCATAGTTAACTAGAAATTACCATCCTAAAGCAGAATAAAAGGCTGTATTTTCTGTATTTTCCGACTCAGAAACAGCGTTTGAATCAATCTCCTCAAGGCGAATTTCTGTACAAAATGTAGAAGTATTAAATCCACCAAACCGTTTGACGGCACTGGTTCGCATTCTCACATTTGGACTGGCAAACCAAAAGCGTTCAATTGAACTCATGGTTTCATATTCAGTTACCAAAATTAAAGCATCATCTTCATCCATCTCAAACTGTCCGACAACCGGAACAATTTCCGCATACCCTCTTTCTCTCAACATTCGGCCTTTACGGGGGTTATCCGCATCCGGAACAATTGCAAAAACCGTCGAACCCGAGTGATTTTCATCCTCTTTATCCCAAGCCATCTCACCATTCCAAGTGACATAAGCACCTCCGGCGGCGATCGCCGGATCAACCTCGTGCATTTTGCAGATTTCGATCACTTTCGGATCATCGGCATCGAGGGCCTCAACGTTGATTTTAGAATTGCCTTTTTCGGCTTGTCTAAAGGCGAGATGATGAGTGGTTCGCAGTGACTGCCACTGTCCGGCACTCTGTCGAAAGAATTGCATTGCATCCATGCAGATAGTCCCTTTGATTGATTTTT
>CAZNCM010000318.1:237-3742 GCA_964571155.1 uncultured Lyngbya sp. | reverse complement strand
GGTTGATACCTTTTCTGTAAACTACCCAACGCCAACGTGTAAACACTTATGACGTGGGCTTTATCCCTAACCCAGTCCCATCGGGGAACAACAAAAGCTGTCCCTCTAGCTGACAGGAATAGGTCGAGATTTCAGGCGGATTTACGACAGCCCCATCTTGAAAACTTTGGCAGGACAAAAGCTGACACCGCCAAGTTCAGAGAAGTTGAGAGATATTTAACGCCCCATTAACATCAGCATCATGTTCAAAGCCACAAAAGCCACATTTAAAAACCTTTCCCTTTCGGTAAGATTTTCCCGGCAACGGATGGATATGGTGACATCTCGAACAGGTTTGAGAGGTGTATCTCGGCTCAACCAAAATTATACTAATTCCAGCAATACAGGCTTTATATTCTGTGAACAATCTCAACTGAAAAAAAGCCCATCTATTGATTTCTGTTCGGGTTTTCTTCCTAACTTTCGTCCTCAGTCGAATACCCGACAAGTCTTCAAAAGCAATTGCCGAATTAAGTTGTTCAGCCTCTTGTATAAGCTGTTTGCTGATGTTGTGATTGACCCATTTTTGAAACCTCGATTCTTGACCAGAGAGCCTTCTAAGCAAGCGTTTTGCGGACTTAGTGCGTTTGGATTGAATCGAGGCGCGGACGCGGACAAATTTATTTCGAGTTGCTCGAAGTTTGTTTCCGTTCCAGGTTTTTCCTGTAGAAGTAGTTGCAATCTCTCTCAGCCCCAAATCGACACCCAACACTTTCGGAGTTTTCTTTTTTCGTTGGGTGGGAACTTGAACTACTATATTGATATAATAGCCATTCCTACTTTTAGAAAGCGTGGCACTTGTGGGGAGTTGACCTCTAAGCAATGCGATTTGATAGCCACCAGTTTTGAGTTGAAAATTGACCCGTCCCGACTTCAGTGTAACCCCAACTTTTTGCAAGGACTCAATATATTTGAACGTCCTCGCGTCAAGAGAGATACTTGTTGGTCGAAACTTGTGAATTTGTTTGGTGGCTTTTCTCTGGTTAACAACCCTTCTGATGGCTTGACAAACGTGGTTAGCTTTCAACCCCGTCGCCTCTCTGACTGGTTTGTAGGTCAGGTGATGCAGTTGGGTTGTGTTCCAACAGTTCTGTTCTTTTGCCTTGAGCAATATTTGGTTACAAGCATCGGAAAATCCCACCAAAGTTTCATCAACCGATTGGCTCAAGTCTGGTTGGACTATCAACTTGCATTTTACCGTTATTGCTTGAGTCATACCCCTATAATATCTCATTTATGGGTTGTAAACTTTATAGGTCGCGGATTCCTCCCATCGCCAACTCAGACTGATGGCGTGGGTCTCCTGCCGAAATCTAGATGATAAGTCTGTACAGACTCATACATAAAGTTTTGCAAACAATATTAGTTGTAAACTGTGCATTATGGACAGATTGTCAAGCAGTTGTTACGATAATTTACAATAAGAGAGAAGCGGGGTAGACGACAGCACGTTACCTGCTGATGATCGTAGGTTCAAGTTGACCGAAAGAGGAGAAAACAATGACAGCACCTGGAAATCTTAGTTTAGAGCAACAATTCAAACTCCAAGTTCTACGGGAGCAAGTTAAGGATCTTAGTTTAGAAGAAGCTCAAGACTATTTGCTAGAAGTCTTACGCCAAAGTATGGTTAAAGATAATTTGATGCGTCACTGGATGAAAAATCCTGAATAGAATTGAAGACCAACACAAAAAAGAAGTCAGAGGACATCGTGCTTCTGACTTCTATCAACCTACCTCAAGGTCGAGGCAGAGAGAGTAAAACTGTAGTTTGTGGTTTTATCCGAAACGACCACTCACATATTGTTGTGTAGATTCTTCTTGAGGATTTTGGAAAATACTCTGGGTGTCATTAAACTCGACTAAATACCCAAAACGCTTACCCCCTTCAATCGCTTTAGCGTTATAGAAAGCCGTCATATCAGCAACCCGCGATGCTTGTTGCATATTGTGAGTGACGATAATAATCGTATAATTTTCCTTGAGTTCGTGAATCAAGTCCTCAATCGAAAGAGTAGAAATCGGGTCAAGAGAAGCACAAGGTTCATCCATCAAGACAACATCGGGGTTAACCGCAACAGTACGAGCAATACAAAGACGTTGCTGCTGACCTCCAGAAAGAGCAAAACCACTTTGACCCAGTTTATCTTTAACTTCATCCCAGAGTACCGCTTGACGGAGCGATCGCTCTACCACTTCATCCATTTGTTCTTTGGTTTTCGCCAGTCCATTCACCCTCACCCCATAGGCAATATTCTCATAAATTGACTTTGGGAACGGATTTGGCTTTTGAAAAACCATCCCAATCCGACGTCTAACTTCTACAGGGTCAACATCGGGGTCATAGAGGTTCTTATTTTGATAGTAAATCTTCCCGTCTAAATGAAAAATCGGAATCAAATCATTGAGGCGATTAAAGCAGCGAAGAATTGTACTTTTACCACATCCAGAAGGGCCAATAAATGCAGTCACTTTATTTTTCGGAATATTCAGAGAAACCCCCCGAACCGCCTTAAAATCACCGTAGAAAACATCTAAATTCTCTGCCTGTAAAACCGTTTCCATGTCGTTTGTTGTTTGATAGCTATAATCCATCATTGCATTTTAATTCCTATAAATTGTTGAGGGTTTAATGGTCACGCATCCCGATATAGAATTTTGAGAATTATTGATTTTAGACCTTAAAAATCACTTTTGCCAGAAGCCCAGCGAGATAGAATACTGGTCAATAAAACCAACAGTACCAAAACCAGAGAAGCAGCCCAAGCAAATTCCTGTAATGTCTTATCGAAGCCTCTGGCAAATTCGTAAATTAGATAAGCCATCGAAGGTAGAGTGGGAGCAAAAGGGCCTCTAGGCCAATTGTTCGTATAAACCACAGTAAATAACAAAGGAGCCGTTTCGCCGGCCGCCCGAGCAATTGCTAGAGTGACACCCGTTAAAATTGCCGGAATCGCGGCGGGAAGCACCACTTGTAAAACCGTTTGATAGTTAGATGCCCCAATGCCGACAGATGCGGCTCGAATATCTTGAGGAATAATTTGTAGGGCTTCATCTGTGGTTCGGACAATCGTGGGTAACATCAAAACAGCCAAAGCAATTGCTCCTGCCATCACAGAAAACTGTCCAACTGTCAGAACAATTAAACTATAGGCAAAAACTCCGGCAATAATTGAAGGAACACCACTCATGACATTCGTCGCAAACCGAATCGACTGAGCAACCTTTCCACCACTAAACTCCGAGAGGAAAATTGCCGCTAACACTCCAAAGGGAACAGCAATCAAAGTCGCAATTAGTACCACCATAATTGTCCCTAGAATTGCACTGGCAATTCCCCCGGTCTCTTGACCGGCAGCGGGAGGTAACTGAGTAAATAAAGCAAAATTAAAACGAGCAGCTCCCTTCAGTAAAACATAGAACAATACCGCAAATAACGGAATCACCGTCAAAGCGATACAAGCCCCAG
>CAZNCM010000318.1:0-227 GCA_964571155.1 uncultured Lyngbya sp. | reverse complement strand
CTGTCATAATAATGTCTAAAATATCTCGGGGACGACTGCGATCGCGAATTAAAGCTTTCGCGCCCGAATCAGTATAAGCTTGATCATAATTTGACATAACAACAAAGAGAATTTCTTCCGATAAACAACTTTGAGCCTCAGAAAGTCAGGGATCAATTACCCACTTTGACTTTGATTATTGGTATTTAGATTGAACTCGGCTGACAATCAACTGAGCCAAAACATTA
>CAZNCM010000317.1:0-7047 GCA_964571155.1 uncultured Lyngbya sp. | reverse complement strand
GGGCGCCGTTTGTGTTTCAGGGAGAATGGAAAACCGGACGACCAACTCAGTGATCTATCCCCCTAAATCCCCATTGGAAAGGGGGACTTTTTCAGAGAGAATTAGTATTGGTGAATTGTTTTTTAGCCGTTAAATTTGAGGTATTGAAGCGGATATTGTGCTAAAATAATTTATAGACTATTAATCTGATTTTTAAACAAAATACTTAAAAATGTCTTTTACTTCTCGCCGTCGTTTCATTGAATTTGCGGGTTCAACCCTTGCCACCCTCGGACTCAATTCTGTTCATTTACTTCCCAAATTCGACCGTTACGGTAAAGTATTAGCCCAAAGTACCCCTCGAAAGTTAGCTTTGTTAGTCGGAATTAACCAATATAAAAATGATCCGTTAAATGGCTGTGTGAATGATGTGATAATGCAGGAAATGTTACTCATTCATCGCTTTGGTTTTAATCCCAAAGATATTGTCATTTTAACGGATAAACAAGCCACCCGTCAAGGAATATTAGAAGCTTTTGAAGAACATTTAGTTAAACAAGCAAAACCCGGAGATGTAGCTGTATTTCATTATTCTGGACATGGTTCTCGTGTTTTAGATCCTAACCCAATTATTGGTAAAAGTCCGATTGTTGACGGTACGGGTTTAAATGGAACTTTTGTTCCGGTGGATAGTTCCCTTCCTGCGGGTTATCCGAATGTTGGGGGTGTAGTTAATGATATTATGGGTCATACTTTATTTTTATTAATGTCTGCAATACAAACCGAAAACTTTACCGCAGTTCTTGATAGTTGTTTTTCGGGATTAAAAACTAGGGATTTTAAAGTTCGTTCGCGAGATGGAGGAGAAAAAATAGAGATTTCGCCCCAAGAAAAAGCCTATCAAGAGAGTTGGCTTTCTCGTTTGGATATGTCGCCGGAGGAGTTTGTACAAGGATATCAAAAAGGCGTTGCTAGGGGTGTAGTTTTGGCTTCAGCCCAGCCCAACGAATTGGCAAAGGATATGAAAATTCTTGATTTTCATGTGGGAATTTTTAGCTATTTATTAACTCAATATCTCTGGCAAAATACTGGAACACCAAAAAGTGCGATCGCCTATATAAATGAACAAATTCCTCAAAGATTACGTCAAAATCCGTTATATGAAGTTAAGATTGATAGCGGATATGAAAATGATCCGATGTATTTTGTGCAGAATCAAAGCCCAGTTGCAAATGCAGTTGTTATGAAGACTGAAGGAAATCAAGCCCAAATTTGGTTGGGAGGATTAACCGTTAAACAAAAAGCGGAGTTAAAGTCAGGAACGATTTTAAATCCTGTTAATTCTCAACCCAATTCATCGGGGAAAGCTATCTTTCAATCTCGTACAGGTTTAGTTGGAATTGTCAGAGTTGAGGAGAATATTGAAGTCGGAACGTTGTTATCTTTGTAACGTGATAATTTTTAGTATTGTATTAATCAATTTTGATCTCAAAAACCCGATCTCAGAGAAACCGGGTTTTTCTTCTGTTTAAAAGAGAGTGAAATTAAACTTTCGGTTTAGTTAAATTAGCACAATAGCCCTCATCAACCACTTTTGTAGAAATATGAGTCGGTTGAACATCTACACCTTTGGGGAGGGAACGAGAAACAGCATGAAAAGCCATCTGTTTACAGACGACTTGGTTACTGCCGATCGCAGTATAATCCCAAATGTAGACTTGAGGATCATTTGTGGTTGTATTTGTTGTGGCGTTAGCGGGTGTGAACGTTCCTGAACCCCATAACACTAAAACCAATGCCATTAAAGCGGCGAACAGGTACTTGAACATGGTGGGTCGTTGATCTCAAAAGTCAGTTAATAAATTACTTTCTATTATATCTTCTTCGTCAGTTTTCACCTATTCCGATAAATATCAAATGTTTATTCAACCAATTTGATTACCATAAATAAAACCCCGTCTGATGGAACGGGGTCAATCTGGGGTGTTTCTCTATGCATCTGTATATAAGATATCAAGGAAGCTCGGTTAACCACAATGTATGAATTACGGATTTTTTTTCTGGATATAAACTGCGATTTACGTGTTTTCACGTAGAAAATAGCCCTCCTGTTTTCACAACAGATACATTGAGGCAAAAAATCAGCTTTTCTCAACCTCAAAAAACCACTCGGAGAACTCCTCTGATGAAGCTCAAACCCTTTGCAATTGCGGCACTTTTCCTTACACTCAGTAGTATACTTAGTTGTTCGAGTCTGACCGCAGACCAAACCCCCGAAAACTTGACAGAAAATTTTTCAACTTCTACCCGCATTTGGGACAACGACAGCGAACAAGCTTTTCAACAACGCAGCCTCGCCATCCGTCAAAGAGTCGCCTCAGAAGACCTTAACAGCCTTGATGAGTGGTGGCGACGGGTTAAACTCGGTGATCCTCACAAATACCTGCTTCCCGTTATTCTCGCCCGTCTGAGTCTACCCGAACAATACGACCCGGAAACCCTTTGGCCGTTTTTACGCAGTTTAGACAAAGATCGCCCGGACTTGTACCATTTTCGGGCCATTCACGATATTCGCCTGTTTTTCCTGCTTCGCGATCGCCTTCCCCCCGACCTAGAAAACACCTATCGTCAAATGTTAGAAAGCCCCGAAGTCACCCAATGGATGGAACAAGGCACCGAAAATCATATGTTCATGCAACGGGGTTCGGGACTGGCTTTGATGGATGGTAGCGGTTGGCCGAATGGGGCGCCCGGTGTGGCTGCAACCAATGAAGCGTGGCTGCGGGCCGAACTGAATAAATTCCTCACCATCGGTCAGGGTGAGTTTCATTCTTCAACTTACTACGGTTATGCGATCGCAGGTTTATTGAATCTCTACGATTTTGCCAAAACTCCCGAACTCCGACAACTCGCCAAAGCCATTCTCGACTGGTACGCTGCAAATATGGCGGTTCGTCTCAGTTGGGGAACCGCAGGGGGCGCCGAAAGTCGGGGGTTTGATCGCGGAACTTGGGATAATAGCGAGTTGGCTGCGGTGGCTTGGGTGTGGTGGGGTTTGGACCCGCAAACGGCTTTCCGTATCCCCCAAAAATACGCCTGGGTTGGGGTTCCGGCGGCGTTGAGTTCCTACCGTCCTCCTGCGGAAATGACGGCTTTAGCCAAAAAAGAAGTCAAACTCCCGTTTTTATTAAAAGCCAGTCATCCTAATTATTATAGTTATCATCAAGATAATCAATTTTGGGAAACGTTTTATATTACTAAAGATTACAGTTTATCGACGCTGTTAATTCCGTTTCGATCTTATCAAGTTCAGGGGACGATTAACGCTCAATACGCGACCTATAAACTGGTTATTCGCGACCCCAACGGTGTTGATAATGGGGTGGTGGGTTTGGGCGGAACCTATCACAGTCCGATGGCTGCAGGAAATTCTCCCGGCGATCAATTTTTACAGGAAAAAGGAACGGTTCTCTATCAATTAAGATTGAATGAGCGTGATATTGCAGCCGAAGTTCCCACCCGTTCTCATTTAGTGCTTCCGACTCGTTATGGTGAACCCCAAAAACATGATAATTGGTATATTTGGCAAGTTGAAAATGTTTGGTTATCTGTTCGGGTTTGGGGAGATAAAATAGACTGGAAACCGCAAGTTTCAGACAAATATTCTGATTACCAAGTGTTAGCTGCAAATGGGGTAAATACGGCTTGGATAACTGAGGTGATTTCTGTCGATGATGCGCCGAATTTTCAAGCCTTAACCAACCGTTTAGACCAAACCGAAGTTAACGATCGCCTCTGGACGAATTTAGGTCAATTATCCTACAAATCGGTCACGGGCGATCGCTTAGAATTGATTTACGAACCCAATAGCGGTATTGGACGGGGAACTGTCAATGATCGAGAACGAATTTTAGGAAATTGGGCGGTGTTGGAGAGTCCCTATTTAAAGCAAGAATTATTTAGTGGGGTTTTAGAACTTATTTATCCGCAAGGACGCTGGAAATTACGCACAACATTAACAGCGCCGCAATGGGAGGAGTAAGAGGAAATTAGGAGGATAATTAGTCATCATTATTGTTTGATAAAAGAGAAGACGAACTGAGAATTGCATATTCATTTTTTCGAGGGTTATGGCATCAGAAGTATAATCAATCGCCTGAGAGGGTGTTATGGATAGATAAGCAGCCCATTTGGTGGCGACTCTATATTGTCTATTCAATCATTTGGGGTGGGAGAAGTAGGGTTTGATATTTCTAAACAGTTATAATCAGGATCAAAGTAATGATGATCGTAGACATCAAAACTAAAACGGGGTATAACATGATCAATAAACCCAATAAATTATAGTCTGACCAGGTATGCACAGGTTTTTTCTTATACATTTGCTCTCGGATGGGTTCAGATAAAAATGCCAGAATCAAAAATGCAATCACTAAAGAGAGTAAAAAAGAGAGTAAAAAAGCTAGAATAATTTTCATGGTTTATACACCTGAGAGGATTCACTTTCTACACGATACGGAGTGAACCGTGTGAATACCCTAATGCCTGGTGCAGTTAATCAACATCCACCTAATTAATCTAATCTTAAATTTAATTTGTTAAACTGCTTAGAGTTAGAACAACGGATGTACTTATGAAACTTTGTTCGGATGGCAATATTAATCACGCAACCGCCCATCGAGTTCGCCTGAAAATTCACCAACAAGATACAATGGTTCGATTTGTCGATTCTCACCAGCGCCCTTTTTCTTGGTCAGCTATCGCCAAAGGATTATCCAGTCAAGCTGATTTTCGACAACTCTGGAATCAAACTTGGGCTGATATTCCTTTCGACTTTCTTTGGGAACCGATTCCGATTCACTCTAATTTTACCACAACTCACCCCTTTTTCGCAGTATTAATTCCGTCTAATTTTTCTCCCGCAAATTCCCAAGCTTATCAAGAATATCTACAGAAGTTGAAACCCCACCAACAGGTAACAACATTCTCTAATTTATCGGGTGATGCGTTGTTGGTGATACCCAAAGACACAGGAAATTATGGTCATATTGCTGCTTTTTGTCGCTTGGCTTCCGTTGATTTACAACAGGCTTTATGGAAACGAGTTGGAGAAATTGCTGAGAAAACGATTGAACAAGGGGGTTCAATATGGTGTAATACTCATGGTCATGGTGTTCCCTGGATGCACATTCGTTTTGATTTGAGTCTCAAGTATCTTACCCTTTTATCCGCCAAAAGTATTAATAACCAAACTCAAGCGCTTTGGTATCAAATGATTTCTCCTCTCTATGATGAAAGGAATACTTCAACTTCGGGTTTATATCGGTCTTAAACCAATTCTTAGATGACTGAGTAAACTGAGGATTTAATCTACAAAACTAGATTTCAAAAGTGAACAGTATTTTATTACTGTTTTTTCTGTTTATTTTTAAAACAAACAAAGTCTTGCTCAAAAATGCTTTAAGAATACTCGGATTTCTAAAGACTAATTAGTTTGGTAAACGAGTTGTTGATCATTTACAAATAGCACGATTGATGAGATTTTGTGTCGCTTCAAGACTCAGTTGAGGGTGAGTCCAAACGACGATACAGCGTTCGCCACTATTGAGGAACTCCATATCATTATCTTTACCAGGACGGCCTAATGCTTTTATCATTAACCGTGATAAAATACAGGGACTAGAAACCCCCTCGAAGATTACCTTTGTGATTAGGACTGCTTGACTATCTGTTTGAGTTTCATTGGAGTTTGTCATGTATTCTTGTTCAATAGATTCAACTCTCATCGTTATGCAAGCTCCCAATTAACTTAATTATGAATTCTGACATTTTAATTCCCCATCTTACACTATTATAATCGAAAATCTAGCCGCCCAGTTCCCCCTTGATTTTATTATTATTCAAGTTCAAGTTCTATTTCAAATAAGCGACTTAACATCATTTCTAACGTTTCTTCAGCATTTTCAGGACGACTGGGGCCTTTTATAAACTCTTTAATCGTGATTTTTTTGTCTCGAAAGTCCCGGACAAAATTATAGATATTTTCTATTGCTTTGACTTGAGATTCTAATTCTAAAACAATTTCAGCAACGGCATCAATTCCCTGTTTTTGACAGGCACGATAATCTTTGACCAGTTTACCTTCGGGTGTATTTCGCGCAATACGGAGTTCTTTTTTGAGGTTTTGGTACTGATTTTTAAGAAGTTGATTGTCTTTTTCCCGTCGAAGACAAAGCCTTTCAATTTCAGATTTTGTGCTGCTACTTGAGTCTATTTCTTCTTGAAGATGGTGTTGTTTCTCGATTTCAAGCAGTCGAGCAATATCTCCCTCTTGATAAGCACGGTTAATTTCTTTCATTACCTCATTATAGTACATTTGTGTTTCGGCATCCATAACCTTATCTGGATGAAAAAGAGAAGCTAATTTGAGAAAAGTTTGCCGAATTTGTTGGGATTCTGGAGATTTTGTTTGAGATTCTGTGGAATAAATATCTTCATTAAATTGATTAAAGTTATGGGCATTGTTGTTAAAGAAATTTTCTCCTGTTTCAGTGTTTCCTCGTTCTGATGAGGAATCCTTAAAAAAAGGATCGAATTCTTCATCATTATCAAATTTAGGACTGACTAATCCGATTAATTGGAGAGAATGATAAACATTGAGAATATCTTGTTTGCTCTTTTTCCCCAATTTTCGATGGGTTAATATTTCTTCAAATAAATGATGAATTTTAGTATCCAGTTGATTCTGTTTTTGATAGAGAGGGGAAGCTTGGCTAAAAATTCGAGTTGCAATGGTACGCATCTGATCTAAGAAGTTTTTAAGTTCAGTGCGTTTTCGTTTAATCTGTTTGAGAAGCCATTGATGTTCTTCTTCTAAAAGGCGATGACGTTCGTGAAAACTGGAAAGTCCTAACGATGTAGTTGACTCAGTGGGTGTGGATGAAGTTTGGTTTTGAGAACGAAGCATATAAAAAGAAGATATTGAACTTGAAGACATCTAATCATATGATATAACGATTCGCTTTATTGACCGAAAATACTGGGATACAAGCCCCGTCCTTTTAGGAC
>CAZNCM010000316.1:1218-7049 GCA_964571155.1 uncultured Lyngbya sp. | reverse complement strand
CTGGTTTCTCGATGAAACTGGGCTTTTTATTGACAAGGTTTCACGTCAAAACCCCGATTATTATTCACCTCAACCGAACAAGTATGTTCGATTTTTCCGCCATTCCCCACATTTCCTTGAATGAGATTTTCATTTCCCCCCGCACTTGCTTTGGCAATAATATTACCACCCACTTGATTATTCAAAACTTTCACGGCTTTCATCGCGTAGGGACTGTTATTGGTATCGGCGAGAACTAAAATATCTGCGTTGTTACTTAATTGATTATTTTCAATGGTGACATTTTGCATCTCTTGAACCTTATAAAATCCAATATAAGCATTCCCTTGATTATTACGAACAATTGCCCCCTTGACTGTCGTTCCGCCACAACATTCTTGAATTAAAATTCCCTCGCCATCTACGCTTAAATACCCTGTCTCTCCAACAATATGACGATAAACTTCATAATTATTCCCTTCGACTAAAACATCCCATCCTGACCAGTCAATTCCCCGATTTTCAAGGGTTACAGCCCCCGTTGCTTCTCTTGTTCCTGTCGGATATATCCACCACTTTTTATTGGCTTGGTCTTTAATTTGATTATCTTTAATGATTAAACCTTGACCTGAAGCATGAATCGCAACTCTCATGGTATGATAAACCCAATTATCTCGAATAACCACTCCAGGGCGAAATAATCCGGGTTCGGTTTGGGGAGTTCCCGCTAATTGAAATCCTTCTCCATCTTTCCCAAAACGGTTAACAACAATACCATAATGATTTCCATAGTGAAAGACTGCTTTTTTACCATCTGAATAGGTTAAAATTGATTTTTTATCTTTGGTTTTTAGTTTATATCCGGGCTGTTCAAAATTATCGGTTATTTCATCATTAACGCGATTATTGGCGACTAAAATATTCTCAGATGCCGTCAGTTCAATATTGGCTGCGAAGCGGTAACTGTATCTTTGCCAGGGTTCTTGAAAGGAAAGATCAGGAACTTTAGGATCGGGTTGGGCGACATTATTACTGCGAATTCCAAACACCACAATATTTTTGTTCTTTTGATTATCAATATCTGCTAAAATTGAAATAGCTGCACGGTTTATCTCTAAATTAACCAGCCCAATATTACTATCTTGTAGAGGATTTTCGGTTGAGATTTTTTTGAAAGCCGTTTCGTTAGGTGTTCCATTTCCCGAGAGTTTAGGTTCATATTTAGGAAAGACTAACTTAGAAGCTGGAGAATAAGAAGCAGATTTAGCATCTTTTACAGTCGGAGTTTCCCCCCGTAAGATTACGCCGTCTTTGAGTTGAATATTATCTGTAAATGTATAAGTTCCAGCCGGAAAGTAAACAACTCCACCTCCATTGGCTGCGGCTGCATCTCTAGCTTGATTAAATTTATCGATTAAATTTGAACCCGAAAAATTATTAATATTATAAACACAATCCCAACGAATTTGATTCGTCCAAGGATAAGCATCTTTTCCATAAAAAGATGCAATCACATTATCGATAGGTTCACCCTGGGAAGGATTACAACCTGACGAACGATTAGCCTGAGAAAATAGAGTGGGTTGATTTTGTTTAGGTTGATTTTGAAAGATTTAGAGGAGACAACGGTTTCAACCGAATTTTTAATCGAGGGAGAATGAATAGTAGATTCAGGTGTTTTAACCGTAAAAATTCCAATCAAAGCATAACTAGAAACTGCAAATCCAATCATCGCAACAGTTCCCAGAAAAACTATCCAGAACTTTTTCCATCGGGAGTGAATTGTTCTTCGCTTATTCATTGAGATTGGGGGATTGTAACTTAGCCTAACTATATTTTAGATTCGGATGAGGTTTGATCACAGCAGTCGTCAAGTCAAAATCTCCCAACTTCCCCACCTCTCTATTTCTGTAGCCATTCCTATGACGCTTTTGTAAGTGTTCCCTCAACGCGGGAAGCATCCGACGAGAAGACGCAGAATCTAGGGAAATTGGGACTTTTGACAAATGTGACGGATAACAAACTGTCACACGATAATTTTAGTTCTCCGGAAGTGAATAAAATTTTCTGTAGTTAGGGTTGGGTGTTGGAAGGTAGGACTTTCAGAGTCGGGTTTATCACTTGACTTTGGGATGTCTAAGAAACATTTCAACAGGAGAGTGAGTCAGTATCTGACTAATTCTTGTTGGGGGTTGCTGAAAATTTGTCGTTAACGATCACAGAAGGTGATTTAAAAGATGAAAACCAACAACCAATTTTTTATGCGATTTGGCTTCAATATTGTTAAATTTGTCATTAATCGATTTAATGACTGTCAATCTTTAATTGGAGTACGGGAATACTTTACTATTTTTTGAATAGAGAAAAAATTAGAATTTAATTAATAAATTCTGTAAAATCCATCTATGTCGCTACTGAAACTCTATAGGGGTTTTATTCTCTATGTTCTGAAAAAGTACAGTATTTTTTGATTTGTCCAATCTGTTAATAAGACTCTGTTGTTTTTCTCGCTAGAAGAACGACTAAAACGTTGTGACTTGCAAAACCATGAACAATTAATGTAAAAAGATTACGAGTGAAAACAAACGAATACTCACTCGTTAGAATTTTTTTGATTTTTTAAAGTATTTCTCCTGGAAATACTAACAGTAAATTATGTGACTTTTTTAAAGAAGCCACAGCTATTTTTGTGTCTAAAAAAATGGATATGACAACCGAATAAGTGGCACAACAAAGAGTAGTTGAAACTGGAAAAAGAAGGTTACAATGAGCGTGTTCTTAAAAAACAAATCGAATTGTTCCTGTTTCAAACGTTTGATAGATAGAGATCTTTTCTCTACAGGATAAATTGATTGATGAACAAAGTTTTAGTGAGTGAGTGGAACGGTAATTCTCTGGCTATACAAGGTGTAATCTTGCTCGATTTAACTCAAGATAGCCTAGACGGCAAAAAAAACACTTGAAGCCCGAGCCTCAAGTCGAAAATCTTGAATTAGATGCACAGCAATTGACTCAATTGTTTGAAATTGAGTAAACAAAAATTATCCAATTCTCTAAAAACTGACCGAACTTTGCACAGTTTTAACAACTTGTGTAGACTCGCAATGTTTAGAAAGATTTGGCAATCCAAAAATCAGGGAAGTTTCTACCAATTTTTGAGACTACATCAGAAATTAATTACTCACAGAAATTAAGTAGAGGTTCCAAAATGACTGAACAACATCAATTTCATCCTAACGATCCCAGTAAGCAGAAAGAACATATGGCTTTATTGGATTTAGTTCCAGATTCTAAAGCCACTCATGTCGCCGTTAATAACGGTTCATGGTTCGATGCAAACACTTGGAAAAATGGTCAAATTCCTGATGATCAAGCCAACGTCGTTATTACAGATGGAGTTCAAGTCACGTATGACGGAGAAAGTGAAGCGAGTTTACGAACCTTGCGAGTAGATGGTCAGCTAGACTTTGCTCCTGATAAAAATACAAAAATGGAGGTTGATACTTTCGTCGTTTCACCAGAAGGTACACTCACCATCGGAACAGAAACAAATCCCATTCAAGCGAATAAAACGGCTCGGATTATCATTGCTGATAATGGTGCTATTGATACAAAATGGGACCCAGAACAATTGAGTCGAGGGATTATTTCTCACGGTAAAATTTCAATTCATGGTCAAGAAAAAGACTCTCACTTGAAACTCGCTCAAGATGCGATGACAGGTGATCAAGAACTGGTTTTAGCCGAGCAACCGCTGAATTGGAAAGTCGGAGATACCCTCGTTTTAACAGGTACAGAATATGTTCCGAGTACACGAAAAGATTGGCAAGGAACCCAAGATGAAGAAATTAAAATTGCCGGAATAGAAGGGAATCGAATTATTCTTGATCGCCCCTTAGAATACGATCATGATACGCCCCAAAACGATTTAAAAGCCTACGTTGCTAACTACACTCGTAACGTTGTCATCGAGACAGAAAACGCCGAGTCACTCCCAGCAAACCAACGGGGTCATGTGATGTTCATGCACTCCGATAACGTTGATGTTCGCTATGCAGAATTTCACGAATTGGGTCGTACCGATAAATCCAAACTCCTCGATGATTTTGCACTTGATAATAACGGTAGTCGGATTTTAGATGCAAACGGCGATCCAAAAGATGGCGATCGCACAAATATTCGGGGTCGTTATGCGGTTCACTTTCATAAGACTGGAGTTGATGAACCCGACAGTCCACCTGCGATCGCAGTCGGTAACGCCGTTTGGGGTTCTCCGGGTTGGGGTTATGTTCACCACGATAGCCATGTTGTTCTTGAAGATAACGCCGCTTATAATGTCTTCGGTGCAGCTTTTGTCACAGAAACCGGGAATGAAACCGGATCTTGGGTGAATAATATTGCCATTAAATCAGAAGGAAGGATCGGTATTTCCAAAAGTGGCACCCGCAACCATGATGTTGCCAGCAACGGTACCGGATTTTGGTTTCAGGGAAGGTTGGTTGAAAATGAGAACAATATCGCCGCAGGTCAGCGTCATGGAGGGATGACTTATCTATTGCGGGGTGAAGATCAAAAAGATGTTTTGACCGAAAATCTAACCCACCCAGAAATTGCTCGTTATCAGTCCAGTCTTGACCCAGATAAACCTGAAATTAATGGCTTCAAAAATGGAGAGGTCTTTGCTTCGGGAATGGGGCTGGAAGTGATCAAAGCCAACCCCCGACAGCAACATGATGTTCGGAGTATTTTAGACGGGTTTAAGGCTTGGGAAGTTCGCACAGGAACTCATCTGGAATACACCAGTAAATACACCCTCAATGACTTTACCGTTATTGCTACAGAGTCTAAGCCCAGGGATGGAATTAGCATTGGGAATAATGCTGAAGATATGGTGATTAACAATGCCTATGCTGAAGGTTTTGATACGGGGATAACATTCGCCAAAAACCGCACTTTTGACAGTAACGCTCCTTGGAATTTTGTGGTAATTAATCCCGAGCTAGTCAATAACGATGAGGATTTTGAAAATTTTGACCCAAAAAAAGATAAACTTCTGACTCAAGCTGACCTCAAACCTGGAACGCTCAAACTTGAACTCTCTCCTCAAGCTGACTTTGTATTTAAGCCGGATGCTAGCGATCGCAAAGCTGTGGTTCTGGGAACAAAAATAGATAGTATTGGTGAAATTGAGTATCCCAGTGGAAATGATTTTGCTAACTTCAAGTTGGAATCTCTCAAAAATCGCCTCTTAGAAGGGCATTATGAGGATGCAGAAGGTACGAAGTTTATTACGGTTGAAGAACTGATTGCAGATCGATTAACAGGCGAACTTCTAAAACTCAATTTTGCTGTTACTCTTGATGGCAGTTGGACTCAGTTTACATTGGGTGGCATTTTAGGTGATTCGCCGTTATTGGGAGTTTATGAGGGTAATGTTGAACCGGGTTTTGTTGATGATGATTTACAACAATTTCTCAATTCAATAGCTGGCAATACTGACACGACTTCCGATCCTGATACTGATTCTCCTCACAGTGGTGATGATCATACCCATTCTGATCACGAACACGAGGAAGAAACAGATGAGTCTGATACTTCGGAAGAAACTACAGATGAGTCTGACACTTCTGAGGAAACTACAGATGATTCTGATGATGATGATCATACCCATTCTGATCACGAACACGAGGAAGAAACTGAGAATTCTGATTCTGAAATGTCTGACATGACAGATGATTCTGATGATGATGAGTCTGACACTTCTGATGAAACTACAGATGATTCTGATGATGATGATTCTGACACTTCTGATCAAACCACAGATGATTCTGATGATGATGAGTCTGACACTT
>CAZNCM010000316.1:0-1118 GCA_964571155.1 uncultured Lyngbya sp. | reverse complement strand
AGATGATTCTGATGATGATGAGTCTGACACTTCTGATCAAACCACAGATGATTCTGATGATGATGAGTCTGACACTTCTGATCAAACCACAGATGATTCTAATGATGATGATTCTGACACTTCTGATCAAACCACAGATGATTCTGAACCCGATAACGGAGTAACAGACAACCTAGATCCCATTCGGGTAGAAGCAGAAGATATGGAACTAGATACTTATCGTCTGGAGTCTAGCAACATCGCATCTAATGGTTCTCTAATACGTTTACCAGGAAGTTCACAGAATGACAAAGGTACAGCTGTAACTCGTTTTGAAGGGTCTTCAGGGAACTATGATCTTGTAGTTGGCTATTTTGATGAAAATGATGGTAAAGGCCAACTAGAAGTTAAATTAGATGGAGTCTCTTTAGAGAGTTGGACGCTCGACCAAAAGCTAGGAAGTGATGCCATTAGTGAGAACAACTTTCTAACACGTACGGTTGCTGAGAATATATCTATTCAACCGGGAGCAGTCGTTGAAATTACAGGAATAGAAAAAGCCGGAGAATATACTCGCGTGGATTATCTGGAATTTGTTCCTTCTGATGCTGCAACTGATCCGTTAACGGGTGAAGTTCTTGAAGAAGCCACGAACAGTTCTGTGACATCAGATGTCGATGCTTCTGATGAATTGATTCTCAATCGCAATTCCGATAGTTTGATAGTGTCAGATTTTGTAGACGGTCAAGACATCATTCAGTTAACTGAAAATCTGACTTTTGAACATTTGGAGTTTGTGCAGTCGGGTGACAATACCTTGATTAAAATGGTGCAAACCGATCAACTTTTAGCCACTCTTGAAGGGGTATCTGCAAGTTCTCTCGATAGTCAGGATTTTGCGATTGTATAACTCCCAGACCCCTTTGCTTTACATTTGTGAACCTCTCTGTTTGCAAAGTTATGTAAAGTTGTGCAATAATAAAAACGCCCTCCCTGGGGAGAGCGCCGATTAACTAGCTATTCGGATGGAACACTGGCATTAGCCATTGATGGAAGGAGCCACGAGTGCAACCGGCTCAGACTCACCAGAGGCTAAGTCTAATGGGAAATTATGAGCATTGCGCTCGTGCATTACTTCC
>CAZNCM010000315.1:6828-7069 GCA_964571155.1 uncultured Lyngbya sp. | reverse complement strand
CTAAACAAGCTTTTACCGTTTCTTCGTCAGCAAAAACTACAGCCATTTCGCCATTTTGCGGAAGTTGCTGCATTAAACGGGCGCGAGTGGCAACGAGTTGGAGTCCATCTTCTAAACTGAAGACTCCCGCAACATAAGCGGCGACATATTCTCCTAAACTATGACCGATGAGAATATCCGGTTGAATTCCCCAAGATTTCCACAGTTGAAACAAGGAATATTCAACAGCAAATAAGGCGGG
>CAZNCM010000315.1:0-6800 GCA_964571155.1 uncultured Lyngbya sp. | reverse complement strand
TGGAGAATTTCAGCGCAGTGAGTGAGGGCATTTCTGAAGGTGGGCTGAGTTTCAGAAAGTTCCAGTGCCATGCCTTCATATTGTGAACCTTGTCCTGTAAATAAAAAAGCGATTTTATGATTATTGTAGGATGTTTTTCCTTGAGTAACGTATTTTTTAGTTGTTAAGTTTTGACGAAGTTCGTTAACTGAATTTGCAGTTGCACAAAGCCGATATTGAAAGTGCGATCGCCCCGTCTTTGCACTAAAGCAAATATCTTCTATAGATGCTTGGCAATGAATTAAATACTGCTCATAGTTATGAATATATTCTTCGAGGGCTTCGGGTGTTTTAGCAGAAAGAGTGAACAGGTGTAAAGGGCGATTTTCGGTAGTTTTAGCTAAATTAATAGCCGGAGCTTCTTCTACAATAATGTGAGCATTTGTTCCGCTAAACCCAAAAGAACTTATACCTGCTAGTCTAGGTATTTCTCCTGAACGCCAGGGCATCAATTGCGTGGGAATAGTGAGAGGAACTTGATTCCAATTAATATGAGGATTAGGGCTTTTAAAATGCAGATGAGGTGGGATTTGTTCATGTTTTAATGCTAACACAACTTTAATTAATCCGGCAATTCCAGCCGCCGCTTCGAGATGACCAATATTGGTTTTTACAGAACCAAGAATTAATGGTTTTTCTGAGGTATGGGTGTGGCGAAAAACAGCCCCTAACGCACCAATTTCTATCGGATCACCTAAACTTGTACCTGTTCCATGTGCCTCAATATAGTTAATTTGGGCGGGATTAACTTTACTATTTTCTAGGGCTTGATGAATTACGGCTTGTTGAGAGGGGCCGTTCGGAACAGTTAACCCACTGCTACGACCATCTTGATTAATTGCTGAACCTCGAATTACAGCTAATATTTTATCTCCATTACTAATCGCATCATATAAACGTTTAAGAATAATAATTCCGCCGCCTTCAGAACGCACAAAACCATCGGCTGCCGCATCAAATGTTTTACAGCGACCATCAGAAGCGAGCATTTTAGCCTTGGAAAAGTTGATGCTAAATTCCGGTGAAATTATACGGTTAACACCTCCAGCCAAAGCGAGATTACATTCTTTATTTCGCAAGCTTTGGCAGGCTAAATGAATACTCACTAATGAAGATGAACAAGCGGTATCTACAGCTAAACTAGGCCCCGTAAAACCCAACAAATAGGAAAGACGACCTGCGGCTGTACTGTGAGAATTTCCCGTCGCAAGATAGGAATCAATTTCTTTAATATCTCGAGTGAGTAACTGTTGAGAATAATCGTTACTGCTAATTCCGATAAAGACTCCTGTTTGTTTTTCTGTTAGTTTTTCGGGGATAATTCCAGCATTTTCTAACGCTTCCCAACTCACCTCTAAAAGTAAGCGCTGTTGAGGGTCTAAACTAACAGCTTCTCTCGGTGCAATTCCAAAAAACTGAGCATCAAATTCAGCTAAATTTGGGACAAATCCACCATAACGAGTTGAGATTTTTCCTGGGCTTTCAGGATTTGAATCGTAGTAATTTTCGATATTCCAACGGTCGGGGGGAACTTCGGAAATAGCATCTTTTCCTTGCTGTAATAATGTCCAAAATTCATCGGGATTTTTTGCACCCGGAAAGCGACAGCCTAACCCAATAATGGCAATCGGTTCTGTACGTGCCGATTCCATTTCTGTGAATTTAGACTGCATTTTTTCTATTGCTTGCAATGCTCGAGTTAGTCGGGAGCGATTGTCTATTTGTTGCTCTGTTTTTTCGGAATAATTTTGATTCATTATTTTATCTCCTATAAGTTTAGAAATTGAGCAAGATTAGCTAATTTTTCATCGAGTTTATTGGCAATTTCATCTTCTGATAGTTCTTGATTTGGTTCTATTTCTAAATCTTTGGGTATGGGGTCTATAACTTTTGCGGATTCTCGCTTAAACTCTATGGGAATAATACTTTCTAGATAGTTAATTAAAGCTTCTGTTGTCGGATAGTCAAATGCAAGCGTAGAAGGTAAAGTACATCCTAAACCCGTTTGCAATCTATTTTTTAATTCAACAGAAGTCAATGAATCCATTCCCAAATCAAAAAATCCGGTTTTTATATCTAATTCTGTGGGTTTAAAGCCAAGAAATTTGGCAATTTCACCGATTATTAACTTTTCTAATAATGCTCGACGGTTCTTGATAGGTGTTTGTTGAAGTTGGGGCAACCAAGACGATAAATTTTCGGATTTTTCGGTTCTTGAAGTTGAACTAAATTCTGCGAAAAAGGACGAAACTTTATTGGCTTTTACGTAATTAATTGCTCTAAAATTTCTAATCCTTGTGTGGGACAAATCATCCCAACTCCTCTTAAACTGATGTTGGTTTCGGCTTTATTTGCGGCCGCTCCAATATCCGACCAAGCCCCCCAATTAATACTAAGTCCGGGTAATCCTAAACTTTTACGGTAGTGTGCTAAAGCATCTAAAAATGTGTTGGCGGCGACGTGGTTTGCTTGTCCGGGCGAACCCAATAATGCTGTTGCTGAAGAAAAGAGAATAAACAAGTCAAGAGATTGATTTTGAGTGAACTGATGCAAATTCCAAGCCCCTTGAATTTTAGGAGCCATTACCTGTTCAAATCGTTCGCGGTTGAGTTGCATTAATACACCATCATCAAGCACTCCAGCGGCATGAAAGACACCCCGTAAAGGAGGCATAGTTTGTTCTATTTGTTGAAAGATATCAGCGAGTTGATTCGGGTTAGAAACATCTGCTTTAGCTGTTATAACTCGCGCTCCAGCTTTTTCTAACCGAGTGATTTTTTCTTGAATTTCTGAGTTAACTGACCGACGGCTCACCAAAACTAAATGTTTTGCTCCTTTGTTAACTAACCAATCTGCTAATAATAATCCTAACCCCCCTAAACCGCCAGTAATCAGATAAGTTCCATCACCCCGAATCGATGAATTAGAGATAACAATTTTACCAATATGTTTGGCTTGTTGCATCTGCCGAAAAGCCTCTTTTGACTTTTGAATCGAAAAAACTTGGCGAGGGAGCGGACGAAGTTTTCCGTCTTTAAACTGCTGCATTAAGTGATGCAACATCGATTGAATCAAATCGGGTTCTCTGTGACACCGTTCAACTAAATCAATTTGAAAATAGGAAGCATTGGGTTTTATTTCAGAAACTTGGTTAGTATTCAGACCGTTCTTTCCGATTTCAATAAAGCGTCCGTTATCTTTGAGTACAGACAAACTTTTATCAATAAATTCACCGGATAAAGAATTGAGAACAATATCAACACCTTGACCTTGAGTTTGCCGCATAATTTCATCGGCAAATTCTAAACTTCGGGAATTCATAATGTGTTGAATACCTAACGATTGAAGAAATTTCCATTTACTCGGGCTGGCAGTTGCAAATACTTCCGCCCCCGCTTGTTGGGCTAACTGCACCGCCGCTTGACCGACACCGCCTGCTGCTGCATGAATTAAAATCCGGTCGCCTTTAGTAATTTTGGCGAGATGATGTAGGGTGTAATATGCGGTTAGAAATGTCACCGGAATTGTGGCTGCTTCTTCAAAGCTTAAACTGTCAGGAATTTGAGCAACCATTGCTGCATTAACGGTAACAAATTGGCTGAAACTACCCGCCGCAATTGCTATCACTTTATCTCCAATATTTAAACCTTTGACTTCATTACCAATACCAATAATTTCCCCCGCACATTCGCATCCTAATAAACCCGCATCTCCGGGATAAAGTCCCAAAGTGTTCAGTATGTCGCGGAAATTAAGTCCAGTTGATTTGACTGTAATTTCTACTTCTTTTGGATTGGGTTGGCGGCGAGGTGAGGATAGCAATTGAAGATTTTCTAATGTTCCCCGTTGAGTAACGGTCAGTTGATAGGGTTCGTTTGGAATCTGCAAAGTTTCTGAGTTTTTTAATTGACTTACACGTGCCAATCTAGCCACAAAACGGGTATCATTTCGCCAAGTAATTTGATCTTCATTTTTGCTAGTTTCTTTGATTTCACTAAGCAATATTTCCGATTTTTCTAGAAGATCATTTTGGTCATCTAAATCAATTCTGGCACATCTTAGTTCGGGATGTTCTAAAGCGATAACTTTTCCAATTCCCCAAACAGGTGATTGAACGATTCCTGATAAACTTCCATTCTCTCCAGTTGAAATTGAGCCACTGGTTACTAGCCATAAACTTGGTAATTCTGAGTCTAAAGTTTTCACTAAAGACTGAACTATATTTAACGTACTATTCCATCCGAGGCGAGAAGCTCTTTTTAATTCCTCAGAACCTAAATTTTCGATTTTAGGAGTCTCTAAACTCCACAAGTTCACAACACCTGTTAGAGAGGATTTTCGGGTTTTAAGTGTTTCGATTAGATGGTGATAGTGACTAATATTGTTAGAGTCTATCTGAAATTGATTTGGGGTTAATTGTTGATAATTTAAACCTGCAAAAACGAGGGTTGAATGTTCTCCAATTTCTTGTAAACGCTCTGCTAAGTTTTGACCAACGCCTTGAGTGTCTGCAAAAATTAACCAGTGTTTTTGAGTTGTATTATCTGCTGATTTATGTCGTGCTTTTTGAGCAACGATGACAGTTTGCTGAGAAAAACTATCCGAATCAATTTGTGAAGGTTCAAGTGTTGCAACTTGTTCAAATCCATTTTCTGATAGTAAGTTTTTCCACTGAGAGGCTGAAATTAGAGGATAATTGGGACGGAAATTATCGCCAAATTTCCACCATCCTTCTGTTAAACCAAAGATAATATCGAGCCAGGATAAAGGTTGAGTTCCTTCGAGTAAAACCAGCATTCCTCCCGGTGCTAATAATTGCTTGACATGGGCTAAGGTTTGGGGTAAATCTGCGGTGGCGTGTAATACGTTAGCCGCAATAATTATCTGATGACTTTCGGATTGATATCCTTGTACATTGGGTTCTTTCTCAATGTCTAGAAGTTGATAGCGAACACAGGAATAGTCCTTAAACTTTTGTTCTGCTTTGGTGGTGAATAATGGAGAAACATCTGTAAAAATATACTCAATATTTTCGGTTTTTAAATGAGGTAATAGATAGGCTGTTGTTCCGCCAGTACCCGCCCCAATTTCGAGAATTTTTAGCTTTTGGGTTTGAGACTGATTTTCTAGAGCTTTTTGAATGACCTTTTCGACTAAGGTATTCATAACTTTTGCTCCGGGTGAGTTTTGATAAAGTTGAGTTAAAAAGCTAACATCTCCACTCGGAAAGAGTAACTGTATGGGGTCTAATTTTCCTTGCAAAACTTCTGCTAAATGAGAGCCACAAGCGGTTAAAAGGGAAAGTTCCGCTTCTATTTCTGGGTCTAGACAGAGTTGGGTTTTAATTTGACTCGGAGAATCAATTTGAATCGATTCTTGAATGACTTCCCAAGCTTGATTTTTTCTTTGCAGAATTCCGGCTTCTGATAAGATTTCTAGTAGTCGTTCAAATAGACGTTGCTGTTTGCTTGTAATCCCTAATTTATCTGCTAATTCTTGAGATAAAAATTTATGTGTTTCCGTAAAATCAAACTCCATCTGTCTAAACGCTTGGATAATATAGCTGAGACTCAAATCTTCCAATTGAGGTAAGAGTTCAGCGTATTTTTTAAATTGCGGTTGACTTAAAAATTGGCTAAACTCGGGAACAATCTCATCAAAAATTTCTTGAGTCTGAACTACAAAATTAGTTGCAGATGAACTTAGGAGTTGAGGTTTCCATTCAACGGTATACAACCAATCTTGTAGGTTTGGAATGGAATTTCCTAAAACCGCTTCACGACTGACCGCTTGAATTTGTAGCTGGTTGATTTGTGCAGTAATTTCCCCTTCTGAATTTGCAATTAAAATATCAGCTAAATAAACTTTAGGATTCGATGTAGAATGCAGTTTAACTTGAGTCCAAAAGGGGTTTTTATCTAATTTTTTATTAAGAATAATTTTCTGAAAACTAACAGGTAAATAAGTGTCTAACTGTTCCCCTGAAAAGGCTGCACCAACCGCCTGAAAACAAGCATCGAGTAGGATGGGATGAATCTGATAATGGTTCAATTCTTCTACGATAGTTTTCGAGGGTTTGATTTGCGCGAAAACTTGGTTTTCTTGAAAGTCTAATCTGTATACTTTATCTAGGATTTGAAAAGAATCACCATAGGTTATCCCTCGGTTTTGATAATTTTGATAGACAGCTTCAACGGTTTGAATTGTTTCTTTTTCTGCTGCTTTAATATTTAGTTTATTTCTATCCTGAACTGCATCAGTTTGAATCGCTAACTTTCCACTTGCATGATTCACCCAAACTTGTGAAGCTTCTAGCAAGCTAAAAATTTCAAAGCGATAACTTTGATTTTCCTGGGGAGTTAAAATCAGTTGAACTGTTTTTTCTCCATTTTCAGGAAGAATCATAGCCTGATGCAAAACCACATCTTCCAAGCCAAAATTTCCTGTAGGATTAACTTCTTTTCCCGCAGCTAACGCCATTTCTATATAAGCTGATGCGGGTAAAATGGCCGACTCAAATATTCGATGGTCTTGAAGAAACGCAGGATAATTTTGACTCAGTTTACTTTCAAAACCAATGGTTTTTGAGTTGGCTATATTAAGTTTTTGACCCAGTAAAGGATGAAGATTTTGAGAGTTAGAAGAAAGCCTCATCTCAGGAATATCTTGCCAATAACGTTGGCGTTGGAAAGGATAGGTCGGTAAAGCCACCCGTTGACGAGAATAATCTTGGTCAAACCCCAACCAATTCATCTCCACTC
>CAZNCM010000314.1:6119-7071 GCA_964571155.1 uncultured Lyngbya sp. | reverse complement strand
GGGGAAGTAAGACCAAGGTTGGGACGTAAGTCCGTTCTGAGGCATTCCCCCGCGATATTAGAAGCCGACACTATAATCGCTTCGATTTAGTGTTGGTAGTTCACAATTCTCACAGTTGGATCAATCAGAACATCTGCGAGATGATTTAATCTATCTTTAGACCCTAAGTTAAATCGACCATCCTCAATCAACTACTGATCCTCACTTTGATCTATGAACAATCCCCTAAAAAATTCTCTGACTCAACCCTGTTTTCCCTTACAAATTTTTACAAAAACGTCCTTACAGTCTGTCTTTTCTGGTGAAAGAATTCGTCAATTGACTTTAACCCTGATTTTAGGAGTTACGGCTTCTGTCGGCACCCCTACTCCGACAAACGCTCAACCCTCTCCGGCTTTCCGGGGAAGATTCTCACAAACTCCCCAACCCCAACAACTTGTTCAAGCCCAAATCATTTATGTTGATCCGGTTAATGGAGTTGATAGCGAAACTTCGGGAAATCAAGCCAATCCTTTCCGTACCATTACCTCCGCCCTACAAAAAGCAACATCGGGCGTGACGGTTCAACTTGCACCAGGAACCTATAGCCGACAAACCGGAGAAATTTTTCCCCTTTCTGTTCCTGATGGTGTTGTATTGGTTGGAGATGCTTCTAATAATGGTCAAAATGTGGTGATCACCGGAGGCGGAAATTTTGTCAGTCCTACTTTTGCTCGTCAAAATATAACACTGAGAAGCGAGGGAAACAGCCAAATTAGCGGCATCACTGTCACCAACCCGAATACACGCGGTACTGCTTTGTGGGTGGAATCCTCAGCACCTACGATTACTGATTCCACTTTTATCAATAGCAAACGGGATGGTATTTTTATTAGCGCAGAAGGAAATCCTAAAGTTGAGAATAATATCTTTATTCAAAATGAAGGAAATGGTATTTCTGTTGCTCGTTCCG
>CAZNCM010000314.1:5825-6058 GCA_964571155.1 uncultured Lyngbya sp. | reverse complement strand
TCAAAATACTGGATTTGCCATTTCTATTAATGACCAAGCCGCACCTCAAGTTCTGGAAAATCAGATTATTGAAAATCGAGATGGGATAGTTGTTTCCCATGCCGCTCAACCGATACTGCGTAATAATCTCATTGAAAATAATAGCCGAGATGGAGTCGTGGCGATCGCGCAATCTCAACCCAATTTAGGGACTTCTGAAAATCCGGGAAATAATATTATTCGCAACAATGGTC
>CAZNCM010000314.1:2684-5815 GCA_964571155.1 uncultured Lyngbya sp. | reverse complement strand
GTTAGCGGTGGGGAATGAAATTGACGAAAGTCGAATTTCTGGGGCGGTGGAGTTTGTCGCGGCGTCTGTCAATGCACCGAATGTTGATCTAGCGGCCGGAAGTTTATCTGATTTGCGGGGTCATTGGGCGCAACCTTATATTGAGGCTTTAGTCGCTCAAGGGATTATGTCGGGGTTTGATGATGGTTCGTTCCGTCCCGATGAACCAATTACTCGGGTACAATTTGCGACGATTGTACAAAAAGCATTTTCACCCGCCCCTCAGCAATCTGCGGCTAATTTTAGTGATGTGTCTCAAAATTTTTGGGGATACAACGCGATTCAAACGGCTTATCGGGCGGGTTTTCTCTCGGGATATCCAGATGGTCAGTTTAAACCCAATGAACAGTTAACTCGGATTCAGGGGATTGTGGGGTTAGCGAAGGGTTTAGGTTATTCTTCTGAGAATACTAATGTCTTGTCGGTCTATCAAGATTTCAATCAGATTCCCAACTGGGCGTTACAAGCGGTTGCAGGAGCAACTCAAAAGCAACTGATTGTTAATTATCCTCAACAAAATCAGTTAAATCCCAATCAAGTCGCGACTCGGGCTGATATTGCGGCGTTTGTTTACCAAGCCCTTGTTAATGCCGGAAAAGCCCAAGCCATTGATTCTCCTTACCTCGTGAGTAATCCCTGACTTTCGCTGAAAATAGTGGTCACGGGTCACTGTTCACTGTAAATAGCACCAACCTTCCTCTGTGGGAAAGCTGGTGCTTTGTTTAGCTTGTTATAGTTAGGGTCTTTATTAAAGCTGACCCCATTTGAACGATAAAAGGGATTTATGGTTAGGGTCTTTATAAGGGTTGACCCCATTTAAGATTGTCTCTATATTTTTGCAGGGATCGCAGGCGAGCTTTGATTTCGTAATATTTTCTTTATTTTCTTTTCTTTAAGGCTTATATATCTTTATCTACAATTGTAAAGTTATGTTACTTGGACTGGGAGGAACGACGGCTTGCTCGGCTTTCCAGGCGAAACAGCCAAACCATCAGAGCCACAACACCGACTTGAAGGGCCAAGTTTGGTAATGCAGAAGCAACTTCTCGCCCTGCTAACACTTGGGCCAAGAAAACCAAAGCACCAATAAAGCCAGAAGCCCCAAATCCAACATAAATAAATTGCCGTAGCCCTCGATACGGGGCTTTAAGTTCCGCTTTGAGACGGGCGTACTTTTCGGGTGAGAGTTGACTTTTGGGAGACTGACGATTTGAGTTCGGGTTAGACATAAATCTTGGCAAAGATCTGCTCGGTATATTTTACTATTTTCTGTCGAGAACTGCATCCCAACTCAGAAAGCAAAATCTCCCAATCTCCCTATCCGTTGTACAGTTTAGCGAACTAAGAGTAGTATCGTTTGCAGACAACCAATAATCACTCCTAAAACCCCTCCTAAGTTAACAATGGCTTGTAACTCACTTTTAACAATGCCATTCACTGCCACTTCTAATTCTTGGGGAGAAGTCGCCATAACGCGATCAATAATCACCTGATCAATATTTAAAATCGGAATCACTTGGGCGACAATCTTTTCTAAATCTCGTTCGAGATAACGTTCTAAAACCAAAGCTAATTCTTGACTGACCAACTCTAAAGAATTGCTAACGACAGGTGAAGTTTGTAATCGCTTTAAAATCAAAGTCGAAACATTTTCCCAATCAATCGATTGACTTAAACCTTGAATAAGATCAATTCCTCGTTCTTGCAAATAATGACGAACTGAATCTCTCGTAGTTTTGCGAAGTTGACGGACTGTAGAAACCGGTAAATTTTGTAGAGATAAATTTTGCAACCATTCTTGCAGCCGTTGTCGCATTCCCAAAGCAATAATTAATTCTGCTAATCGTCTATTTGTTTCCTCTTTTTCATCTAAACAAAAAGTTCGTAATCGAGTTAAGCTATTTCGCAGACCAAATAAATTAGCAACAACCCAATAAGTACCACTTGAGCGTTCTCGAAAGCCTTCATCAATAATAGAAATATTGCGATCGGTGAGAAAATCAATTAAAGCCTGTCGGATTACTTCCGGGGGAATGACAACTTCTACTAACCAGTCCGAAAGCTGGCGAGCTTGTTTATCTGTTAACTGAAATTCCAATATAACTTGATCAAAAATTTGATTGAGTTGAAGTTCGAGGAAATCTTCCCGCCTTGCCCAAATTTTCAGTATTCGAGGTAAAGATTCTCCAAGTAAATCATGTAAAATCCCGGCTAAAATTTTAGCAGTTTTTTGTTGGGTATCGGCTTGAACTTGATCTAAAGCTAACCGGAGTAGCCAATTAATTGTCGCTTGCATTCGTTCGAGTTTTAACAAGCGACGAGCTAAATTTTGTAACTCCTCTGGTGTGAGGAGAGAACTCATAATCGTATCTGAAACTCGTTTAGATAAGCGTTCCTGGTTGCGGGGAATTAAACCTGGTGTAAAAGGAAGTGTACGTCCACCCACTCGGATGGGGCGATAAGGACGAAATAACATTTTGATAGCTAAATCATTCGTGAAATAGCCGATAATTCCACCTAAAATTGGCGGAGCAATTAAAATCCAAAATTCAAACGAGTTTGCCATATTGAGTTATCAGCGATCAGCGATCAGTTACCTGCTTCATAACACTGATACAACTAACGGATTACTGCTGACGATTCACTGTTTTTGTAACCACCAACACTCCCATCATACCGCCTGCGATCGGATAATGGGTGGCTTGTCGGAAGCCGGCAGTCTTAGCCAGAGCGACTTGTTGATCAAGACTCGGGTTAATATAAGCATATTCTTCCCTCAAACCAAATCGTTGAGCAGTCGGCACCACCACTGTATTTAAGTACCACTGCTGGAAGCTTCTCAGCCCCAGATCACTCGGACGGTTCATATCTAGAATTGCTGCGGTTGCACCTGGCTTGAGAACCCGATAGAGTTCTTGTAGACTGAGGGGAATATCAATAACATTTCGCAAACCATAGCCCATGGTTGCACAATCAAAGGTATGATCTGCGAAGGGGAGATGCAGGGCATCTGCTTCTATCCAAGAGATCGGCGCAAGTGGAAAAGTAAAAGGTTTCTGCCGAGTTTGAGCGATCGCGAGTTGTTCAGCAGA
>CAZNCM010000314.1:0-2604 GCA_964571155.1 uncultured Lyngbya sp. | reverse complement strand
GTAAGAAAGCAAGATCTCCACTTCCACAACATAAGTCTAAGCCCGTTTGTCCCGGTTGTGCCTGACTCCAATGGAGAGCCATCTTTTTCCAGATGCGATGGCCTCCCCAACTGAACTCATCATTCATTCGATCATAGACGGGAGCGATGCGGTTAAAAATGCCTTTAATTTTCTGTTTGTCGTCCATCAGAACTCTGCTTTTTGACATCCTCCCGTGTTCAACCCCTGATTATAACAGGGAATTCTAGAATCACTTCTAAAGTTTGCGATCTTAGCCAGAAGTTTTTTTCTATCTCTCCGGAGATCCCCTATCTATTCGGATGAATCCGTGCATTTTGCCCAGTGATCAGGTAAAATTTAAGTATCGCAAGTGGGGCTGGGCGTGTCCTCACTATAAAATGCTCGAATCCTGCACTTTGGTAACAGAGATCGTTCAAGATGCAGCAGGTGGGAGAAGCCCGCAGCTTGTGTTAGTAGCATCGCTGTTGGGAGTACGTCACTTAGAGATAGACAAAAGTTAGCGCACTTCTCAGGATAAGTTTAAAATGCTCCATCGCAAGATCTATCAACTTTGTTGTGACAGTCGTGAAGTTTCTATCTTCTTGCGGGATCAGCAACGCTGGATAGAGAAAGCCCGTATTCTCGACATAGAGGGAGATCTAGTCACCTTGCGTTATGAAATAGAGGAAGATGACGAAATCTCTTCTTGGGAAGAAATGGTGCGTCTAGAAAGTATTGGCGCTGTCAGTCAGCAGTTAGCTTCGGTATCGAGAGGATATTTTGATCCTCAAATTGCAGAAGATTGTCCAGAAGCCGAACAAATTCGTAATCCTTCTTCTGACTCGAATCTAGAATAATCAGCGAAGCGATGCAGCGATGGTGAACAGCAAACCCAGGTAGATCATCATCACTAATGATTTCTTGCTCTTTTCCATCGCTCTGTATTTTCGTCATTGCTCACTGATAATCGCGATCTTCTAACTCTTGACTGGCTTCAAATACCGGACAGCAACCGTCTGGTGTCACTTTAAAGTTGAAAAAAGCCGAAGCGGGATTTGTACAACGTTGGCCACGATAATAGAGACAATTGCCACAACATTCTAATTGAGAGGGAAAAATCGGATCACTTCCTTGATTGAGTAATTCTCGTTGTGAGACGCCCCGCAATACTAATTCCTCACCTTGCCAGCGCACTTCCACCATTCCGGTATCGGCAAAGCTCTGCCAACGCGGATCGGTGGTAATCGATTGAGAAACCACAATATTAATTTCTGTGGCTAACTCAGCGACTTCCGCGTCATAATGGGTTTCGGGTAAAGCCGGCTGTATAAACATTTCACCCACAGGCAATTCTACTAATGTCCCCGCAGAAGGATAGTGGAGTTGATAGCGGTTGCGTAACTCATCAAGGTTCGTCAAGTCTGCCAGATATAAGGGAGAGCCATGCACAAAAATAACGTGTTGGGGACGCACATTATGAATCAGTTGCGTGATCCCTGCCCCATCACTATGTTCTGAGAGGAAATAAGTTTCCACTCGCTGAAACTGAGACTCAAGTTCTGGCGGAATCTTGACAGCCTGTCCGGGTCTTTCTGGCCAAAATAAAACCCAAGATTCGCGTTGATAATCAGCATATTGTTGTCCCCAGGTTTGACGCTCGGCAATCACTACACAGGGAGACTCACTCAAAGTTGGACTTTGTTGCGATGTTAGGCGTCGAACTCGGGGACGAATACGTTCATCCCAAAACAAGGGTTGATGTTGGGCAAAATTCTGCACACTGGTTGGAAAATAGGGCAGAAGTTCTAGATAAATATCACAGCCTTGAGAGACTTGGTGATCAACCCAAATATCAATATCACGACCTGTAAAATAGTGATGGCTGCGAAGCAACATCAACAACTCTTGTCCTAAGCCCAGGGGGGGAGTCGGAAACAAGATTGAATATCCAGACGTTAAAGCCCGTTCAATACGCTCTGCTAACTGGTTTTCAAGCTGTCGTCGATGGGGATGACGGGCGGTTCCGTAAGACCCTTCTAAAATCAAAACATCCGGTTTGAGACTCCGTAACTCTCCGAGAGGTAATCCTTCTACGAGTCGAGAATTGGACAGGAAAAAATCACCCGTGTACAGCAATTTATACGTTCGTTCGGGAGCATTATATTTCAGTAAAATCGCTGCTGCACCGGGTAAATGGCCAGCCGGAAATAAAGTTACAGAGAGTCCCTTTTGGAGTTGAATCTCAGATTGCCAAGATAAAGGCTGACAAAATTGTGGCATCTCCTGCGGGGAAATTTCTGGCCAATTTAAAGGCAGGAGTTGAGCCGTGACTTCACTCGCGTAAATCGGCAGTTGAGGAAAGGCTTGATGGAGTGCGAGTAAACCGATAGCATGATCGGCGTGAGCATGGGTGCAGAACACAAAATCAGCAGGCTGAGAGCGTTTACTCGCTGCTAATAAGGGTGAAATATCCTGTATACCACAATCGAGTAAGATTCGATGAGGCCCCATTCGTAGCATTAAGCAAATCCCCTCATCAGCATGGCCAACGCTATAAGGGAAACATTCCAGGTCAATCACAAGGATCAGTCAATATTAAGAATT
>CAZNCM010000313.1:674-7096 GCA_964571155.1 uncultured Lyngbya sp. | reverse complement strand
GGAATACTATAGAGAAAATCCAAAATATCCGATTCTCCCTCGGTAATCAGGCGAGTGGTATTGTAGGAGACAAAGATTAAATCTCCCCGTCCGGTCAAATTCAGATGGCGCAAATTGAGGCCTAAGCGTTCTGAACCAATACTCGGGGGAGAATAGTTATCGGCACTGATTCCGGCTTGAAAGGGATTCGCTTCAGTCACACGGACAATTAAAACACTTTGCCCTTCTAGGGTTCCGGCGCGTAAACTGGCTTCAACGGTCTCAAATAGAGGATTAGCCCGGAGTAAACGCAATTGATCTTCTAAACGGGCGGTGCTGAGGGGTTTTTCGGCGCCCAATTGAACGCGATCGCGAATATAGTCGGGATCTAGACGTTCGGTGCCTTCGATGTCAATCCGTTCTAAGGAGCCTTCAATCACCTGAATTTGAACGACTCCTTGACTAATGGTTTGTTCAGGAACAATCGCTCTAGAGGTGATATAGCCGCGTTCGAGGTAGATTTCAGTAATTTTGTTGGCGGTATCTTGCAGTTGCGCCAGGGTGACAGAACGTCCTTCTAGAGGGGCGACAAGGGCGTTAATTTCCTCTGGGGTTAAAATCGTGCTTCCGGTGATTTCGACTCGGGTAACGGGAATGGGAGGGGTTTCGGGAGTGAGTTGATTGTCGGTTGGGGGTTCGGGTTGGATGTCGGGTTGTTCGGGTTGTTCGGGTTGAGGGGATTCGGGAGAGGGTTGTAAAAAGCGATCGCGATTGGGATCAGGACGGGGATTGAGAGGGCCAGAAGGTAAATTTTCGGTCGGAGAATCAACGGTTTGTGAGAGGACAGAATCGGTAGGGGTGCTTTGATCAAAAGGCTGGGTGGGAAGATGTAAATCGAGGGGAACCTGTACTAGCGGTGTAGAAAACTTTGAATTTTTTTGATGTAATTTCAAATCTTCTAAGTGGGTACTGGCGGCAATAGAAGCAAACGAGAGTACCAAAAAGATTGTATTGGAAATGATCACTCCACACCACAAAAATCCAATGCACACACACCTAGCCATCAAAAAACCTCCGACTGGGTACTCCTGTTTCTAGAGGGAGAGGAATTTCCTAGAACACCAGAAGGAGTTGAAACATCATATAGAGTTCCGAACTCAATTACGATATAGATTAACCAGCTATCCCAGGGCCGTTTCATCGTTGAATGGCGAAGTCATTGGTGACTGACTCTTTTGAGGGTTCTTATCCCCTGAGCGAAAGTGGCTCTGTGCAATTAGAATAGATCTAATAGATCTAGCGGCACTTGCGAGGATATCCTCAAACCCGACAGTAAACATAGCCTTCTCGCGTGAAATTGCCTTGCTGACTAACTACGCTAGTCTAGCCCACAAGGTACCCAAATCTGCAACTCTCATTGGGAGGGTGATCAATGCGGAGAAAACAGTCTTTGCAGTTAACCGGGAAAAGAACTGATTACAGTCTCCCCAACAGCTGAACTTTTATGAAAGTTGATTTTATTTTTCTACAGTAGATGGAATCAATTCGCTGGAAATCAGAGGTTGAGGAGCAATATCACCTAAACCGACAGAGTTTAAGAGTTCCGCCCAATATTTTTCAATGACTGTATCTTCTGGGTTCGATAGACGTAACTGAGCTAAGGTGCTGACGGTTTCGTACCAAAGTGCTTCTTCGGCGTAGAAGTCTAGGCGTTCACTGGGTTGTTCGCTTTCTAACGCTTGCAGTTGAGTGGGACTGAGAGCAACTCGGTTAATCCATCCATTAATGACGATATCGCCCGATGGATCAAAAGTATCGGGTTCACAGCGAATCGTTAAATACCAATGATAGTTTTTATTGACTTCTAAAGTGGGCGCATCCTCGTATTGTGAAAGATCAAGACCAATGACTCCGGCTTTTGTATCTTTCATCTCCAAGGTCTTTTCGTAGAGGGTGTCGTCTTCTTCATCCAACAGTTCAAACTTGACCAAGACTGTTTCTAAGGATGTGGGAATATAGTAATAAATTGTTGGTTTTTCTAATGCAGTACGACCGAGGGTTGAGGTCGGAATCAAAGCGGTAACACCACCCGGACATCTTCCCCGTGTTCCGGCTCCTTCTCGTCTTCCCGGCGTTCCCCGACTCGGTGGTGTAAAATTGTTCCACTCCGTTTGAGAAAGTTGACTTTGTGGAGTTTGCTGATTCTCGGCTTGGACGATTGTTGTCGCTAATGGGAAATCAACCGATTGAACCGGAAAAAGAGGACTCATGGGAACCGCATGAATAGAACGTGCCTGTACTGGTAGCATTAAACTATTGGCAACGATTTCCAAGAATAAAGCGAGGGAAAACGTTGTAATGATTTGTTGAGGAGAGGCTGTCGGAACCATGATTAACTTGCTTGCAGGTAAACCTAGCCAAGATGAATAACAGTTCTATTGTATCTAATGTTTCTGTGAAGCATCCCAAAATCTGCTCTTAATTTATATTTGAGAGAAATCTTCTGCACGCTGATGGGATTGACCGGATCTCCTGGATGATTATATCTGGTGTGATCGCAAATGCTTCATCTTTTGTTGATTCTTAATGCGAAAATTCATTTAATCTTGATCTCTTAAACTTATGACAGTTAGCCCGAATATTGATTCATCTGCTCAAATCAAAACCCCTCGTTCTATTGCCCGCACAATCCGACCGATGGGAGTTTCTGCGCTACGGGGTTTGGCGTTTTCCGGAAAGACTATGTTTGCGATTGATAGCCTGCGGGGATTTTTGCTGAAAGTTGACCCAAAAACGGATAATACAACGGTTGTTAATCCTTATTTGGTTTCTGAGTTTACGGATGTTACGGGTTTAGCGATTTGGGAAAATACGCTGTGGTATACACGTGATGAACGGGTTTATTTTTGTCAAAATGCGCTCCAAGATGACCAAATTGTGACTCTCGCTCCTGAACTTTTTGCCACACTTCCGTATGAAGCTAATGGTGTGGCTGTTTTGCAATATACGGTTTATGTGACTTGCCAAAGAGCGGGCTATATTTTTGTTTTTAGCCGGGAAACGGGTCGAGAAATTACTCGGTTTCCGACTCCGGGAATTGGAGTTGAAAATATTACGGTTCGCGATGAAGAACTCTGGGTTTGTGACCGAACTGAACAGACGGTTTACTGTCTAGAACGAGGAACAGGAAAGACTCTATTTAGTGTATTAACTCCTTTTGAATTTCCGAGTGGATTGGCTTTTCATCTCGATCCTCAGACGGGTGAAGATGTGCTTTATGTTTCCTATTCGGGTGATGAATTGTATATTTTGGATAATCCGAATTCGGAGGAACAATATCAGCTTGCCAGACGCGATCGCACGTTTATTCATCCGCTCTATTATCACTATAACCCCCAGGAACGCTACGCGACTTCTAATGGTTATTTGATTGAGATGTCTTATGTTGAAGAACTTGAACCGCTTGATGAGGTGATTCTTGAAGATGTAGAATGGCGGATTGCTTTACCCTCGGAAACAAATCGACAAAAAATTAGAGAAATTACCCCGATTGGAATGCCGTTTACAGAGGAAATGCAAGAGGGAGAACGGGTTGCGGTTTTTAAGTTTAAACCGTTTAATTCCAAAGAAAAACGTATTTTTGGCTGGAAAGCTTTGTTAGAAGTACGAGGAATTAAATATCAACTGAATCCTTTAGATGTGGAAAAGATTCAACCTCTTTCTCCTGATTTCAGAGCCAAATATTTGGTTGATAATGATAACTTGGCGATGGAGTCAGCAGTGGTGAAAGATGCGGCGGAAGCTGCGGTAGGAACGGAGACTAATATTCTGCGAAAATTACTCAATATTCGCAATTATGTTTATGATCAACTCTCCTACAGTCTCACCTCAAAAATTGAAACTCCAGATGTTGTTTTACAACGGGGAATTGGTTCTTGTGGAGAATATGTTGGGGCTTTACTGGCTTTAGGGCGACTGAATGGGATTGCTTGTCGTACCGTTGGGCGGTATAAATGTCCGGCTTTTCCAGAACAGAAAAATATTCCTCTACCAGCCGAGTATAATCATGTCTGGTTAGAGTTTTATATTCCGGGATTTGGTTGGGTTCCAATGGAGTCTAATCCGGATGATATTCAAGATTATGGCCCCTATCCTTTACGATTTTTTATGGGATTGGCTTGGTATCATATTGAAATTGGAAAAGGGATTAAGTTTCAGCAGCTTACAAACAAAGGTTTACCTGTGAATAAGGAGGAGGTTTCTGTCGGAAATTTAGCGATTAACCACGTGCGGTTTATCATTCGAGAAGAATTACCCGCAGAGTAGAATAGAATTATCATAAGTTTGAATACATTGTCCTAAAAAGGAGGAAATTATGGAATTTTCTGTAATGAATGTTTTGGCATTAACGGCTTCAGTTCTAATGGTGATTGTTACGGGCGGAATTGCTTATCTCACGGCGATGGAATGGCGCGATCGCAGACGACAAGAGCGAGAAAAAAGACAACAGCGTTAGCCATTTTTTGCGGTCTAAATAAACCCGGTTTTTAAAAGAGTTTGTACTGGCTCTAAAGTACATCTCAAAAACTGGGTTTTTAGACTAACTTCGTTTTTTTTCCTAACGCAATAGTTGCTGAACCTGCGACGACTAAAAAGGCTCCTAAAATTGCAACGGGGGTATGATGTTCGGGTGTTACTAACGCCGGAGAAAGGGTAGAAAATACTCCCACACAAACCAGGGTTACAATCGGTGTGATCGCTAAAACTGCACTCACTCTTGAGGCTTCCCAATGTTCTAAGGCTTCTGCAAACGCCCCGTAAGCAATTAAAGTATTTAAGCCACAAAATAATAGAATAGCGAGTTCTAACAGATTAAGATTGAGAAGGGTTTGGGATGTAGAAATCGGAGCAAATAATAGGGTTGAACCTCCATAAATTCCGAGCATAATATGAGCGGATGGAAGTTGTAATAAAAGTTGCTTTTGGGCTAAAGCATAAATCGCCCAACAAACAGCAGCCCAGAAAATTAAAAAACTCCCAAATAGATATTGATTTGGAGAACTCATTATCATTTTCAGTTGTTCATTAAAAAACAAAATAAAACCTAAGACTAGGGTTCCTAAACCACACCACTGACGACGGGTATAACGTTCTTTAAAAATCACCATCGCACCCAATCCCATAAATACAGGTGCAATTTGTATTAATACTTCTGCTGTTGTTGCGGAAGTATTTGCTAAACCGGAAACAAATAATAAATAATTACCCGCTAAAAATAAAGTCGCAATTCCCCATAATTTCCAAGAGACTGTTTTTAATCTTTTCCAAGAGGGAAGTTGACGTTTCCAGGTTAAATAGCTGCCCAATGCCATAAAAGCAATTAAAAAGCGAAGTCCGGTTAATGTATAGACATCTAGAACTTTTAAAGTAATATTTAAAGCCAGAGGAAGAATACCCCAAAGAAAACAGGTTGTCAGGGTTAGGGCTAACCCCATGCGCCATTTTCCAGAAACCGAATGAAGTTGCATTGGCAGTAAAATTTGAGTAGGATTAGTGCAAGATATGGTTTGGTAATCTCGAACGTATTGTAACAGAATATATTAAGTTTTTTAGTTTGAACTTATCTTTCTTTTATTTTATTCTATTTTCCTCAAGGTTAGAGTAAAATATCACCATGAGTAGTCCTTAAGATCAAGTCGAGGAATTATGCGAATTTTAATTTCAATTATAGGTGTATTTTTGGTGCTTCTCGGGGTTTATTTTCTCGGTCAAAATATTGTCTTTACCTCTCGTATTTTACGATATTGGTGGCAAGATATGTCGGCGGCAAGTTCAGTTATTTTACTAATTTTAGGGATTGTTTCTTTGATTTTTTTTCCTCGGGAAACGGGAAACTTAGGTTGGGTCTTTGTGGTAGCGGGAGTAGCTTTAGTGTTTATCAATAGTCGTGTTTTACTCAAACCCACCAGTTTATGGTCATTTTTTGTTGCTTTTGTATCGATGACAGCCGGATTTAAACTGATTCGTACAGGTCGAATAGATTTTTGAGTTCAAGATTTCTAATGGAGTCGTAAACAATGTTAATGGTAATGTCAGATCAAGCCAAAATCTCAACTCTATTCAAATTACTTTTAGTCGGGGGATTAATCTTGAGTACATCTTCCAAAGTGTCTGCTTTACCCGAAGATATTCGAGAAGAAACCTGTCTACAATATGAATCTCAACCCGGAGGAATTGCTGATTGTGAAAATGGCTTTAATGCGGGTTATGAAGTGGGTATAAGCGCAGGTAAAAATTCCCGTTCAAATAATTCTCAACCCTCTGAACCGGATGTTGAAACAGAGTTTGGAAATCGGGTAAGCAACAATTACAAAGAAGGATATCTTTCCGGTTATCGCGTCGGTTTTCAGGAGGGTTATCAAAATTAGGGTTGACATTGTTTA
>CAZNCM010000313.1:311-664 GCA_964571155.1 uncultured Lyngbya sp. | reverse complement strand
CCCGTTTTTGTCGGGTCATAACCCACAAGAATCACATCACCATTTTGAGTTCTTATCCATCCTCTTGCGGGAATAATATCGAGGCACAGGTTAATCCGGTTCCTCTAATTTCTTCAGTTTGAGGAGATTTAAAATCTTAAAAAACAACGCGAGATGATCAATATCTCTCGCGTCAGTTTTGGATTAAAGGATTGCAGCTTTAATGTTTTATACAGCTGCTGCCACTTTTTCTCCAGTTCCCACCAGGCGTTCATAGGTAGCTCGCATTTTCAAGCCGACTAATACTTGGAATAATCCACTACCATCATTAGAACCGGGATAATCTTGATGTTCACGCATCATGTGAGTCAGTT
>CAZNCM010000313.1:0-301 GCA_964571155.1 uncultured Lyngbya sp. | reverse complement strand
CATAATACTTCGTTGAAATATTACTCAGGTGTCCCTCAACATAGATCATCTCATCCAAGTTATCAAACTTACCATCAACTTCTAGAATCGAGACTTCGTTTCCGTAGGAAGCATCTGGCCCGTAGTACATTTTGATACCCGGATAGGAACAGGTGAGTTTACGTCCACAAGGAGTCCAGTAAATGGTTGATCCTTCATCAAACAGATAAGCGGGTTCAAATCCTTCAATACCTTCACGCTGAACTAAGCGAATTCGGAGGACTTTACGCTCTTTATCGTCTGGAATCAGTTGAGTCGGTAG
>CAZNCM010000312.1:0-7116 GCA_964571155.1 uncultured Lyngbya sp. | reverse complement strand
CATTCAATTAATTTCCCTAGCGAGTAGGGACCCGTCCGGTCAGATTGAAGCCGCAATTTCTGTTAATTGTTTCCATTCAATTAATTTCCCTAGCGAGTAGGGACTATTAACACAGAAGTCAGACAACTTGTAAATGATTTGTGGTGTTTCCATTCAATTAATTTCCCTAGCGAGTAGGGACGGGGTTTAGATTGGCGTTTTGCTGCTTTTTCAGAGAAGAAAGTTTCCATTCAATTAATTTCCCTAGCGAGTAGGGACTCCTCTCTATTAAAACCCTTATCCAGTCGGATGTCTAGAGGAGGTTTGCGAGGCTTACCAAAATCGAGCCAATTTTTGCCTCACCCGAACGGAAGAAAATCGCTGAAACTCATACGGAGTCTACTATCGAAGCTCCCAACGCAATCTCGTCAATACAGCCATTTTTCCTGAGCTTCGCTAAACGATCACCGAACGGGGAGCTTCAGCAATAGGTTGACCTACGCCCCAAGCTTCAACTTGATTCCAAGTGTGTCCAGACAGGGGATAAAAGCGAATGCTATCTTCGTGCAAGTTCACTCGGAGTTTCATCCGTTGTCGCAACTCATTGTATTTATTGGGTGTTAGAACGCATTCAAAAACTGAATATTGAACTCGCCTACCGTAGCCTTCGAGCAGATTAGAAACCCGTCTTCGGCGTTGGTTACTGGGAATGTCATAAGCTACAATATACAGCATAATTTAACGGTTCAGGTAAGGTTGATATTGATTAGCCGAATCATAAACAAACCGCTTGAACACCTTAATTTGTTGGTTAATTAAATCCCAACGAGGTTGAGAATCTGCCGAATTAGTAGATACTTTTTCTTCCATTCGCAATACAAAAGCCTTCAAATATTTGACTCGTCCCGAATGATTCAGATAACAACCCCCGTTGCGATATTCAAAATCAGCTTCAGCGTTAACTATTTTTCGGTTAATCAGATACAACACAATAGAATCAACAATCGGTGCGCGAAATTCTTCAATCAAGTCTGAAGCCAAAGCTGCAGTGATTGGCGGAGCCTGTGCGCTACCGCGCCATCGCAACTACTCTGAATGATTATAAGTTTAGAAATTGCTTGATTAACTTCTGGATTTTATTGGCTTTTTTTAACCAAAATGAAAAGATTGATAGCTGAATTTCTTGAGAATTATTAAGTGTTAAAACGACCTGACCTTTATAGGTAATTATATTATTTCTTTCTTTAATTACTATCACATTGACATCGATAATTTCATTCAGCGAATATTCTAGAACTTTCTGATGAAACCACCTGGAACGTTTAATTTGAAGTGTCCCGTTTTTTCGCTCAAAGCAAGCAATACTTTGGGGTGACAGAAGATAACAAATTAGACTAGCAGCTAGACAGACTAAAGCCACCACAAAGCCAAGCAAAATTTCATCGAGAGCAGCTGGTTGGCCTTCTATAATTTCAAGCACCCCTACTATCGGAATTAGAAGAAACAGACCTGCAAACATCAAACAAAGTAGGATACCCAACCGAGCTACAGCAACTGAACTTGATGAATCTTCCAGAACTAAACGATCCAAACTGTGGGTTTTAACATTCATGGCTTTACAAGATGGCGATTGACGCAAAGTAACATGACTCACGGAGCTGATCACACTTAACGATATCCTGACACATCTTCTTGTTTTCTGTACCAAATAAGCCTATACCCCAAATTTCAATATTGGGACATGAGTGGAATTGATGAGATTCACTATCCAGCTACATAAAAAAAACCCTAAACCAAAAGGCTAGGGCTTGAGCGTTACTGCAACTTAAGGAGCTTAGAGCGAATCACAGAGAGAGCCTGAATTTCAGTTAGAAACTACTATATTGTTTAAAGTTTGAGCGGACTGTTGGTGGCAACTCAGATGGTTTGTTTTTCATCTTGTTTTTAATATAAACCCAGACAACCTTAAAAATCTACGTGGAAATTACGGAACTTTTGAAAATTAAAAAGTTCATCGTTCTCCGTGAAATTACTGAGAGTTAATAACGATATTGGCTAGAGAAGGGAGAAAACAACTTCTCTCCCACTCGAGGAGGGTAGGCGATCGCATCCCGGTGAGCAGGAAATTGTCTTGCTTGCTATTGGATCACCAATATTAGTTATCCGAACGTGATATTAAATTCTATTTAATCAATCTTAAAATCCCCGGATAACGAAAAGGAATACTTGGTTTATTCATCACATCAATAACTCCAAACAAAGTCATGATTGTACTAAGCAAGAAAGATTTTATACCAAGACAAAACAATGAGATTGTAAGAATAAATAGAATCGGAATCGTAAGCAAACTAAAACTATTGAAAGGCAGAAAAAAACCATAAGCTATAATCAGAATAAAAATAATAAGAAATAAAATAAAAATAGTTATATGACAATTCAAAGCTTCCTTCGCATTAGCCCGGACTACCCGATCTTTGGAAGTGTAAAGAATAGCTAATGGAATAGCCATAGAAATAATAGAACTACTAAAAAAAATAGATCCATGACACAAAGTTGATAACAGTATTCGTTTGTGTTCTTCGTTCATCGGTACTTCTCTCCTGATTTGAATTTCACGTTCTATCCAAACTTGACTTTAATACCCGTTAAGTCTTTTCCGGTATGGCGTAAATAGAGTTAGGGGTCGAACTAAAAGTCACCGCACGATCACTCCCATTCACGTATCGTGCATGAGTTTTCTTCTCACACGGCGTAAATCTAGAGTTAGTGCAACTCCGAGCAACAGGCGTAAAGTTTTGTAAATTTGCCTCGTTGGTGATTGTCCCCATAAATACCATCGTTGATAAAGTTGATAGACTTGTTGGTTGAGTCGGTTGGCTTTTTCAAGTTCACCTGACTGTTGAGCCAACAATACAGGAGATATGTGCTGTCCCCTAACTCTTTGAGATGTTGCAATCAGGAGTCCAGAACATCCAACACGCAACGGTTAGCCAGAGAAAGAGAAAGGGTTTAAGAGCAGTACACTTCACGGTAGATGTTAATTTGACCCTACAACTTACTATCAGTAGCTAGCCCTAAATTTATTCAAAAATTGACATCAGATTACAACTTAGCCTAATGAAGCCTTAATAAGTGATTATTTATTCAACAACTCATCAAAACCATAGCCTATCGGGAGTTGGGCAATGGGTTCGGTAATTCTACGGAAAAATCACCAATTTTTGCTGCTTTTTAAATTATCAAAGTTCCGTAATTCTCCCGTAGATATCTAAGGTTTAATCGCTTATTGTTAAACGTAGAGATTGAAATAAAGCCATGCCAGTTGCCACCACCGTCGAGATTCCAATATTAATCCGCACTCTAAGGCTACGTTTGGGTTTATCCCAAAGAAAATTCGGAGAACAGTTGGGCGTTGTCTTTCAAACCGTTAATAACTGGGAAAATGGACGCACCCAACCGACCCGCATGGCATTGATGGTAATTCGACGGCAATTGGAAGAAATGGGTGAGGAGGGAACGGATTTGTTAGAACAATATTTCGATAGAGATTAAGCCCAAACTGATGATATTGAAAAAATAGCTGGACATACTCAAGATAGTTAGTTCGTCGAAAATCAAGTTTTAACAGGAGTAAATATTAAATGCTACGCCAGTTTACTGCACTACTCATTGCTTGTATAGTTACCTTTCTAAGTTTGATTGGAAATGTACAGCCCGTTTATGCTTCTCCTAATGTAAGTTCTATTCAAGAGTTAATACCTTTTGAACAATATAGTAAGATTAGTGGAGCTGTTAGTCTTAATGGCGTTACACTTGATAGTGTTACAGATTTCATTACACGCTGTTTATTAAACACTTCCGAAAGTGGATTTGATGAAATGACTTGTCAAGCAGTCAAAACAGGTACAATTTTTGCAGCCTGCTATGTAATTACTCAAGTTGGTGATGCTTTTATTCCAGGTACAAGTGTATTTGTTCCTCTGTGTAACTCAATATTAAGATATCCAACACTAAATAAAAAACGAATACCATTGCCTTTTTTAAAAAAATAACAATGCAGTTTAAATGCACAACAGCTTAGTCTACTTTGTTTTTACTTAATAAGGATCAAATAATGGAAGATTTGTTAGTAGTTTTTTTAGAATTAGCTATCATTGTTTATATAGCTTCATTTGTATTGAGATGTGTACTTTTTATTCTAGGAATTCCTGTCAAAATTCTCAGAGCTTTTTCGGGTTATAAACACAATTCTACTGATTCAGCACTGTATATGATGATAGAGTCATTTAACTTTAATTGCGAGGAGACTTCCTCTAATGAGTTCCAAGTAACTAGCCATGATACTCAAAGTTTTGACTCGGCTGGTATAGACTAAAAAGTTGAACGCAAATCAGCTAAAATTATGGACATAAAACTAGCTTGTTACGCTGACGGTAGAGTAGTAGCAATCATCCCAATCCCCGAAACGCACCCTCTCTCAAACGGAGGACAAGTCAAAAAGTTAAAGAAGACTTTCTCTAGCAAAGATGAAGTTACAAAATTCCTCAAAGAACAAGGGCTTGATTTTACAGGGATAAATATTAAACTAGCTTGTGATGCTGACGGTAGAGTAGTAGCGATCATCCCAATTCCAAAAACGCACCCTCTCTCAAACGGAGGACAAGTCAAAAAGTTAAAGAAGACTTTCTCTAGCAAAGATGAAGTTACAAAATTCCTCGAAGAACAAGGGCTTGTCTAATGCTTTTCAAAAATGAAGTTCTTAACCTTTAGAAACGGGCAACATTGCGGGACTCGCCAACAATATCAATTAAGTTGACAACGGCATTTGCTAGATCCCTCGAAAATGAATCCCATCATTGGAAACGGTTAAAAACCTAGATGCCACATCATCTTTGAGTGCGGCTGACAGGGCGTAAATAAGAAGAAGTTTAAACCGGGAATTAGGTTTAATTGAGTTAAAGATTAACCCTAGCTGAATAACCTCATGGCTCAGTCGCTCGTGCAGCCCAACTGATTTGAACCGGAACGGGGTAATATTTCTTTGAGTTTCCTTTCCGAGTATGTCAGAACAAGAATATCGTCGTCGCCTTCAAGAAGCGCGAAACCGAGCAGTGCGACTGTATGACAGGTTGATACTGTATCCTGGATACCAAGCGGAATCCATTAGAGCGGGTGTGTTAGATGTTTTAGAAGATGCCATTCCTGAACTTGAAAATAACCCAAATCAGGATACAAACGGACTTCAGCTTATTTTTAGTCTCATTGAACTTTACGAGGGGATAACCGATGAATTATAAGGAACTATCACCACAACAATCTCTGGAAATGATGGAAAAACTTAAAACCGCTAATCGCCAGATGCACAGCTTCAATGGATACAAGCAGAACCGATGCTGAGTATCAAAAAATCCTTAAACATATTACCGAACTCAAATCACAAGTTTAGCAATTAAATATTAACGCCAAATGACCGGAGTTGCATATCACTCTGGTTATTTTTTTGTGATTGGTTTCAATTCCTTATAGGGATTTTAGTTGGTTTCAACAGGGTAAAATTCTAGTAATTAAAGATATCCCCTCAAGCAAGAGGAGACTAAAACATTGATTTGAGAATTAATTATCTAGAATTGTGTCACATCTCATCCCAAATTGTGTGATCAATATAGTTTTCTGGATTACAATCCCATGATTGATATTCATTATTGAGCAGGATGATGAAAAGAGGGAATTCTTCAGTTTCCTCCTCTACTATTTGAGTTTGAGGAAGATACTTTAAAAAATGTACTTTATACCATACGGTAATTATATCGAAGTTTTCAAGTTCTTCCTTTTCGTACTTCTTTTTAGAAAAGATATTTTCGACTAACAAGGCGCGATCTTCGTCAGTCATATCTTCTTCTTCTTCTTGGTTTATATCTTCAGCATTTCTTAATTCAAAACCGTCTTTTAATTCCAGTCGGTGCATGAAGTAAATGGGGTCATTATCGTCTCTCTCAGATTTCTTATATAAAGCTTTCATCTCCTCAATATCACCACTACTGGAAACAGGGAAAAACATCTCCTCAATATCCTCTCTGAAACTAGAATCAGCCCGAGATATTATTGCTTGATAATCCATTTGTGACCTCCAGTGAGTGACATTTTTCTAAATACAGAATATACGATGTGTGTACACCTCAGCACACAAACCCATGAAACAAGACCGAATCAAACAAAGATCATAAAAGATCATTTAGGATGTGCTAAAAATGTAATTGGAGCCAATTGATGAGATTTAGTAAAAATCGCCGCACCACTATTATCCAACTCGTTCTCATTACCTTGTTAGTAGCGATCAGCATCGGTATTTTAATCAAACCCGCCCAAGGACAAAACGACTTGCAAGAATTTGTGGATTCCATTGAATCAGTCGAGCAAGTTAAAGAAGACCTGCGCCAGACCTTGAAATTTCGAGATGAATGTGGGGTTGGAAGTTGCTGGAATACTACAAGCACTGGAATTTGTGAAACTGTTGCCGCTTTAGATGTCCAAATCAACGGTCAAATTGTAGGCGGGATGAGTTCGGCTGGTTCAGACGGGAATATTCCGATTTCGAGTTCAGACTTAGAGCTAATGAAACTTATCTTTAGCCAGTGCAAACCCACGAACTATCAGTATTGGAATTGGCCGATGATGCTCCACGTTTTGTACGTCCCGAGCGATGAAGTTGACCAGCAAGTTCGTCAGGGCTTGGGTTTGTCTCCTAGCAAAACTGTTTCAATTCCTCATAGGGATTTTAGTTAGTTTCAACAATGGCTTGCCAATTGCACTCATAAAGTCGAAGTTTCAATCCCTCATAGGGATTTTAGTTAGTTTCAACCTGTGATGTTTTTCCCCTGATCGGTTTCAATCAGGAGGTTTCAATCCCTCATAGGGATTTTAGTTAGTTTCAACTTCAATTCTCAATACTTTTTTTATCTCTGTTGATGTCATCTTGTTTCAATCCCTCATAGGGATTTTAGTTAGTTTCAACATTTAATGGAAGAAATGGAAACAAACATTTTTAGTTTCAATCCCTCATAGGGATTTTAGTTAGTTTCAACTCTAAACTGAAGTTCCCCGTTGACAAAAAAGCACAACCTATGCAGAGCAAGGGAT
>CAZNCM010000311.1:0-7123 GCA_964571155.1 uncultured Lyngbya sp. | reverse complement strand
AACAATTTCAAACCCTTGTTTGCTGTAGAGTTGAGCAAAAGCTTGGAAGAACAAACCCGCATTTTTATAGTTACTTCCAGCACCGACTAAAATAAAGTAAGGTTTAGTAATTCCATACTTCATTTTAAATTGATTAATGTCGGCTTTACTATTGAGTGAAAAGACAGGAGAAACCCCACAATGAGCGACGGTAACTTGTTCGGGGGAAATTCCCGAAAATTTTCTGAGATGGAAATATAGGCGGAGGCGTGGCGAATAGCGTTATGTTTTTCCCGCCACATGGGTTCATTGAAATCAGCCCCCAACACTTCAGGAATCATGTCATAGGCAATGAAAACGGATGGCGTTGAAATGGGGGTTGTGTAATAAGTTGAGATGAATAAATCAGCCCCTTCTTCATCACAAACCTGCTGCAACATTTCTCGGTCTGCATCGGTTTTGTTGTAGTCATAGGCGGGAATTGTGCGATAAAAAATTCCCGGAATTTTAGGTGCAGTTCCCACTCTATCCAAAACAATAATATGCGGAGAAATTTCTTGCCCATTCTTCTAACAAGGAACGCCATACCCTTGCAATTCCTGTTTTATACAGTTGGAAAAATACACCATCAACAAGAATTGTCGGTAATTTCCGTTCTGCTTTATAATCGATAGCCGAGGTCGGTTGGATAAACTTCCAATTAGCGGTTGTATCTTTTTGAGCAATGGGAATAACGCCCCGAGATTTTGCTTTATCAACCATTGTCTGATCTTGTACCCACGGAAAATACTGTCGTAAATAAACCGGAAAATTTGTTTCTGACTGTAATGTATTCCACTGATTGACAGCATTTTGATAACCGTAATATTGCTCTTTAAACTTTAATTGTTCGGGTGTAACGTAAGCAAAGTGTTGAAAAATTAATCCTTGCTTTTCTGTTTCTGCGTGTAGAAAAGGATTGACTGCGGCGACATTTTGCTGTTGACCTTCACCAATAGACTCAACAAGAACAGGAGGTTCGTGAGCCGCCCAAAATGATCCAGGCTTAAACCGCCAAGTTCTTAACCAATCTTGCTGCGGATTTTCAGCATAACAGTTGCGTGTACTAATAATTAAATCTTCCCCTACAAAATACCAACACCAATAAAAAGCAGCGGTTTTTTCAGGATGAGTAATAAATAATTGTCGAGCGGTGTTAATTTGTTCAACTGTCCATAGTTCATCCACATCAACCTGCCAGAGTAAACACTCTTGTTGAATGTTTGTGAGTGGAGCATTCACCATTTCTCGCTTTCCATCCCAGAATGCACCTTCTGGTTTTCTATAGAGTGTTATGTTTTCTAGATAGAGTTGAGCTAATTCATCTAGGTATTCAGAAGTTCCATCGTTGCTGCGTCCGTTTTTATGAATTTCATCTGTTACCAACCCACCATTTTGTACACTCCAAGCAGTATCATGTTTGAGATCAGCAACGCCTTCTATGATGTGCCAGTGCCACTTACATGAAAGTTGTTTAAATACATCAATGTGATAACGGATAAAAGGTTCGCCGTTCAGAACAATTGTGAAGAAGTGAATGGGCAGTTGAGGAAAAGCAATATAGTTTTCATAAAAGGAATCAGAATCTATTACTTCTTCTCCAATATTTCCATCCGGTTTTATGCGGTGACATTCATAACCATTTTGGATGAGAATTTCAAAAGTATCCCGAGCTTTTCGATTTAACCCTTCTAGCATTTTTTGAGAGATTTCAAATTGAATAAATCGAATAGCCTTTTTCTTCAATAAACCCAATGCACCTGCAAGAGCATCAGACTCCGCTCCCTCGACATCAAGCTTTAAGTAATCAATTATTTCAACATTATGCTGCTGACAAAAAGAATCAAGCGTTATTGCTTGTACTCTTTCTGTTTTGACAATGGGAACACACTCTAGAGCATTTTGGGGGCTGGGCATTTGAGGCTTGCCTATGCTATTCCAAGCCGAGTATTCCTCTGGAAATTCATTAAATTCTATCTCTGTATTCTCTGAAAAAATTGCGTTTTGATAGATTTCTACATTTTCACACTTCTGCTGTTGAACTCGCTCGGTTAGCTTGTTGTAGGTGCTAGAAGTTGGCTCAAATACATATACTCTACCAGCTTGTCCAACTAACTCGCTAAACAGTAATGTGTAATCTCCTACATTAGCTCCTATATCGAAAACAGTCATTCCTGAGCGAATTATATTTTTAACAAGTAGCTGTTCTGTAACTTCTGTTGAAAATGAATATTTTTTTCTCTTAAAAATTGCGTAACCATTTCTTAAAGAAGAGTCTTTTTCTAGTAATTCATATTTAGAATCAGATATTAAGCTCTGATAATTACTATGGTTTTTAAATGTATTAATATCATCTAATAAAATATATTTTGCACCATAAACTTCTTCTAATTCTGAAATTCCTGTAAATTCTGAACCGTCTATCAGAACGACATCAAAAAATTTTATATTGTTTTCTTCTTTAATCTTGCGAATACCGTCGGCTTCTACACCAGACTGACTTACATACTCAATATCTTGTTCTAGCCAACTCAAAACTAAATCAATTGGATAGCTATTTAGGTTGGTTCGATTATTCTGATAGAACTTTATAACCTCTTCTTGACTGGGAAACTTATCAATAGAAACTGATGAGACGTTGTAGCATTTCACAAAGGATTCGTTAGCATACGCTTTTTTAAGTTCAGCAAAGCGTGGCTTTGAGACTTCCATACAAAATAAAGTTGGCTGACTTGGATTATCCCTTATTCCTTTAATAAATGCTTCTGTACTCCCACCCCCAGAGGATGAACCAATCTCTAAAATATTTTCAATACTTTCTTCTGCTGCTATGTTCCGAATCGCTTGATAAAATGCGTCGTTCTTAATTTCTGGTGGAATAAGTTTGTTTAAACTTGAATCGGATACAGACATTTAGGATGACCTCTCTGATTTTAGTATTCTGAGATATGAAATTGAACTCTAAAATTTAAAGATTTATTGTCTACTTAAGCTGTTCCAATAACGCTTTATAATCTTCTCTGTCTGGACTCAACTCAACCAACTTTTCTAACGGTTCAATCGCGCCTTTTGTATCGTTCAGTTTTAGCCGAACATTCACTAAACCGTCTAAAGCCGTCAAATTATCAGGTTCTCGCTGCAATACAATTTTATAAGCTTTTTCCTGTGCTTTTAACCGAACTTCAGGCGACTCAACCTCTGCGGTTTGGGGTTGATTTTGTTGTAGAAAAGCATTCTTAAACACGGGAGCAAGAGCGAATAAAGTTGAACCGCCAAACCCAATCGCGCCAATCAATGCAACTAACTTTTGTTTACGCTTGAGACTGCGTTGACGAGACTCCATGTATTCTCGTTCTGCACTGGTCATATCTGCCTCACTGGGGTTGTTACAACAGCCTACTTCCTTAAACTACCCAACTTTTGATCAAAAGCGATCGCGCTGTCCGACAAGTTACGCCTTCAACCCAACTCATCGCCTGAACTATCATAGATACTGTGCGATCGCATTTTACTTATTTTACCGCGAAAATGGACGTTCAAAAATTTATTCTACAACTCGCCAACTTGTATAACAATGGGGAACCCGAGACAGTTCAGCAAAAATCTGATCAATTTCAACAACTACTCGAACAAACAAACCCAGAAATTTCTGTTAATCTCATGCAGTTGCTTAATGTTGCAGTTGAATGTCTGGAACCCGATGAAATGTATTGTGAAATTGGAACTTCTGGCGGTGTTTCATTGATTGCTGCATTGTTGGGTCATCCTGAAACAATGGCTTATGCTGTGAGCGAAATTTCCGATAATAACATTTTAGAACAACTGGTAGAAAATGTACAGCGTTTTAATTTAGAAGAACAAGTTATTTTTTGCAATCAAGATTTTGAGTCTTTTTTATTGGAACTGCGAGAAGTTGAAACAGATACTCAAATCGGAGTTTATTATTATCAGGGTTTATCGGATTATCGTTCGGTTTTGATGAGTTTGCTTTTGGTTCGGCATTTTTTAGCCAAACAAGCGGTTATTCTTGTTAATTATGCCGATAGAGATACGGTACAACAAGCGATTTGGGATTTTATGGCGGCTTATCCCCAATGCCAAATTTTGTTAGAAAATTCTGACTCAATTAACCTGAATCAAATTTTAGGAGGTGAAATTCAAGTTCTAAACTGGAATGCTGAACAAACGTTTAACTATTCAGTTTCTACCTTTCAGGATCAACAATCTCAAATCGTTATTCATTCGATTCAAAATTTACAACAGTTCAAGCCGGAAGTCAATATTAGCCAAATTTATAATGAAGCCATTCAATCTCACGAAAACAAACAATATGAAATTGCTGAAAAACACTATAAACAGTTTCTCCAATGGCAACCCAACAATGCTGAAGCATGGCATCAACTCAGTATCCTTTATTATCAAATCGAAAATTATGTAGAATCCGTTCAAGCGATTTTAAAATCTCTAGAAATAGATGCTTCTATTGCTGTTAGACACTATCATCTGGGATTGGGTTTAGAAAAATCAAAGAAATACTCAGAAGCAATTACCGCTTATCAAACTGCTATTAAAGTTGATAATACTTTAATCTACGCCTATCAAAATTTAGGAAATCTGATTAAACAGCAAGGTTCACTCACCGAAGCCGAAACTATTTATCGAACAGCCATTGAAATCAACCCGAACCACTGGGGAAGCTATCTCAACTTAGGCAATATTCTCTTTGAACAAACTCATTTTGAAGATGCGATCGCAATTTATCAAACTGCTTTAAACTTGAATCCCGAAGCTATAGTAGTTCAAGAAAATCTCCAGATTGCTGAAGCTGCAAAAGAAAATCCTGCACCTATTTATTATACCTTTGCTCAACAATATTATCAACAGGGAAAATACAACGAAGCCATTCAATTATTTCAAAACTATCTCGAACTTCAACCTGGAGAAGTTGAACTGTATTCAACACTAAGTAATTGTTATCATCAACTTCATCAACCCCAAGATGCTATTAAAGTTCTAAAAACCGGAACAAAAGTTCATCCGATATCAGGAAAACTGCACTTTTCTTTAATTTTACAATTACTCCGTCAGGGAGAAACAGAAGCCGCAATTTCTCAAGCAGAAACCGCTTTCAACTATCTTCCCAATGATTATACGTTTAAACTTCTAAAACATTTAATTGTTCCGATGATTTATCATCACTCTGAATCAATCAATTATTACAGAAAACGATTTGAACAAGAACTCCAAACCTTAGTTAAAACCACTCGGTTAGAGACTCCCGCAGAAAGAGAAAGTGCATTTTGGGGTTTAAGTCGATGGACTAATTTTTATTTAGCCTATCAAGCTCATAACGTCGTTGAATCTCAAAAAAATTATGGTAAATTAGTTCATAATATTATGGCGGCTAACTATCCCAACTGGGTTCAACCGTTAGCCATGCCAAAAGTTGAACAAAAAATTAGAGTTGGGTATGTTTCCCATTATTTACATTCCTACAGTGGCACCCTTTGGTTAACGGGATGGTTGAGATTTTGTAACCATGATGATTTTGAAGTTTACTGTTATTATACAGGCAATTATCCCGATCCAATCACTCAAAAATTTCGTGAATTTAGCGATGTCTTTCATCATATCCCCGGAAATTTTCCAGCCGTTTGTCAACAAATCCTTGATGATAAACTGCATATTTTAGTTTACCCCGAAATTGGCATGGATGCACCAACAATGCAAATGGCGGCTTTACGTTTAGCACCCGTTCAATGTACCGCTTGGGGTCATCCGGTAACAACGGGACTCCCAACCATTGATTACTTTTTATCGAGTCAGTTAATGGAACCGGAAAATGCACAGGAACATTATTCAGAAACTCTTGTTCGTTTACCGAATATTGGTGTTGCTTATCCTAAACCGAAAGATATTCCGAACTTAACAAAAAGCCGTTCAGATTTTAATATCCCAGAAGATGCTGTTCTCTATTTCTGTTGTCAGGCACCGTTTAAATATTTGCCACAATACGATTATATTTTACCCGAAATTGCCAGAAAAGTTCCTAACGCGAAATTTCTGTTTTTACGGGGAAAAATATTAATCCCTCGTCTCGAACACGCTTTTGCTGCTGTGGGTTTAAATCACGAATATTTTTGCATTCATCTCAGCATTCCCGAACGTTCGGATTATCTGATGTTAAATCTACTTTCAGACGTGTTTTTAGATACCTTTACTTGGTCAGGAGGAAATACTTCTTTAGAAGCAATTGCCTGTAATTTACCCATTGTAACTTGTCCGGGTGAATTTATGCGAGGTCGTCATGCGGATAGTTTCTTGAAACTGTTGGGTGTGACGGATACCATTGCAAAAAATGAAGCGGAATATATTGAAATTGCGGTTAAATTAGGCTTAGACTCTGCTTGGCGACAAGATATTTCTCAACGCATGAGTCAACGACAAGATAACTTATTTGACGATGAAACTTGTGTTAAAGGACTGGAGGACTTTTATCAGCAGGTTGTTCGGAAATTTTAATTAAATTTAGAGTCTATTTAAAACTCATCATCTGCTTCTAATTGTTCGACTAATTTGTGTAACTCGTTCAAAAACTGTCTAATTTCATCTTGAAATTGATGCCAGATAGGAGGATACTGTTCCATGAGTCGTTCTAGTCGAACTGGATCTAACTCAAAACCGTAAAGGTTGCGAACAATATGTCGAAAACCGAGATAATCTTGTAAGCGGCTAATTGTATCTTGACTCAAGACTTGAGGAAGTCCTTCTCGTTCAACTCCCATTCGATTTAAGAGTCGTTTATGCCAATCATAACTAGAGGGTAATATACCATTTAACTCAGACGCAATTAGTTGAAAAATCCGCTCACAACCTGTATAAAAATTATGTAATTTTAAAGCAACGCTTTCATAAAAAATATCCGCAAGTTCTGGAGTCCGACTCATTTCTTGTTGAACTTGATTAATTCCACTTTCTAAGCGTCCTAAACGTTCTAACTCTACTTCAATATCAGTCGCCAGTTCCCGAATTTGACTTGCTGAAATCTGCCTCATAAATACATTCTCCTGTCTCAAAAACTCGTTGGCGAAAATGAGGGTCTAAA
>CAZNCM010000310.1:0-7172 GCA_964571155.1 uncultured Lyngbya sp. | reverse complement strand
ATTGAAAGTCATGTCAGTAATATGTTGAACAAAACCGGACTTCACAATCGCACGGAGTTAGCACGTTGGGCGTTAGAAACTAAAAAGTTTTAGCGATCGCGCATCGAGTCTTAATGAGATCAACCTGTTTCCCGAAGCTGTATACTAGAGGAAAGTCATATTGTACTCATTATTTTATAAAGAAAGTCAACTCTCCTAATGATTCTCCTATAGAGATGAATCCATTGTGGGGTTGATAGAAAAAAAGTAGCTTGTATCGTTGGGGTACTCCCTCATCTGGGAGTTAGCCCTTCTATTGAGTTAGGTAAATATGAGTCAGCGACTTCGGTGATGACGACGAGACTTAAACATCTCTATTGATGCCTCGGCTGAAATAACTGAGGTGGTTGTGTCTATTCATACAACCGAGATCCAGAAGTGGAATAACAAATGGAGGAGATTTTTTCAAGTCTCTAAAGTCATAACTCTTGATCAAATGTCTTTTGATCAATCTTACTGGGTTGCTTATAGAGTGAACAATGACTAACACTCACTGTGGAGTTTTTCCGTCAGCAAATTTACTAAAATCTTAGTTTGAGGAGGATTGATACACCGAAAGACTGGACTCAAACTCATCCGGGATCAAGGCAGAGTGGTAAGCAATCTTGACCTAAATGCTTGGTGACAGTCCAGATGTTAAAATAAGATAATTAGCTTAAATTCTTTTCTACAAATATCTAGGTCTATAGTTTCTATGCTTAACTCGAAAAACCGTCTCTCTATATTTGTAGACGGTAACAATATGTTCTACGCACAACAAAAAAACGGTTGGTTTTTTGATCCGAGGCGAGTATTGACCTATTTCAAACATGAACAATCTGATGTGATTCTAGTCAATGCTTTTTGGTATACTGGCCTCAAAGATCCCCAAGATCAAAGAGGCTTTCGAGATGCTTTGATTAGTTTAGGTTATACGGTACGCACAAAAATTCTCAAAGAATACTACGACGATAGCTCAGGTCGATATTCACAAAAAGCGAACTTAGACATTGAAATTGTAGTTGATATGTTTAATACTGTAGATCAGTATGATCGAGTCGTTTTATTTAGTGGAGATGGTGACTTTGAACGGGCGATTGAACTCTTACGCTCAAAAAATACTCATATTACCGTCGTCTCAACCGAAGGCATGATTGCTCGTGAACTGCGAAACGCAACAGATCGATACATTGACTTAAATGATATTCGAGATCAAATCGAAAAAGTAGACTATTAATCAAGAGAAAATCAATAACCAAACGGAAAAACAAAATCAAAATCTGAAGTTTTTCTGAGTTGGGGTTTAAATTGTTCACTGACAACTGGAGGTTCGAGAGCGATGAAAATTCAACCGAGTTCTGACCGTATTATTATCTTTGATACCACCTTGCGAGATGGCGAACAATGTCCGGGTGCCACCCTCAATGTAGACGAAAAGCTGATAGTTGCCCGACAACTTGCCCGTTTGGGAGTCGATGTGATGGAAGCGGGCTTTGCCTTTGCAAGTCAAGGGGATTTTGAGGCGGTTCATCGCATCGCCGAAACCGTCGGGACTGAAGATGGCCCTGTGATTTGTAGTTTAGCCCGAGCGGTGCGTTCTGATATCGAAACCGCAGCCCGAGCCTTAGAACCTGCCGTTCACAAGCGCATTCATACCTTTTTGGCGACTTCCGACATTCACTTGCAATATAAGCTGCGGAAGACCCGAGAAGAAGTCTTAGACATCGTTCCTGAGATGGTGGCTTATGCCAAGTCTTTTGTCGAAGATGTGGAATTTTCCCCCGAAGATGCTGGACGATCTGATCCCGAATTTCTTTACCAAGTTCTCGAATTAGCGATCGCCGCAGGCGCTACAACCGTTAACATTCCCGATACCGTTGGTTATACAACCCCCGCCGAATTTGGGGCTTTAATTCGTGGAATTAAAGAAAACGTTCCCAATATCGATCAAGCGATTATTTCGGTTCATGGACACAACGATCTCGGTTTGGCGGTGGCAAACTTCCTCGAAGCCGTGAAAAATGGCGCTCGTCAACTCGAATGTACTATTAACGGGATTGGTGAACGGGCGGGAAATGCCGCTCTCGAAGAATTGGTGATGGCACTTCATGTGCGGCGACAATATTATAATCCGTTCTTGGGTCGTCCGGCCGACTCAGAAGCCTCCCTAACTCAGATTAAGACTCAGGAAATCTACAAAACCTCTCGTCTGGTTTCTAACTTAACCGGAATGTTGGTGCAACCCAATAAAGCCATTGTCGGGGCGAATGCCTTTGCTCACGAGTCGGGAATTCATCAAGATGGGGTTCTCAAAAATAAGCTCACCTATGAGATTATGGATGCTCAATCAATTGGGTTGAATAATAATCTGATTGTATTGGGCAAACATTCCGGCCGTCATGCGTTTCAAAATCGTCTGCAAGAATTGGGGTTTGAACTGTCAGACTCCGAGATTAATAAAGCCTTTATCAAGTTTAAAGACTTAGCCGATAAGAAGAAAGAAATTACCGACTGGGATTTAGAATCGATCGCGAACAACGAAATTCACCAAGCCCCCGAATTGTTCCGTCTAGAATTGGTTCAGGTGTCCTGTGGCGATCACGCTCGTCCGACGGCGACGGTGATTTTAAGAACGCCAACGGGGGAAGAATTGATGGATGCCGCGATTGGGACCGGGCCAGTCGATGCGGTTTATAAAGCCATTAACCGGGTTGTCAATATTCCCAATGAATTGATTGAGTTTTCTGTGCAGTCGGTAACAGCCGGAATTGATGCCATTGGAGAAGTTACAATTCGGTTGCGGGCAGAAGGTCGGGTTTTTTCCGGCCATGCCGCTAATACCGATATTATTGTCGCCTCCGCCCAGGCTTATATTAATGCGCTGAACCGCCTTTATGCAGCTCTACAACCGTCCAATGCGACAGGTGACTTAAAAACCGTCATGGCCTAGTCGAATCGGCAAAGGGAGCAGGGGAGCTTTCCCCCGTTCCCTGATTTAGCCTCGTTGTTGAGAGTCTCGTCGTCCGAGTTCATAGACCCCACCACTGATACAAGCTATCATTCCCATTGCGATCGCCCAACTGCTATCTAATCCCGCTTCAACCGCCCAGTTACACAAGCTACCCACAATTAAAAACGGCACAATGCTAAACAAGGAAGCATAAAAAGCGTTTTGAGATTCTCGGGCGACGCGAGTTCGTTCAAACTCTTTTTTTGAGGTGTAGAGTCCTTGTTCAGCAAAGTTGAACCAACGATTGAGTTGTTCGATTACCCATTCACTGAGCGGAGAAAATCCCCAATAGAGGGCAAGTGACCACAAAGCTGCCCCGGCGATTGTTGTGGTGTCAAGACTAAACCGGAAAGGGAAAATATCAAATAGCATGGGTGATGTTATTGTAAATGTCTAAAATGTGAAATTGTGAAATTTGTCATTAATCCTTGACTTATAACGGGTAGCGGAACAGATTAGACTTAATCTTAAATAAAACGTTACATAAATTCAACTCAGCTATTCTCTATCGAACAAACATAGAGTAGAATACGGGGTCATATGTCTACGGCAATTCAATCCGGTTGGTTGCCGATTGTCATCGAATTGAATTTCTGAGGTGACAAGCAGACATCAGTTCTCTATTCCACAAACCCGACAGCCCGGAAAATTGATTCCACCTGCTGTCAGCCTGCACATTAACTGTTGTAGAGTTCGGTGGAACGCAAATCAGTAAAAACGGGTGACTGTTACAGGCAAAAGGGAACAGACAAACACGATCACCGAACAGGGAATACAAATCCAATCACACCTGTTACCGCTGATCACCAATTCACTGTCCTCTCTCATCTGTAATCTTTCACCTATCAGAGTGAGGAGTCAAACACACTAATGGTAGAGTCAACACCAAAACGCGCCCAAAACTGGATTCGTCCAAAACGGATTTTGATGTTAGCCGGGTTAATTAGTTTGAGTCTGATGCCGTTTGGATGGCAGAAGCTGGTTAATGCCAGAGAATCCCACGCCACTCAAGTTGCGACTGGACTGGATTGGTCAGGGGCTTCTTTCCCGGTGGAAAATTTTCTAGAATATACATCGGGTTTCGGTTATCGTTCCAGTGGGTTTCACTACGGCTTAGACTTAGCAGCCCCGATGGGTAGCTATATTCGCAACTGGTGGACGGGAACCATTGTAGAAGTCTGGGAAGATAACCGTTGTGGGACAGGGATTGCCATTGATTCGGGACAGTGGACGCATATTTACTGTCATGTTCAAGGACGGGTGGAGAAAAATGCCCAGGGTCGTTATTTTATCGATTACGATGGCGGGATTCAACTCATGGAAGGTCAAGTTGTACCTGCGGGAACCCGAATTGCCCGAGTCGGTATGACTGGACGCACAACCGGCCCCCATTTACACTGGGGGTTAAAATATGGCGGTCGTTGGGTTGACCCCGGTCAGGTTTTACTGGCAATGTATAACCAACAATCACAACGGGTTTCGAGTCGGCCTCGTTATTAAAATTCTGGGAATGGGGATGAATGATCAATCTTCCCCAATTCCCCATTCTTTAAACTTGAAAATTTTGGCAACGTTGTAAATAGAGTAATGCTGCTTTGTCTTCTGGGTTAATAGTAAGAACCTGTTGTAAAATCGCTTCAGCTTGTTGGTATTCTTGGCGATGATAGAAGAATACTGCTTGTTCAAAGTCTGACTTGGTTTGAATTTTTAAAGCTTGTAGAGATTCAGGATTACTATCATAAATTTCAAATACACCTGCTGCAATATTTTTCCCTTTCACTTTAACCCGATCTAGAAACCGATAACCATAATTTTGAAAATCACTCAAGCGAGATAAGGTTTTTTCACTAACAATAATTCCAGCACCGTAGAGTTTGGTTAATCCTTCTAAACGAGACGCTAAATTCACTGCATCTGCGATCACGGTACTTTCCATGCGTTCCTGTTCACCGATTGTCCCTAACATCAACGTTCCAGTATGTAAACCAATCCCAATATTAATCGGAAGTTTACCCTGTGTTTGTAGTTCTTGATTGTACGCACTGACTGTTTTTTGCATCGCAATCGCACATTTTACCGCATCTTCAGACGACTGGGGAAATAATGCCATAATGCCATCCCCAATATATTTATCAATAAAGCCGTTATGTTTACGAATAATCGGACTAACTTGCTTGAGATAACCATTGATAAAATCAAACGTTTCTTGGGGTGACATTTCCTCAGACAGAGTTGTAAATGAACGAATATCAGAAAACATCACCGTCATTTCTTTTTGAACATGATCTCCTAATTTAACATCAATTATACTTTCATGTCCTAAAAATCTGAGGAAATCATGGGGAACAAAACGCCCATAAGCATTGTTAATTTTGAGTAAACGAAGATGGGTTTTAATCCGGGCTAATAACTCTTGCTTAGAAAAAGGTTTACTTAAATAATCATTAGCCCCCGAACTCAAGCCATCCACTAAATCTGTCACTTGATTTTTAGCGGTTAACATTAGAATAGGAAGTTCACTATGGAGATATTTTTCTCGGAGTTTATGACATACTTCATAACCCGTCATTCGAGGCATCATCACATCGAGTAAAATCAAATCAGGCTTAAATCCTTGTTCGATTAAGGTTAAGGCTTCTAAACCATTTGTAGCTTGAGTAATGGCATAGTTTTGTAGCGAAAGATTGTTAGCAATCACTTGAATATTAACCGGTTCATCATCAACGACTAAGATTTTGAATTCTCCACTCTCCGCAATTAAAATTTCAGGTGTATTTTCAAGTTCGAGTTTGGGTTCTGATTGAGAAATATTTGTAGACAGTTTTGAAGGTTGAATTGTTGAATTTTCAATGGGTTCAATCGGTGATTTTGCTTGGGGTAAAGTGAAGGTAAATTGAGACCCTTCTCCCACTTTTGAACGAACTTCGATGGTGCCACCGTGTAATTCGACAAGCTGTTTTGTTACGGCTAAACCTAAACCTGTTCCCCCATATTGACGCGCAGTTGAACCGTCTCCTTGTTCAAAGGATGCAAAAATTTGTTCTAATTTATCTTCTGGAATACCAATTCCAGTATCAGAAATGGTGACAGCAATATAATGATTAGATTCGTTGATGATTTTCTCACAAGCTGTTATTTCTACAGTTCCAGATTCAGTAAATTTGACTGCATTTCCGATTAAGTTATATAAAATTTGTTGTAAACGGTTTTCATCGGCTTCAACTCCGGGTAAATCAGAGGGAACTGAATTAATCAGTATGATATTTTTTTGTCCAACTAGAGACTGAGAGAGAACTAAAACCATATCAACAACTTCCCATAATCCCAAAGATTTGAGCTGAAGTTCGATTGTATTATGTTTGAGTTTAGAAAAGTCTAATATATCATTAACTAGCGTTAAAAGTCGTCGCCCGGAATTGGCAATCATCGTTAAATTTTCGGTGGTTTTGGTGGGTAATTTTCCGGTTGCGCCATCAATTAAAGAGTCAGCTAATCCGATAATTCCGTGTAGAGGTGTTCGCAATTCGTGGGAGGTATTGGCGAGAAATTCGTCTTTAATTTGACTGAGACGTTTGAGTTCAATATTTTGATTTTCTAAGGTGGCGAAAGAGGTTTGTAATTGTTGCGCCATGTAATTAAATATTTTGGCTAATATTCCTAATTCATCCGCCCGATTGACATCAACGGTTTGATCAAATTTTCCTTCTGAAAAAGCGAGGGCAGAATTTTTGAGTTTTAAAATAGGTTGAATAATCCAACGGGCGGTTAAAATGGCTAAGGTTGTCGCTAGGATTAATGTAATGATACAAAGAATAATTGTAGTGCGAGTATTGGCATTAATTTGTGCCATGAAATCAGATTCAGGAATCGCAACGATAAGCAACCAATCTAAGCCTGATTCTGTTTTCCAGGGGGTCACTTGAATGAATTCTCGCTTATTTCCTAGAGTTAAATAAAGTTGTTGAGCGGTTTGAATTTGAGTAAAGTTTCCAATTTTTTGTTGTAACTCTTGAGTAATAGCACTAATTTTTTGATTGGGACTTTCTAAGGATAAAATCTGCTCAACTTCTTGATTTTTTTGAATAAAGGATTGAGTTTGACCCGAATTCGCCACCAACATTCCATTCCGTTCTACTATAAAAAT
>CAZNCM010000309.1:6949-7181 GCA_964571155.1 uncultured Lyngbya sp. | reverse complement strand
ACCCGGTTCTGCCGTTAGCGGGTTGGTTGCACCAATTATTTTACGAGCGGCTGCTACAACGCCATCACCTTCCCAGACCATCGCGACAACAGGGCCAGAGGTGATAAACTTCATCAGACCATCAAAAAAGGGCTTGCCTTTGTGAACGTCGTAGTGATTTTCCGCAAGTTCTCGACTAACACTCATCAGCTTCAAACCGACGAGGGTAAATCCTTTTTCTTCAAAGCGGCTA
>CAZNCM010000309.1:6126-6845 GCA_964571155.1 uncultured Lyngbya sp. | reverse complement strand
ACCAGTCTCCTCAAATTTGCTCGAAACCTACATCATCCAGATTAACCTGAGATTGATCGTTTGTTTGAAATCATTTGGGGGAAATGAGTTTCTAAAGGACAATTCAAAGATTGCCTCTGTCTCTGCCTCAATGTCCACTAACCACGTTAAACTGTCTAATCGAGGCATAAACGCAAGGATCTCAAATAATATGGAGTTGCAGTCTATTAACTCTGAAGTTCAACCCGGAAAATCATCTCCCTCTGGAAAGTTAAAATCAACTAACCCTAACCCGAATTTTGTTGAGTCATCGACTCAAACCTCTTGGACGATAGAAGATAGTGAAAAGTTATATCGTATTTTGGGCTGGGGTGAGCCTTATTTTGCGATTAATTCCGCTGGTCATGTTACCGTTTCTCCGAAAGGGGATCGGGGCGGTTCTCTCGATTTATTTGAACTGGTAGAATCCCTTAAACGCCGCAATTTAGGCTTGCCTTTATTAATTCGTTTTCCAGATATTCTAGAAGACCGGATTGAACGTTTAAATGCTTGTTTTGCTAAAGCGATCGCTCGTTACAAGTATCCGGGAAATTATCGAGGGGTTTATCCGGTTAAATGCAACCAAGAACGACATTTAATTGAAGATTTAGTTCGGTTTGGTCAACCTTTTAAGTTTGGCTTAGAAGCGGGATCTAAACCGGAATTATTAATTGCCTTAGCTCTGTTGCAAACGCCCGGTT
>CAZNCM010000309.1:0-6036 GCA_964571155.1 uncultured Lyngbya sp. | reverse complement strand
AATTATTGTTATGGAACAACTTGAAGAAGTTAATATTGCTATTGAAGCTAGTCGTCATTTAGGGATTCAACCGATCTTAGGAATTCGCGCCAAACTGAGTACAAAAGGCATGGGTCGGTGGTGTGGAACAACAGGTGATCGCGCTAAATTTGGCTTAACTGTTCCTGAAATGATTCAAGTCGTTGAAGCGTTAAAATCAGCAGGATTATTAGATTGTTTACAACTATTGCATTTTCATATTGGTTCCCAAATTTCTTCGATTAGTGTGATTAAAGATGCAATTCGAGAAGCTAGTCAAATTTATGTGGAACTTTCCCATCTCGGGGCGAATATGAAATATCTAGATGTGGGTGGAGGTTTGGGGATTGATTATGATGGATCTAAAACCAATTTTCAGGCTTCTAAAAACTACAATATGCAAAACTATGCTAATGATATTGTCGCGGAAGTTAAAGAAGCTTGTGAAGAACGAAAAGTATCCGTTCCGACGTTAATTAGTGAAAGCGGACGGGCAATTGCGTCTCATCAATCCGTTTTAGTTTTTGATGTTTTGGGAACCAGCGAAGTTGCAAAAAATGCTCCCCCTCCAATCATAAAAGACGATCATTTGATCTTAAGAAATTTGACGGAAACTTATCATGCAATTAAGCCCGATAACTATCAAGAAGCCTATCACGATGCGATTCAATTTAAAGAAGAAGCCATTAGTTTATTTAACTTTGGATATCTCAGTTTAAGCGATCGGGCCGAATCTGAACAACTGTTGTTGTCTTGTTGTCATAAAATTCAGAGTATTGTTCGGGTTGCAGAGTATGTTCCTGAAGATTTGGAAGATTTAGAAAAAATGATGGCTTCCATTTATTATGTAAACTTATCTGTATTTAAATCAGCACCCGATAGTTGGGCAATTGATCAGTTATTTCCGATTATGCCAATTCATCGCTTGGATGAAGAACCGACTCAACGGGGAACATTAGCCGATTTAACTTGTGATAGTGATGGCAAAATTAGTCAGTTTATTGATTTGCGAGATGTAAAACCTATTTTAGAGTTGCATCCTTTGCGAGAAATCGAAGACAAATCTTCTCATAAAAATGTAATTGAACCTTATTATTTAGCCCTATTTTTAGGGGGTGCTTATCAAGAAACTATGGGAAATTTACACAATTTGTTTGGAGATCCTCATGTCGTTCATATTAAACTCACACCTCAAGGTTATCAGGTTGAACACGTTGTTAAAGGGGATACAATGACGGAAGTGTTGGGTTATGTTCAGTATGACGCGGAAGATTTAGTTGAAAATATTCGCCGTCAAGCCGAACTTGCTTTACAACAAAATCAAATTACCATTGAAGAATCTCAACGGTTGCTACAAAATTATGAGAGTAGTTTGGGGAGATACACTTATTTGAGTTAATAGTTATTGATAGGCAAATCATTGATTAATCAGGGGTTCAAACCCCTGTATAATAGCCAAAATCCTGTTAAGAGGATTAAAGATGAAAAAGAGTTTGAGTCGGTTTTAACCGACTTTCACTATTAGCCTGGGACTTAAGTCTCAGGCATTAAAAGAAGATATTGTCTAGGGTTTTCAAACGCCATTTATGAGACAGTTCACCGAATATGCGATTGGCTAAATTGGGATTTTGGAAGTTTCGGCTTTGGCTTGGCAGAGTCTTAAAAAATTGATAAGCTGGATTAAAAAGCTGTTTCATAGTTTGTCCTACGAACGATATAACCTATATAAACATAGAGAAAACTACTTATGCCAGAATCAAGTCTTCAAATCAAAATAACCCTGTTAGATGCGGAACTGAGTGAAGCTGAACTCCAACAAGCAACCCAAGATTTACAAGCAGAAATTGCAGAAGTAGATGGAGTTCAAGAAGTTAATCAAGTTCCTGTTTCTGAAATAGAAGCAGGGGCTAAATCAATGGGTGGATTTTTAATTAATATTTTGACAGCAGAAGTCAGTGTTCAAAATTTTAAAACCTTGGTAACTTATCTAGGCGATCGCACTTTTGGGAAAACCTACGAGATCGAAGCCGAAGGAAATGGTCGAAAATTTAAAGCCAAATTTCGTCGCCCTGAAGATTTGGAAAAGATTTTACCCGAAATTGACAAGTTTTTAAAGGGGTAAGGGAGCAATATCAGTGAAAAAAGTTGCCTTGTTAATTGGGGTCAGTGAATATAAAAATTTTACCAGGCTTCCCAGTGCAGTTAACGATGTAGACGCATTACAACAGGTATTGCTCAACCCTGAAATGGGCGGATTTGATGAAGTCAAACCTTTTAAAAATATCAATCGCCAAGAAATAGAAAACGAGATTTTCAAGCTATTTGATAGCCGCAAATCCGATGAATTATTGCTGTTTTATTTTTCGGGTCATGGAATTACGAATCCAAAAGGCAATCTATTTATAGCCACACGTGAAACGGACAAAAATGAACGAGAAATTGTAATTCCTCCGACGGCAGTAGAAGCGAGTTATTTACAGAAACGCATGAACGAGAGCCGCTCACAGCACCAGGTCATTATTCTAGATTGTTGTTATAGCGGTGCATTTGATAAAGAACTTAATCCTAAAGATGGTGGTAAAGCCCCCATTGATTTTAAACAAGATTTGGGAGGAAAGGGACGGGCAATTTTAACTTCCTCTAGTTCAACCCAAAAATCCTATGAATCGAAAAGTTCAGGCTTGTCTATCTACACCAAATATCTGGTTGAAGGAATTCGTACCGGAGCCGCAGATCGGGATAATGATGGTATAATCTCGGTGGACGAACTACATGAATATGCTCGTGAAAAGGTACAGGAAGAATCCCCGGCGATGACTCCTCGATTTCTCCCGGTAGAACAGGGTTATCGGATTTATATTGCCAGATCGCCCCAGGATGATCCTCAACTGAAATATCGCAAGGAAGTTGAGGCTATTATTCAGAATGATCGGGGTGAAATTGATTTTCTTCGAGGGGAAATCAACGACTTTGAACGAGAATGTTTGGAAATTCATCGCTTGGAATTGGATCTTTCCATTGAAGATGCTCAAACGATAGAAAATGAGGTGATGGAACCTCATTGCCAACGCTGTAAAAAATTGCAACAGTATGAAAAACTATTCAGTAAAGCGGTTGAAAAAAGCTTTCCTTTAAGGGAGAATGATCGCCGAAACTTAGAACGAATTCAAAAGCGTTTGAGTTTGCGGGATGAGGATGTGAGGTGGATAGAAGCTAAAATTGCACTAGAGTTTGACTTTAAACTGAAATCTAAGGCAGAAGTAGATTATGCAAAATTACAGGAACTATTGAGGCAAGGAAAGTGGGAAGAAGCAGATCAGGAAACTTTGCGAATCATGTTTCAAACTATGAGAAAGGAAGCGGATGAATGGGTTGATTCTGAAGATATTCAAAATTTCCCATCCGAAGATCTTCGCATAATAGATCAACTGTGGGTCAAATATTCTAAAGGCTTTTTTGGTTTTAGTATTCAGAAGGAAATTTACTTGGACTGTGAAAAAAAAACTGACATGGAATATTTAAGTGATTGTATGCCTGGCAGTGAAACAATTGGGTATGAATTTAGTCAGAGAGTAGGATGGCTGGTTAATGATCGGTCAATGATTAATGATGATAACTTAGAACCTAACACATTAGCCCCGAAAGGACATTTCCCACGAGAGTATTTTTTAAACGAAAGAACCTGGGTCGAGCAGGATTTGTATCATACTTTTCACTGGGATACTCTTTTCTCGCGCCGAGACTTGTAACCTGTAGCATATAGACACTTCAGGTATTTGTCAATCCCAAACTTTCCATCTTATATTTACAAAAACATCGGCGGCTTCTCGTTAATTCTATTTTTAGTTAAAATGTAGCTGAAGCTAACACAATTCATTTAAAATGTTACCCACTTATAATGCTCTCTTAAAAAATAATCAGATCGAGTGGATAGATGAAGTTCCAACAGTAAGCGATCGCCCTGTTAGAGTTCATGTTACATTTTTAGAAGAACCCTCAACTCCCGTGAGTTCTTCTCAAGGTTAACGGATGGCTGAAGTGTTAGCAAAAATTGCTGAGTTAAACCCTTTGACATATATCCAGAAAGCTTGCAGCGAGAAATCCGTCAAGATAGATACTTTTTAACTTAATGATGTTCAATTCAGAATCCAATTCTAAAAAAGTTAAAAAAGCTATAATTCCAGCAGCAGGTTTTGGGACGCGGATGTTTCCGGCAACGAAAGGATTAAAGAAAGAGTTTTTTCCGATTATTGACAGGGACGGAAGGGCTAAACCCATTATTTTAGTGATTGTTGAAGAAGCAATTCAAGCGGGAATTGAAGAAGTAGGAATTGTGGTACAACCGAGCGATCGCGAATTGTTGGAAGCTTTCTTTAAACATCCCCCTAAACCGGAATTGTGGAACAAACTTTCAGAAGAACGACGAGAATATAGTAATTATTTACAAACAATCGGAGAAAGAATTACAATATTAACTCAAACCGAACCAGAAGGTTATGGTCATGCGGTATTTTGTGCGGCGGACTGGGTAAACAATCAACCCTGTTTGTTGATGTTAGGCGATCATATTTATCGTTCAGATTTAGATCTTAATTGTGCGGGTCAATTATTAGAGATTTACGAACAAGTTCAACACAGTGTGATTGGGTTGAGAGTTACACCCGGAAATATTATTCATCATTATGGTTGTGTTGGGGGAATATTTCAAGACTCAGAACAAATCTTATCTCTAACTCAAATTTATGAAAAGCCGAGTTTAGATTATGCTTCAACTCATCTACGGGTTGAGGGGTTGAATGAGAATGAGTTTATCTCGATTTTTGGTTTATATGTCTTAGAACCGCAGATTTTTGAGATTTTAGCCGCACAAATTCAGGAAAATCAGCGAGAAAAGGGAGAATTTCAGCTGACCTCTTGTCTGGAAATTTTACGACAAAAACAGCCAGTTACAGGGTATATTATTAAAGGTCAATGTTTAGACACTGGATTACCCGAAGCTTACCGTCAAACCCTGATTGAGTTTGGGTCGAGAGTATAACTTTTATTTTTCCAGATTAAAAAGTAGAAAATTGCAGAAAAAATCTGCTTGAAATAATTTTAAGTTAATAGGACAAGAATTCTGATGCTGGCTAAACGAATTTTACCGTGTTTGGATGTTAACGCAGGTCGGGTGGTGAAAGGGATTAATTTTGTTGATCTCAAAGATGCGGGCGATCCGGTTGAACTCGCGTCTATCTATAACGAAGCGGGCGCCGATGAGTTAGTGTTTCTTGATATTACCGCCACTCACGAACAGCGAAATATTATCCTCGATGTGGTTTATCGCACCGCCGAACAGGTATTTATACCCCTCACCGTTGGGGGGGGAATCCAAAACTTAGAAATGATTAAAAATTTGTTAAGGGCGGGGGCTGATAAAATCAGTATCAATTCGGCTGCGGTTCGTGATCCAGAGTTTGTCAGTCGGGCCAGCGATCGCTTTGGGGCGCAGTGTATTGTCGTCGCAATTGATGCACGTCGTCGTACTGATCCACAGAACCCCGGCTGGGATGTGTACGTGCGGGGAGGGCGTGAAAACACCGGAATAGATGCGATCGCCTGGGCGGTAGAAGTCGCCGAAAGAGGTGCCGGAGAACTGCTGGTAACGAGTATGGATGCCGATGGCACACAAGCAGGATATGATTTAGAATTAACTCGAACGATTGCGGAAAATGTCGAAATTCCGGTGATTGCTTCAGGGGGCGCCGGAAATTGTCATCACATCTACGAAGCATTGACAACCGGACGAGCAGAAGCGGCGTTATTGGCTTCGTTACTGCATTACGGCCAATTGAGTGTAACAGAAATTAAGTCTTATTTGACCCAAGAGCAAGTTCTTGTCCGCAATTGTTAAATTCCGCTAAATAGCGATTAATTGCCCATTGTCGAGGGTATTGCTGATGATACAGGTTAATAAGATTAATATTTCTCTCCAAATAGTTACAAAACTCCTGTTAGAATAGAGGAAATGTTACGAAA
>CAZNCM010000308.1:0-7200 GCA_964571155.1 uncultured Lyngbya sp. | reverse complement strand
AATTGCCACAACAAGTGCTGATCAAACCGTTAAACTTTGGAAACCTGATGGAACTTTAGTTACAATCCTCAAAGGACATACCGACCAAGTAACCAGCGTTGCTTTTAGTCCAGATGGAAAATTAATTGCTACAGCCAGTGCTGATCAAACCGTTAAACTTTGGAAACCTGATGGAACTTTAGTTAAAACTCTCGCAGGACATCAAGCTCAAGTAACCAGCGTTGCTTTTAGTCCAGATGGAAAATTAATTGCCACAGCTAGTGCCGATGGAACTGTTAGACTTTGGGATATTAATGGGAATCAAGTTGGACAGCCTATTGATAGTCCCCAAGGCTCATTTACATCTGTTTCCTTCAGCCCAAATGGTCAAACTATTGCCACTACAGGTCGGGATGGAGTAACTCGGATTTGGAATTTACAGGGTAAACTTCTCAATCAGTTGTCAGACCAAAATTGGGAGCAATTGCTTAAACTGGCTTGTAACAAAATGCGCGACCGTCCCATATTAGCCGACCCAAAAACGGATACAGCTAGAGAAGCTAAAAAAACTTGTCAAAAAGAACCTTGGAAAAACAAATAATGATAGTTTAATCGAGATTTTTAAATTGGGGTGTGCTGTTCTAATCAAAAAAATAGGGCAATGTATCTTTAGTTTGAGGTCGAAAAATTACAATGGTTGAAAGTCACAATCAAGGAATTTCATTTAGAGATAATACCGTTGTTACTGGAGATGTTGTTGGCGGTAATAAATATGACATTAAATTCTATGCCTTTGCTTCCCTCGCCGCTGATGGTCAAATTAATTGGGCGCAATATAGAACCGAATCCAAAATTACTGAACCCTACAAATTCCTCAGCTACTACGATACTACTGATGCTGATATTTTCTTCGGGCGAGAAACTGTTTCCCAATCGCTAACTGCCAAAATCACGGCTCACAAATTAGTTCTAATTAATGGTAAATCTGGCAGTGGTAAAACTTCTCTAATTAATGCTGGAATTATTCCAAAATTGCTACAGCAAGGCTACTTTACAATGGTATTTCGGGATTACGGTTATCCCACAGATGTCATCAAAACCGGATTAGAAAGCCTAGAAAATGTTGCCCTTGAGTTGAACGATAACGACTCTCTATTAAAATGCTTGCAAAAAACTGCCCACCAAACTCAATCTCCCCTGGTAATTTTTCTGGATCAATTTGAACGTTTCTTCGTCAACCTCTCTCCCCAACGTCGCACTGCCTTTATTGAAGAATTCAGTGAATGTTTAACGGCTACCAATACCCCCAATATTCACTTTATTATTTCTATTCGACAGGATTTCTATGGGAACTTGGGAGATTTTTGGGAAGTCTGCAAAGAATTTTACACTGAAAGTTATCCCTATAACTTAAAACTCCTCACTACTACAGAAGCTATTGAAGCCATTGAGAAACCCCTACAAAATTTTAAAGTTGTCTACGATCCCGATTTCTTAGAACAGCATCTCGTTCCCCACTTGCTAAAAGGCAACGAAATCGAATCTATCGAACGCATTGAACCCGTGCATTTGCAGATTGTATGCAATCGATTATTTGAGACAGTTCGCGATCGCTATGCAGCCGACTTAAAAGAAGGTAAAACTGTAATTATAAAAGAAAGTCTTTATCAGGAGTTAGGAAAAGTCGAGGGAATTTTGGGAAGTTATGTTACCAGTATTTTAAACAATCACTATTCTAGTCCCGAACAGGATGAAGTTAAGTCAATTTTAAAACAGTTAGTTACAAGTCAAGGTACCCGCACTTTCAAATCTGTTCGGGAAATTGCTGACACACTGAACCTTCCTGCTACCAAGATTGACAAAGTTCTGCAACGATTAGATCAAAGCCGCCTAATTGAAACAATTCCCCAAGACCACAAATATTCCATAACCCATGAATATCTAGCGAAGCAAATTAACGAGTGGTACACCTTAGATGAGTTAGAACTAAAACGGGCAAGGGAACTCTACGAACGCTGTTTAAGCAATTGGAAACAATATCACACTACCATTCCTCGCAGTCAATTTAAAGAAATGAAGCGGTTCAAAAAACGCTTAAAAGTAGACTCGGAGGGTGAACAGTTATTTAGAGCAAGTTCAAGACGATATTATGGGAGAGATATTTTAATTGCTGTAGGTTTAGCAACGTTAGTCGGGGCGACAACAGTTGCGTTCTATGGATGGAGAAGTTCAACCCTGAATCAAATCAAAACCTCTCAACAGGCAGCAGAAGCTTATTTAATTGCAGGGAATCAGCAGCTAGAAGCATTGGTTTCAGCGTTAAAAGCGGAACAATTATTGAGAACAAGTCTGCTCAAAAAAGCAGGAATATTAAAGCCGAGTTCACAATTAAAGAACCAAGTGAATTCTGCACTCAGTAAAGCCGTTTATCAAACTCAGGAGCGTCATCGTTTTCCCAAGCACGATAACGAAGTTCTTACGATTGAATTTAGCTCCGATGGTAAATACATTGTTACCGCTTCCGTTGATCAAACTGCAAAAATTTGGAATTATGATGGTTTATTAATAGCAGAACTAAAACATCAAGACGTTGTAATTGATGCCAAGTTTAGCCCGGATAGTAAATTAGTTGTGACCGCTTCTCAAGATGGCACGGCTCGAATCTGGAACCTTGAAGGTCAATTACTCGTTACTCTTGCCGAACATCAAGATTCAGTAATGAGCGCAGAATTTAGTCGCAATGGTCAGTATATTATCACCAATTCATTTGACAAAGCTGCACGACTTTGGAACCTCAAAGGAGAATTAATTACTACCTTAACCGGAAAGGCGAAAATGAGCTACGATAATAAATATCTTGTCACTTCATCTAATGATGAAATCGCAGAAATCTGGACTATACAAAGGGAAAAAATAGCCGAAATTAAGTTGGAAAAGGGTAAGATTTTGAGCGCAAAATTTAGTCCGTCTGGAAATTATATTTTGACAACTTCAGATGATTCTATTCCTAGAATTTGGAGCTTTTCAGGACAACTGCTGTCAGAGCTAAAAGGACATACAGCTTCAATTCAAGAGGTAGAATTTAGTCCCAATGGAGACTACATTGTTACAGCATCAAATGATCGGACTGCACGAATATGGACTTCTCAAGGTAAGTTGATTGCTCAACTTCAAGGACATCAAGATGAAGTCAGAGTTGCCAAGTTTAGTCCAGATGGAAAATTTATTGTCACCACATCAAATGATGGTACTGCACGAATCTGGAATATTTATGGTCAGTTACTAACAATTCTCCAGGGACATGAAGACTGGGTGAGAAATGCTCAATTTAGTCCGGATGGTAATACAATTGGCACTGTTTCATCGGATAGAACAATTAGATTATGGAGTCACAGTCAACAAAAAGCAGTGCTTGAACACGAAGGCTGGGTTAGAAGCGTTCATTTCAGTCCTGATAATCAAATGATCGTTACCGCATCAGATGATGGAACGGCTCGTCTTTGGACTATTCACGGTCAACTCATCAAAGAACTAAAAGGTCATCAAAATCGAGTATACAGTGCTAGATTCAGTCCCAATGGAGCTTACATTATTACCACTTCCAATGATAGCACCGTCCGTTTATGGAACAATAGGGGTGAATTCATTAAAGAATTGAAAGGTCATCAAAAAACAGTATGGAAGGCGGAATTTAGTCCTGATAATCGATTCATTGTGACTGCCTCTAGAGATCGTACTGCTCGTTTGTGGAATATTCGGGGTGAATTAATTGCGAAATTAGAAGGACATACGGATGAAGTTAATAAAGCGATTTTTAACTCAAAAGGAACGCATATAGTCACGGCTTCAGATGATGGAACCGCTCGAATCTGGACTGGTAACGGTCAATTTATAACTGAATTGAAAGGACATCAAGGCAGTATTAGAAATGCACACTTCAACTTGGATGGAACGCATATAGTCACGGCTTCAGAGGATAGAACCGCTCGAATCTGGAATTTGGAAGGTCAACTAATCACTGAATTAAAAGGACATCTTAATTGGGTCAATACAGCTCAATTTAGTCCTAGCGGCAAGCATATTCTAACAACTTCGCAAGATTCTACAGCTCGTCTTTGGACTATTGAAGGCAAGCTGATCAAAGAATTAAAGGGACATACAAGCCCTATTATTAGTGCTAAGTATAGCCCTGATGGACTTTATATTATTACAGCTACTAGAAAAGGAAATGCTTATCTATGGACGAACGAAGGACAATTACTTGCAGAACTTCGAGGACATGAAGACCGACTGAGTAGCACTGAATTTAGTCCCGATGGACAGTATGTAGCTACCACATCAAGAGATGGAACTGCTCGTGTTTGGAAGGTTACAGATTTAAGCACGGTGGATATATTTGTAGAAGCGTGCAAACAAATTCGGAATTACTTAAAGTATGGTTCAGGTGTTGAAAATAGCGATCGCCATCTCTGTGATGGTGTAAAATATTCCGCAGAACCCTAGAAAGCATTCTTCTTCAGAGGCGATTAATTTGTCTTTGTAGTGATTCATTCTGATCTTGAAGTTGCTCAACTTTGCGTTCCAGCTTCTCAACTCGTTTCACCAAATCCGCAACTAAATTCCGAATATCTTCTGGAATATCTTCTTTGAGATTAACCTGTTGGTTGTCCGATGGCGGTTCAGAATTTTCCTCAGAAGATAAGCCCAAAACCACCTTAGAAGTCTCCTGTTCGCCGCTCAAGGTGTTATTGATTACACCACAAAGCTTGACCGCCGGATCACCAATAATCATGTAATTTCGAGCATCGTTGTGAGCAGTCCACAGATATGCTAGCTTTTCGTCTTCAACTGATACATTATGCTTAATTTCTTCTAACTCAAAGTTAAGATCAGAAGACAATTCTGCGTAACGTTCATTGAAAAACTCCACTGCTGAACCAATAGGATGACCTGCCATTAAACGTTGCAAGGTACTCTGAAATACTGCCGTTTGTTCTTTAGCCCGTCCCCACTGAAATGAATAGTTCCAGGCTCGTTCAACATGACCAATGACAGCTAATGCACCACCATTAGGATGACTGAGAAGGCGTTGAGGAAGTTGAGCAATGAAAGCATGGGGAGCAATTTCGGCTCTTTGACTACCTGTTCTATGGGCAAAGTCATCAAATTTTGGTGTTCCTGAACCGTAACAGGCATAGTTAAAAACAATTAATCCATGCAATTGGGCATTATCATCAACATCAGTGGCAGCAAAATAATGTTGCTGAGGATCTAGATCTCCCTGCCACTTGAGTGGCCCCGGCCAATCTTGGCAAATTAATGCGCCCTGGTCTGCTAACTGTCGAGGATGATCTTCAGGATAGCAGACCCCATGACTTCCAGTGAATAGGAGAGCGGGAGTTTCTGAACCACCAAGCAATTGACTCAGATTCGCTTTCGTTGCATCTTTATCCAGCGAGGTTTGAATTAACCAATCCGATTGATCTACTTTGATCTCATTAGCAAGGGGCTGAACTAAATATTTAAAGCTTTGTTGAGTCGCGCGATCGCCGTCATTTTTTACTCCGAAGAAGTGAACCCGACGGGGAAGGTTTGGGGGATTGGTTTCTGCCCGGACTACACTTTGAGCATATTGGGCATATTTCTCCAATGTATCGAAGTAAATCCGTCCAACAGCATACTGCACATCAAGCTGATACTGAAAGTGATAGGGAATGGATTCGGGATCGCCCACAATCAAGAGATAGTAGGGCATATTGTTGGGATCGGCGGGGCCTGGGCCAACTCTGTGGCGTTCGAGGAATTTGAGTTTGGATTCACCCGAACGGTAAGCCTTGGGACCGATATATTCCTGGTAGAACTTTTCATTGGTCTGAGTTGCCTGTTGACAGCGATGATCTAGCAATACCTTCAGTTCTTCTCGGATCTGTTCTGCCTGTAAACCAGAGCGATCTTTGTATTTGTGGGCGAAGATCACTCCCCAACCCGCCTCAGCTAGATTCTTGGGGTCAACCCCTTCAACCGGCCCCATTGGCTGGTTTTCATCTCTGTCCTTCCTCTGTTCAAGTTCTGCAAGGTGATGGTCATCAAACGTTGCGCCACGAGCAACTTTAGCAATGTCTTTTAAGGAGACAGGCGGGTGAAAATATTCCCCCGTTGCCCCATTAATTCCGTTGCAATACAGTAGATCTTCGTTGAGATCGTTGTTATTCGTCATGGTAAATTTCCTCCGAAGGGGTGGATACAGACGCAGCAATTCGCCGGGCTTCTAACTCGGGTTGAAGGTTCAAAGTGGGGTCTAGGGTTGTGGCTTGCTCAAATTTGGCAATCGCTCCCTCAATATTTCCTTTGAGGGCTTGAATGGTTGCCTGCATTTTGAAAATCGGGGCGGCAAGTTTTCCAGCTTGTTGTTCGAGATTTTCCAAGTTTAACCGAAGATCAAGTTGAGCGGCTTGTTGAAATTGGGCGATCGCTTCTTCGTACTTTCCCTGTCGAGCGAGACGAACAGCCTGCTGCTGAAGGATAGTCGCTACTCGACGTTTGGCTTCAGTGTCTGGATCTGAGATGGACTTCGAGTCTAACGGAATTTCCAAAGCCTGACGAAAATGGTCAACTGCTGCTTCGATTTCTCCCATTTCAGCCAAAGTGTGACCTTGCTCAATCAAACAGGCTCGACGAGCTGTGCCATCTAGATCGTGGCTCCAGTCATTATGAAGGCGTCGGCAACAGGTTCGCAACCAACCTCGCCAGCCCATATTTTTCCACAACCTCACCGTCTCGTCACTGCTACCGCTGACAAGGGTTTCACCGTCGGGGCTGAAAGCCACCGAATTGACATCATCTATGTGACCCTCAAAAGGCTCTCCGATGGGATTGCCCCGCAAGTCCCACAACCTCACCCTCCCGTCACTGCCACCACTGACGATGGTTTTACCGTCGGGGCTGAAAGCCACCGAATTGACAGAACCTTTGTGACCCTCGAAAGGCTGACCGATGGGATTGCCCCCCAAGTCCCACAACCTCACCGTCCCGTCACTGCTACCACTGACGATGGTTTTACCGTCGGGGCTGAAAGCCACCGAATTGACAGAACCTTTGTGACCCTCGAAAGGCTGACCGATGGGATTGCCCCCCAAGTCCCACAACCTCACCGTCCCGTCACTGCTACCACTGACGATGGTTTTACCGTCGGGGCTGAAAGCCACCGAATTGACAGAACCT
>CAZNCM010000307.1:0-7210 GCA_964571155.1 uncultured Lyngbya sp. | reverse complement strand
TTCGTTAGCAAGAGCTTCTTCTTGGATATATTCATTTTCTTTGGCTCCGGCAATAGCCTTGTCATATAACTCCATAGCTTCTATTTTATGCCCTAAAATTCGGCATTTTTCGGCTGCTAGTAAATCGACTTTATGTTGGTAATTCATGGGAGCATGATCTGCCCACTGTTGTTGCAGTTGTGTAATGATTTGTTCTACCTGCTCTAATGCTTCTGTTATTTCTTCTGAGTCTAAACTCAACTCCGCTAAAGTTGTCAAAGCATCATAAAAATAAAATGCAGGTTCGGCAACAGTTCCGATACCAGATATTAAATAACGCCTAGCTTCAACTGCATGGTTTTGAGCCGATTCAAATTCCTCAAATAAGTAACAAAGCATCAGCTTATACACATAAAAAATATATAATCCATATAAGTCATGTTCTTCGATCTGTTGAGGCAAAAAATCAGTTTCTTCTAGAGCTTGCCCAGATAATACAGTCGGATGCTTTCCGACTCCCAATAAATTGAAAATAGATTGCGAATAAATCCGACAGTAATTAGCTGTTGTCAATAGATTTAATTGTGCCAACTTATGAAAGTAGGTGCTAATTTGCTCCTCGAGATCGGCAAGGGGTTGACTAGACCAAAAAGAATTCAGACAACAACAGTGAGCATTATGTCCTGCCATATCGTGATTTCCAACTTCTAGAGCAGTGACATAACCTTCTTGTAGGAGTGACAAAGTTTCTTTAATATGAGATTCGCGGTGTAAAATGAAAGTTGCTACAAGAAGTAATACTTCTGGTTTAACCGCTTTAGCGTCTTGTTGAAAGACAAGTTGAAGTGCCAACTGACCAAATTTTACTGCTGTATTAATATCTTGTAAAAAATTACTAGCAATGATGCTATAAGTGGCATAAGCTGAGGCTGAAGCCAGTATATTTCCATATTGAATAGATAGTTTCACTGGCAAAACAACCAGTAGTGGATACAAGGGTGAACCACAAAGATAAGCTGCGGGTGTGATGCTACTGGTAATTTTTACGATAGCAATTTTTTCCTCATCTATCATTGTCGGTAGATGAACCAAGTCTTCTATTTCCCAATCTGCAATCAGTTGGTTAATCTCTGCAATAGCCTGTTGAATATCGTTTTCTGTAGGTGTTTCGGGAAAAGTCACTCCCAACTGTTGTAGGAAATTTTGGGCAATAGTAACCGCATCCGGGAGATTATTCTGGGAAACATTTGATGTAATTTTAATTAGGTAAACTTTTACTTGTTCTAATAAAGTGCGTGTATTTGCTATGACCACTTCAATGAATTGTTCCATTGCCTCAAAATCACCCCCTAACAAAGCCAATTCAGCCCCTAACTCATGGAATTCTAAAGTCATTTTGTATTCTCTAGTCCAAGGGTTTTCTCCCAGTAAAGATAATCCCACAGAGGCATATTCAAGACCTGCTTGATAAGCGGAAGTTGCTCTAGCTTTACGACAGGCAATCAGATTGAGTTCAGCGAGTTGATCTCGTTCAGTTTGTTGGGTAATTAATGTTTTTGCATAGTTTAATTGATTAACTAGCTCAAAAATGCGGAGCAATTTTTCTTCTGGGGATATCTTGTGTAAGAGTTGTTGTCCAATGTGGTAATGGGTTAAATATTTTTGCTCCTTCGCAATTAAAGAATAAGCAGCGTGTTGAACGCTATCATGGATAAATTGATAATCTTCAATGAGCAATTCTTCATCTAATTCCGATAAAGGTAAAATTAATCCCGACTCTACTGCTACGATTAAATTTCTACAAACTTCTTTTGGCGATTTTTCGCTAATTATTGATAAAGTCTGTAAATCAAAGTGAGTTCCTATACAGGCAGCTAACTGTAAAATTTCTTGAGTATCCTCTGGTAAACTTTGTAGCTCAACTATCATTAGTTCTACTACCTTCTCGGTAATATTCTGTTTCTTTATTTGTTCTACATCCCATTGCCATTTTTGCTGATGATTAGCAAACTTAATCAAGTTTTTTGTATATAAAGTATTAATAAATTGCTTAACAAAAAAAGGATTTCCTCTCGTTTTTTTTAGAACTAAATCAGCCAAGACTTTAACTTTATCTAGAGAGCTTCCTAATGTTTCAGCTATTAGTTGACTGATTTCTACTCTCCCTAAATTATTTAAGGTAAGTTGAGTGATAATTACTTGTTTTTTTCTCAATTCATTGATTGTAAGACTTAGCGGATGAGCTGGACTAACTTCATTATTTCGATAAGCACCAATTAAAAATAAATATTGTAAATTAATATCTGTTATCATCAATTCAATTAATTTCAATGTAGCGCCATCTGCCCATTGTAAATCATCTAGAAAAATGACTAAAGGATGGTCTTCTGCACAAAAAACATGGATAAAATTTTGAAAAACTAAATTAAATCGATTTTGCGACTCATTCGGGCCTAATTCGGGTACGGGGGGCTGCTTACCAATAATTAATTCTAATTCGGGAATCACATCAATTATGACTTGACCATTTTCACCTAAAGCAGTTAAAAGTTTATTTTTCCATTGCTGAAGTTGAGAATCACTTTCTGTTAAAATTTGGTAGATTAATTCTTGTAACGCACTTACTATTGCTGAATAGGGAATATTACGCTGAAATTGGTCAAATTTACCCGAAATAAAATAACCTCGTTTTTCTGTAATTGGCTTATAAATTTCTTGTACAAGCACTGATTTACCTATGCCCGAATATCCGGCTATAAGCATCATTTCGCTGTGCCTTTGTTGTTCTGAAACGGGATTGCTGACTCGTTCAAAAGCAGCAATTAATGCTTCAATTTCTGGGTTTCGTCCATATAATTTTTGTGGGATTTGAAGTTGTTCTGAAACATCTTGACGAGCCAAAGGGAAATTCTCGATTTTTTGAGTTAATTGTAATTGATTTAAACAGGTTTCTAAATCGGCTTCTAATCCCCAAGCACTTTGATATCTTTCTTCGGCATTCTTTGCCATCAGTTTAAGAACAATATCTGAGATAATTGGAGGAATTGATCGGTTGATTTCTGAGGGTGATAAGGGTTGTTTGGCAAGATGACAATGAACTAATTCTAAATAATCATCTGTTTCAAAAGGCAACTTTCCCGTTAAGAGTTCATAGAACGTTACTCCCAGAGAATAAAAGTCTGTTCGGTAGTCTAAACTGCGATTCATTCTCCCAGTTTGTTCTGGAGAAATATAGGCTAAAGTTCCTTCTAAAACATTGGGATTTTTTAGGGTAGGATTTTCTCTTGTTAACCGAGTAGAAATTCCAAAATCAATAATTTTTAATTGTTGATTTTTTGGATGATAAACTATATTAGCTGGATTAATATCTTTGTGGATAATACGAGTAGCGTGTAGTTGTCCTAAACTGCTAGTGATTTTAAGGGAAATCGAAAGAAATTCTACCAAACTAAACTGATAGTTATGAGTTAAAAACATTAAAGATTCGCCCCCAAAATCTTCAAAAACAATAACAAAACTATTATTATGTTTTTCTAAACTATATGCTTTAATTACACCCTCTAAGTTAAGGGTATGAGTCAATTCATACTCTTGTTTGTAGCGAATAAGTTCAGAGGGAGTAGGATAGTTTTCTTTGAGGACTTTGAGAATAACAGGTTGACTATCTACTCTGCGAATAGCACGATATACTTGTGAGTTGACACTTTCATAGATTTGAGCTAAAACGTCATAGCCAAGCAGCTTGAGCATATTATTAGCATTCGCTCTTAAAACACGAACAGATAAAGTTTCAACATCCAAAATTTATCATCTTTCTTCTAAAAATTATAACCTAAGAGAGAGTTATTTTATTCCACGAACGTAAATATTACGCTATGTTAAAGAGTGATGAACCTTACCCCCTGATCATATGACCTCAACAGTTACAACAAATCCTTATCTTGATGGTAATTTCGCCCCAATTCGGGATGAAATGACTGCTGAAAATTTAAAAGTCATCGGTGAACTCCCTGCGGGTATGTCAGGGATGTTTTTACGAAACGGCCCGAATCCTCAATTTCCGCCCATTGGACAGTATCATTGGTTTGATGGGGATGGTATGATTCATGGGGTTCGTATCCAAGACGGTAAAGCCTCTTATCGCAACCGCTACGTTCGGACTCAAGGCTATCAACTCGAACATGAAGCCGGAACCGCCCTCTGGAGTGGAATCTTTGAACCGCCTCAAGAAAATCTTCCCGGTGGCCCGAGCAAAAATACTGGAAACACCGCTTTAGTTTGGCACGCCGATAAATTTTTAGCGCTCTGGGAAGGCGGAAAACCCCATGCGTTAACCCTTCCAGAAATTGATACGGTTGGTGCTGATGACTTCGAGGGTCAACTGACTTGTCCGTTTACCGCTCATCCGAAAATTGACCCCCAAACGGGTGAAATGAGGTTTATCGGCTATTCGATGTCAACCCCCCCTTATTTACAATATGGTTGGGTGACGCCAGATGGAAAACTTCAACAAATTAACCCGATAGAAATTCCGGTGGGGGTGATGATGCACGATTTTGCCATTACCGAAAACTATACAATCTTTATGGATTTACCCCTAACTTTTCGGATGGAAAGGATACAACGGGGCGAACCTGCAATCTTGTTTGAAAAAGAAACACCGAGTCGGTTTGGAATTGTTCCCCGTCATGGCGATAATAGCCAAGTGAAATGGTTTGAATGTCCGTCTTGTTTTATTTTCCACACCTTGAATGCCTATGAACAGGGTTCGGAAGTGGTTTTAATTGCTTGTCGGATGGAATCAACTTCTGTATTAGCAATGACTGGTGATGATGCTTCCGATATTCCCTTGTTATATCGTTGGCGATTTAATATGGAAACGGGAGAAGCCAAGCAAGAACAGTTAGATGATGCGCCTTCGGAGTTTCCGACGATTAATAATCAGTTCACTGGACGACAAACCCGTTACGGTTATACGGGTAAAATAGCAAAGACTGAACTTCCCAAATTTGAAGGGATTAATAAATACGATTTTGAAAAAAATACTTGTCAGGTTCATGCTTTTGGAGAGGGACGTTTTGGGGGTGAAGCGGTGTTTGTTCCTCGTTTAGAGGATAGCGCCGAAGATGCAGGTTGGTTAGTGACGTTTGTTCACGATGAGAATCAAAATCAGTCAGAATTAGTGATTGTTGATGCTGTGGCGCGAGTGATTATTCCCCAACGGGTTCCCTATGGTTTTCATGGAACTTGGGTGTCTCAAAGCCAGTTTCAATAATTCTCTGAGATCACAAAACCGGATCTTAAATTAAGTCTATTCCCACAATATTCGGTGTATAAAATATCAGCCCTGGTTGCTGATTGCCAGGGTTTTTATTGTCAAGATAATTTTAGAAATGTAAAGTTTTAGTAGATTTGATTTCAATCACTTGACATCTATAAAACTTTTTAATATTATTTCTAGGTCAGAGAGTTAACAAAAAATTTGATCTTCTCTACTGTACTTCTAGCTCTCTTTAAATCTAATCGCTGATTTAGAGATGAGGTTAAAAATCCACTAATATTAGTGTCAAGGATTAATGATAATAGCGTGATCACTAATATTAGAAGTCTAGTCAAAGGTTATTCAGTCTAAGTTTTAAATTGGAAAAGCAAACTAAATATTGAGGAAATATTGACGATGACTCTGAAAACAGAATTAAGAACAGGAATCGTTAAGTTTTTGCAAAAAACCAAACTGAATAAATTAGCTCACAAGGTCTATTATGGGTATGTTCATGGTTTTAACAGTGCAACTCCTGAGATTGAGGAGGCTTTAGAGATTGTTTTTCAAAAAGCTCAGGAATTGGGAATGGCGAATCAAGGAGATTACTGTGAGTTTGGTGTATTCAAAGGATATGCGTTTTGGAAAGCCCAAAATATTTCTACACAGTTCAAAGATGATTTTGCTCAGATGAGATTTTTTGGTTTTGATTCTTTTCAGGGATTACCCGAAATTACCAACTCAGAAGATCAAACCCAAGAAGAAGTTTTTTATCAAGGTCAATATAATTGTTCCAAAGCAGGAGTTATTAATAATTTAAACTCGAAAGGTGTAGACTGGGAAAGAACATTTTTAATTGAAGGCTTTTTTGAAGATTCTTTAACCGAAGCACTCAAAACTCAATACAATTTAGAAAAAATTTCAATCGCCTTAATCGACTGCGATCTATATTCCTCGACAAAAGAGGTGCTGAAATTCATCTCAGATTTACTCATAGACAAGACCATACTGGTTTTTGATGATTGGAATTGTTTTGATCGAGATAATAATCGGGGTCAACGAAAAGCTTTCCGAGAATTTTTAGAAGAAAACCCGCAACTTTCTCAAGAAGAATTTATTTCCTATGGAAGCTATGGTCAAAGCTTTATTATCCATCAAAAATCTTCGGAAGTCTAATCTCGGGGATGGGATGAAACCGTGAAACTTTGGGATGTCGAAACAGGTCAAGTTTTGGAAAATATGGGGGTGCTTTTTGTGGTGTCGGTAATCCTTTTATAAGAATCACATGATATCAAAAGATATCCTCTAACTCAACTTTCAAATCAAACTAGAGGTAATAAAATCTCAAACTGCGTTCCTATACCCGGTTCAGATTGCATCAAAAATTGACCTCCATGTTTAGCCGTCACAATTTGATAACTTTGGGCTAAGCTGGTTTCCTTTTCAAGACGTTTTTGAGTTGAAAAAGATTCTATGATTTTTTGCTGTTGATCCCAAGACATTCCAGGGCCATTATCACTAATCCGAATTGAAACCCAACGTTGTGGAGTTCTTTCTGTACTCAGTTTAGTTTTAGGCGATCGCACTTCTGTTGTAATTTCTATTGTCGGTTCTGGAACCGGAACTTTATTTTTAGTTTCTCGATATTTCCTCGCCCATTGTTGCGTAGAAGCTTGACTAATTAACGCATCAATTGCATTAATCAAAACATTCATAAAAACTTGGTTAAGCTGACCAATATAACAAGTTACAGGGGGAATATGATCATAATTTTTAGTGACTCGAATATCACTTGAAATTCGGCTTTTTAGGAGTAATAAAATTCCTTCAATATTAGTATGAATATCCGCAGGTTTTGGATGAACTTCATCAATGTAACAAAAGTTTTGTAAGCTAGTTGCTAATTTTTTTAACCGTTCCGCTCCGGCTTTAATACTATTAATAATTGGGGGAATATCTTGTTTGATATAT
>CAZNCM010000306.1:0-7321 GCA_964571155.1 uncultured Lyngbya sp. | reverse complement strand
TTGACCTGCGGCTTCATCAAACAGCCACCACAGTTCCCCTTGAGGTTGAATAGCACGAGACGGATAAGCCATTTCGTCGGCTGTTTCTGCAAAAACCTGGGTTAATGCGGGTTGCTTGTTGGCACCAGTCACCAAAAACAGGACGCATTCAGCTTGGTTAATGAGCGGAACCGTAAAGGTTAAACGAGGTTGACCCGCTTTATTCCCGACTGCAATTAAGCGATCGCGAACTTGTAACGCTTCTGTATGGGGAAATAGAGACGCGGTATGAGCATCATCGCCCATGCCAAGCAAAATCACGTCAAAAGCGGGAAATTCTCCCGGTGAGACTTGAAAAAATCTCTGCAATTCGGCTTCATACTGACGAGAATCAGCGAGGGGATCATTTCCAGCCGTTGGCATCGGATGAATATTATCTGCCGGAAACGCCACACGGTCAAGCCAAGCCTGACGAGCCATCCCTTCATTACTATCTGGGTGATCGGGGGGAACGTAGCGTTCATCTCCCCAAAAAATATGAATTTTATCGAGGGGTAAATTTTCAGTCGCCAGTGCTTCATACAGCGGTTTGGGCGTACCTCCTCCGGCTAACACCAGCGTAAACCGTCCTCGCGCTTCAATAGCGGGTGCAATTTTGTCCAAAATAATCGCTTTTGCTCGTTCTACAAGCTGATCACGACTGGGAAAAACTTCAATATTTTTTTTCATCGTCCTTCAATCGAGTTCAACAACAAATAACAGGCATCAAGCATCAGGAATTGTAGATTAATCGTGGGGTTAAACCCCTAATTTCTCTTTCACCTAGCTCCTCACAAAATCAACAGCTAAAATAAAACTGTTAGAGTTTGATTAGCAAACCCGTGAGAATGGCAGTGACGAATCAATCCAGCCAAGACTAGGTTACACCCTGAGATTATCAGCGATTGACGGCTTGCGGTGAGAACTCTAATAATTTCTTTAATCCCTCTGGAACGGAAACTAAACCGATGTCTATCTTCAAAAAAACATCTGAGTCTCTCAGTGGTGTTGCGAATGCTCTCAAACCCCTGACCCAACCGAGATTCTGGGGATCAATGGGCGTTACGGCGGTTGTTGTTGCTTTTATTTGGCAAGTTTCAGAACATCCTGAATGGTTTGAGTTGGATGATCTCAAGGAAGCAATTTCCAATTCGGGGAATTTTGAGGATCGATTTTCCGAAGAAGAACGATCAATCGCCGCAGATATTGACAGTTCAGCCGTCTTACTCAAGGAATTAGAAGGGCCACAACTGTTACCCTTTCCGATGGACACTCCAATTAATGCTGGAGGTGGGATTCAAGATCAGGTGCGTCAATCTCGTTTAGAGCGCTCTACAACGCCTCAAACTGCCTCTAATCCCCTATTGGAACCTTCCCCCTCGGATAACAGTTTACCTGCTTTTCCGGTGACACAAACTCCCTCTGAGCCGAATAATATTCTGAATTTCAATTCAACGCCGCCTTTATCAACGACCACCCCTTCACCTCAAGATCCTTCGGGCTTAACGCCTCAGATGACCTTTGATGCAAACTTTCCCAATGCGACAGCCACAGAGGGAGAAACATCAACGCAGAGTCCCTTACAAGCCGCGATGGATCAACAGTCTATTTCTGGACAAGGACAATCTCCGAGTTCTAACCCATCTTCTCCGTCTACTGATGACTATAATGATCCCGTTCTGAACTTTAATCAACCTCAAGTCAACTCTGTTAATATTCCCGGAAAACCCACTACTTCTACTCCGACAACCGTTGTCACTCAACCGACTGTTCAAATCCCCCCAGCGACATGGGTTGTTCCTCGTACAACCACAACTCCTGCTACCCCCACCAGCCCTATACCGACGACGAACTCCTATCAAACTAATCTTTCGATTACTTCTCCTGTTGTTCCTGCTCAACCGATTATTCAGCCTTCTCGAACCGGGGCGGCTGTGACTCCAGATTTACAGAGTATTTATAATTCCTATGGGGCTTACCCTAACGTGAACTCTAATGGTTCCTACGGCGCTCCTTTTCCCAATAATAACGCTTCTTCTCCTTCAGTCTATCCGGGCTATTCTAATAATGCTTCTACAAATCCTCAAGACTATCAAGTTAATCAAAATACCCTAATACAAAGCAATCAGGCGGATCAATTTAATCAAATGAATCAACGTCCTTTCTCTGCACCTCGTCCCGTTCCAGGGCGAAGAATTGGAGGCGGTGAAATTAACACCTTTGCTAACCCTTAACGCTAATTTTGACCTTGTTTTAAGATACATTCAGCATCGAGTAGTTGTCGGTGTTCACTTCTGACCACTGCACAACCTTCAACTAAGGTTGAAAGGACAAATACTTGTCGTTGTTTAATACTGTTTAAAATGGGTTCAACTAACTCGACTTGTCGAATAAAGTCTTGAACTTGACGCAAATCAGAACTATATTGAGCGTTAATCAAGTCTACTAACCGTTGCTGAAATGGAGTGTAATATTCGGTATGGTAGGGGTAGTCATATTCCTGTGCAATTAAGGTTGAACGTTGGGCTAAAGTGGGAATAAAATCAGCTTCTTCTGAGAGAGTTGCAACTAATGTATCTTTGGGTTGTTTCTGAAGAAATTCATAGATGAGGGGTTCTTTTCCCGTACGATAAAGTTGATTTGGGAGAGTAACTCCAGGTAAAAAAGGAACAGTGACTAGCACAACCCCCAAACAGAACGTTAGGCTAAACAGCATCAATTGATATCGGGTTAAGCCATTGTCTATGAATTGAATTAGAGCTTGCAATTGTGCTTCTAAGATTAATGTTACAGCCAAACCCGATGCTAAAATCAAGACAATCTTTAAGCTATGATACGTGTAGCGAGTTGGAAAATAAAGCTGGAATAAAACAGCATGAGCTAAGAAATATAACGCTAAAGAAGCTAAAATAATTTGTCCTAAAATTTTAACGTTAGAATTAATTTTTTGAGCCAGAGTAAAGCGTTCTGTTTGTTTAAGTAAGAAAGGAAATCCTAATCCAAATAAAGCGAGTGGCGGTAAAATCCCTAAAAATAATAAACCCGTTTGAGGGGCGACTAACCAGTAAATGAAAGGATTATCGTGAAAGAAAAAAGCTCGTCCAAATAAACCATCTAGAGGATAAAATTCAGGTTTTAATTTCGCTTGAGCAACAGTGATCATTTCACCAAATTCAGTCGTTGTCAGTTTGTAAGGAAGTAAAATAAAAACAGCGACAATTCCTCCAAATAACCATGCTAAACGGTTAAATTTAAACGGAGAAACTTTGATTTGATTATTTTGTATATTAAATAGTCTTAAGGTAAGAATTCCTAAAAAAAGTAGAGTAATTTGAGGATAAAATAAACCCGATAAAGCAATAATAATCAGTAAAGGAAACAATGATTTTTGCAATAAGTAATATAAAAACGCAAAAAATATAGGGTAAACAAACGCTCTCGGGGTTGCGGAAACGAGATCATCTTCTATCCATAAAGCCTGATTTAAAATTAAGGTTGTGATTAAACCCACCGCCGGAATTGGGAGTAATTGTAAGCTAACTGCAAAACAATAACCTGTCGTAATCAAGCCTAAAATTAACGGTAAAACTTTACTAGCAATTAGAGGATTAATCCCTAAAAATGCGAGAAACTCATAAAATTTTGTATAACCCCACGGGGCGAGAGATTGTAAATAATCCGCAATTAAATCTTGAGGAAAAAGTTCAGGATCAAGAAATCTTTGCATCCAAAAAACGTGTTGTCTTGCATCATCTTGAATCACATATTCACTTCTAAAAGCTTGTTGCATCGAAAGCAAACCATATCCCAGTGCAATCAATAGAGTCAGAACGAGACAAAATCTTAGAGTAGGATGAGAAATAGAAGTTGTTTGAGTGGTTAAAGATTGATGTAAACTTGTAATTAAGCGATGAGAAAATGGTTTTAAACTTTTCAAGTTGAACATATTGAAACGACAGATACTCCCGATGATTTAAAGATGCGTTGAACATTTTTTTGGGTCAGATTTTAACGAGAGGTTTTATAAAGAAAAAATCCTGAAGCCCCTAAACCAATTACAATAGGTAACCAACCCGCAAGAAAAGGACTAATAATGGCTTTTTGTCCCATCGCCCCCGTGATAAATGCCAACATATAATAAGAAAAAATAATGATAATACTAATCCCGAAACTGGTTGATCGACTCGTTCGTTGATGTTGAGAACCCAAAGCCGCCCCTAATAATCCAAACACCACACAAACAAACGGAAGGGAATATTTTTGTTGAATTCTAACTTTAGTTTTCTGAACAATCTTTTCATTCCCACTACTTTTCATCAGTTCTAAATATTCATGGGCTTGAATAATATTCATCTCGTCATAGCGGCGTTTCCGACTTGCTAAATCTAAAGGAACCCGAGGCAATTTTAATTCTTTGTGATCAAAACGGATAATATTACGATAAGACCCTTGAGGATCAATCATATAAACCGTTCCATCATAAAAGTCCCAACTCTGTTGTTTTCCGTTCCAAACGGCAGATTCAGAGGAGATAATTTGAGTGATTCCTTGTTGAGACTTATCCAAGATTGTGACTTCATTCATGTATTTTCCATCAAATTCTTGAGCATAGAATAAACGCACAAGAATAGTTATTTCTTCGTCGGAATCTTCAAGTGGAATTGTACGATACTCGGGATAAAAAATATTTTCTTCTTGAACCGGAAGCCGATCTTGATGTAAGGCTTGTTCGAGAGTAATTGAAGCCCGATAGTTCGTCGCGGGAACAATCAACTCATTAAAAACAAACATAGAGGTGGTAATAAATAAGCTAAAAATTAGCGTCGGAATCACTAACCGATAGATACTAATTCCACAACTCCGCAAGGCAACAATTTCACTATCACTCGACATTCGCCCATAAACAATTAGCGTTGTCAAGACCATTGACATCGGAAAGGATAAGACAACAAACTCAGGCATCTTTAATAAAAAGATTTGGATGGCAATGCTAACATCCAAACCCGACTCCGCCACTTTCCGAACCAAGTCAAAAACCGTATCGATCGAAAGCGCAACAGAAGTAAATAATCCGACACCAAACAAAAACGGGGCAATGAGTTCACTTATAATATAGCGATCTAAAATCGATAGGTATAAACTCGGAAATTGAAAAGAATTAATAGACTTGGAAACTGATGTTTTCATAGTTGAAAGCTATCACCAAGATAATATTGTCGTACTAGAGGATTATTGTAGAGTTCTTCGGTTGAACCCGCCGCAAAAATTTGTCCGTCTCGCATAATGTAAGCTCGATCGGTGATATTCAGCGTTTCACGAACATTGTGATCGGTAATCAAAATTCCCATTTGGCGATCGCGAAGTCGGGCGACAATTTGTTGAATTTCAGAGACGGCAATCGGATCAACTCCTGCAAACGGTTCATCAAGCAACAAAAAGTGAGGAAGTCGGACACCAGAAGCTAAAGATCGGGCAAGTTCTGTTCGTCGTCGTTCTCCTCCTGAGACTTGGTTTCCCATCGTATCAGCTACTTTTTCCAAGCGAAACTCCCGCAATAAAGTATTCAGTCGAGAATTCCACAAATGGGGAGGAACTTGGGTTTGTTGCAAGATTAACAGAATATTGTCTCTTACGGTTAAATGACGAAAAATACTCGCTTCTTGTGTCAGATATCCAATTCCTAGTCGCGCCCGTTTGTGTATGGGTAAAGTGGTAATGTCCTGTTCTTCGAGATAAACCTTACCTTCATCGGGTTTTTCGAGTCCTGTAGCGATGTAAAATGTGGTGGTCTTTCCGGCGCCATTTGGCCCGAGTAAGCCGACAATTTCCCCTTGAGAAACCGACAAGTGTACCCGACTGACCACTGTGCGTTTTCCATAGGATTTGTGAATATTCTCCAGGACAATTTTCATAAATTGATCAACCTATACTTCTGCCGATAGCCGTCAATTGAGACAAACCGAGACTAAACCCCGGTACAAGATTTAGACTCAAAAAGTCTGATCAGGGGTCAACTCGCGCTAACAAAATATCTACTCTCTGACTCCAGCAGATTTCGGCAGTTTTCTCCGATTCACCGATCATCCCCATGAGTTCAAAGCGTTACTAGGTCGGGATTTAGGGGGCAGGAGGAGCGCTAAACGGATTTTTAAAAGCAGGTTTGGGGTTAAAGGGTTCAACCGCAGCATTTTTTGTGCTGGTGCTGTCGTCTGGAACAATATAAATCGATTCTACCTGTTGACCTCCCGCCGGAAGTGCAACAAATCGTCCTTCTTCGATCAAATAGGTAACGGTTTCTCCGCGAATACTACTCCCCTCTTGCAAAATGTAGACATCTCCACTCAATACAATTCGTCCTTCTCGACTAAAATATTGAGCTTGAGCGGCTGTCGCTTGAATATTACGAGCCGGATAGTTAATTTGAACATTACCCCGAGCAGTGATAATTCCGGTATTGGCATCTGCTTCTTGAATATCCGAGCGAACGGTCATCGCCGTTGCGGGATCTTGTTTAGCCGGAGGAGCGGTTTGGGCTTTACTAACAGAAGGATTGAAAAAGTTTTCGGCAACAATTGTGCCACCGATCACACTGGGCAGTAATAGCGCAATCAGTAAGCGTAATATTGTTAAGTTGAGTAATTTAGCAGGATACATTATCAGGTTTTGACAGAACACAACGGACAAGAAAACAGACCCCTTTACGGTTCTGACTGTGTAGCAATATAGATTGATCTGTGTGCTTATTGTACTCGATACAACACCGCGATTGTGCGATCCGGCAATCAAGCATTAACAGTGACCCATTTTTTCTCTAGGATTAAAAGTCATCGGTACACCGCATCTGAATTGGTGCCGAATGCACTGCCGCCTGCGCGTGGACTCGTACCCTGCGGTCAAACTCTCCGGCTCTCTCCGACTTCCTCCGCTCCCTAAATCCATCGATTAGTCGCTTCGGAATATCTCGAAGCTAATATAGCTGATATAATTGAGTAGCATATTTCTGAGCGCTTCTGACGATCCCTCCCATGCAGCCCGATGAACCTTCTTTGGGCTTTTAATCGTCAATGCTATCTGCAAGCGTGACAAGTTGAGGGAATTACGGCTTTTAGCTGTGATCGGCTAGCTTGGTAATCGTAGCAGTATCTTTGAAGTACGACTTCGAGAATATACCCTCAGACCCCTTGCGGTTAATGCCGAACGTGTGTCAAGTTAGATTAATCTCCAACTGTAGCGAGTTCCATGCAGACTGAAGCTTTCAGCGAGCTTTTTCCCTTATTTAAAGGGGCGAATCCAGAGACCTTAG
>CAZNCM010000305.1:4265-7353 GCA_964571155.1 uncultured Lyngbya sp. | reverse complement strand
TACAATATTCTGCATATTCGTAGTTAATCCGATCATGTCCCCAATGTTGTATCAATTTTGACAGCGTAAATTCTCCGTTGAAATATTTAAAAAAGGGAAAGAATACCAAGAATTGATGGTTGGCAATGTAAATTAGATTACGAGAGTACGCATCCAAAACAACACCATAACTTTTAAGAATACCAACAACTTCGACTACATTTTCCGGGTAGTCAGGCAGGAGGGCATCACCTGTTTGCAGTCGTTGGATGTATTCTTCAAGTGGGTGTGAAATAGGTTGAGATGTGGTACTGGTCATAAACTGCTTGTTCCTTGTTTGTTCGTTGTTAATCGTTTGTCGTAATGATGACAAACTTATTAGAGGGCTGAACTTTCAAAGTGATTGAAATCAGTCCTCTAAGTCTATTTTCTATTTTAAAGATTGAAATTGATTTGTTGCCGAAGCCTTAGCAACCGTCGCCGAAAGACTGACTAAAGCGGTTGTTGTACTTTCACTTAAATTAATCATCAAACTGGGTTGAATCCCCAAAATCGTGATAATAATTGCCAAAGCAATAGCCGGAATTCGATCACGCCATTGAACGGGCGGTAAATTCACCACCCAATCCGATAAACGTCCAAAAAACACCCGGTTAATCAAAATTAGGAAATACACGGAAGTTAAACCCGTTCCAATCATGCACAATAAAGTTTGTACCGGAAACATTTCAATACTGCCGCGAAACACAATAAATTCAGAAACAAATCCCACTAAACCCGGAATTCCTGAACTCGCCATTACTGCTAAAATCATTAAACTGCCAATTAAAGGCAAACCCCGTTCCGGATTTAGCAGTCCACACAATACGTTTAAATCCCGACTTCCTGACTTTTTATAAACCACTCCTACTAATAGAAAAAGCAATCCCGAAATCAAACCATGACTCACCATCTGCACTACAGAACCGAGTAAACTCAATGATGTCGCCGCCGAAAATGCGAGGAGAATATACCCCATATGGGCAATCGAACTATAAGCCACCATTTTCTTCATATCAGTTTGAGAAATGGCACAAAAAGCCCCATACAAAACACTCACCACCGCCCAACTCGCCATCCAAGGGGCAACGATATTCCAAGCATCAGGAAATAATCCCACACCAAACCGCAATAAACCATAAGTTCCTAACTTGAGTAAAATTCCGGCTAATAAGACAGAAATCGGTGTAGATGCTTCAACGTGGGCATCGGGTAGCCAAGTATGAAAGGGAACTAAAGGAATTTTAATTCCAAATCCGATTACAATTCCAGTTAATAAAATTAATTGCGTTTTCAGGGGTAAAGCGGCAATTCCTAAAGATCCTGAACTCAGTATGGCTAAATCAAAATTGGGGGCAGAAGTCAGGAACACAATTCCTAAGAAGGAAGCTAAGATTAAAATCCCTGAAATCGCAGTATAAATTAAAAATTTAGTTGCTGCATAGCCCCGCCTTTTTCCTCCCCAAATGGCAATTAATAGATAAAGAGGAATCAGTTCAAGTTCATAAAACAGCAAAAACAGGAGGAGGTTTTGAGCCAAAAATGTTCCTGTAATTCCCGAAATAATAAACAGAATTAAGATATAGTACAGTCGAGGCCGACTAATATTAGTTTCTGTACTCCAAATAGCAATTGTGGTTAACAAGCCACTGAGAATGACTAAAGGCAATGATAAACCATCTAAGCCTAAATAATAGTTTAATCCCAAAGTTTCAATCCAAGGGATAAACTCACTCATTTGCAAGCCGGGAAGATCCGGGTTAAATAGACGGGCTAAAACCAACGACCAAATAAACAAACTTCCCGCAAAGATAGAGGCGACTTGACGAGCTTGTTTTGCCGTTAATTTTGGCCAAAATCCAATGATTGCAGCGCCGAGAAGGGGTATCCAAATAAAAACACTTAGCATGGAATCTTAATGATATTTTGTTGATGATTGGGGTATTAAAGAAAGCAGAACAGAGAAGGCAAAGATAGACGTTTATTTGTTAGGGCTTAAATCAAACAGTAAACCCAGTCTAAAATTGCCACAACATTAAAGTCACAAGCAAACCGACTCCAACGGTGATCGTGAAGACATAAAATTGAGACTGTCCCGAAATACTGTATTTTAAACCTTCACCACTGCCTAAAGTCGCTAACCCTAAAATATTCACGATGCCATCAATAATATAGCGATCAATCCAAGCACTAATCGCCGAAATCCGACTCACTAACAACACCACTGTTAAACCGTAAAGTCGATCAATATAGAAGTCATAGGCAAGCAGTTCTTGTACTGATTTCCAGGGCAGTCGAACGGGTTTTTCAGTCGCACCATAGAGGTAGATTGACCCTGCAATTGCCACCCCAATTACACCTGAGATTAATAACAAAGGAACAGCCGCTTGATGAATCAGTTCGTTGAAACTAGAGGCTGAACTTTCCAGAGACGGGGATGACCAACTTAATAATAATTGCCATTGTTGCAACATCAGGGGAACCAACAAAGTCACAATCGTCATAGACACCATTGGTAAAGCCATCGGCCAGGGAACTTCCGGTGTACGGCGAGTTTTGGCTTGGGGTTTTCCTGCAAAGACTAAACCAAACACTCGGGTTAAATTCAAAGCCGTTAAACCATTAACCAGCATCAAAATTAGAACTAACCACCAAGGTACTTCCCAAAAACCATCCAACCAACGCCGCATTGTCCAAAACATTCCCAAAGGCAGTACGGCAACCATGCCACTCGCCCCCACGAGGAAAGCCGTTGTGGTTGCAGGCATCCGTGACCACAGCCCCCCCATTTCGGTCATATCCTGGGTGCTAGTGGTGAGAATAATCGCACCGACACTCATAAAGAGTAAGGCTTTGGCAAGGGCATGAGTCAGCAGCAGTAATAAAGCAACATCAACTTGTTGCAAGCCAACCGCAATAAATACCAAGCCTAAATAAGCGCTCGTGGTGTGGGAAAACGCCCGTTTAATGTCAATTTGAGCGATCGCCACTAAACTCGCCCCGATCGCAGTTGCCGTTCCCAATGTGATCAAAACACCGTCGGTAATGGGAGAAAGAGCTAAAACCGGTT
>CAZNCM010000305.1:0-4163 GCA_964571155.1 uncultured Lyngbya sp. | reverse complement strand
GTTTCGCAAAATTGATGCCGGGTTAGGGCCTTCCATCGCTTCATCCAGCCATAAATGCAAGGGAAATTGAGCGCATTTCCCGATTGGCCCGGCAATTAACGCTAAACCCAGTAAAGTCGCGGTAAGCGGTTGTAACTGAGCGGTTTCTGCCCAAAATTCTAAGTCGGAAAAGGTTAAACTACCCGACAAAGCCGAAACCGCAACCACCCCCATCAACAGCAATACATCCCCAACTCGCTTGGTGAGAAAGGCGTCACGGGCGGCTGTCACCACTAACGGTTGAGCGTACCAGAACCCCACCAGCAAGTAGGTTGAGAGGGTCAGCATTTCCAGTAACCCATAGGTGAGGAATAGGGAGTCACTCAAAGCGATCCCACTGATGGCGGCTTCAAAGAAACCCAGTAACGCATAAAACCGAGCGATCGCCCAGTCTTTTTCCATATACCCTAAAGCATAGAATTGAGCGATTAAACTCAATCCTGCTACTAATTCCATCGCCCCCACACTCAAGGGGGAGATTTCAACAACAAAGGAGATATCTAAGCCCGGGGCGGTTAACCAAGAATAAGTCAGATGTAAGGGAAGATGATTCCAAGTGATTCTAAACAGCAGTGAACCGTGAATGAAGGCTAAGACTGTCATCAATAAATTAATATAGGCAGCCGGTCTTGGCCCTGTACGTCGGACTAGCCCCATTGCCCAAGGTAGGGTCAAGATCGCCCCGATTAATCCATAGAAGGGTATACACCAACTCGTTTGTAGAAGGAACTGAGTCATTGATGATATTTCCAGAAATGGCTCCTAGAATAAGCTTTTTTAATGCTGATTATTTAATTTAATGATTCTCTCACTACTTGGGGTATTCGTCTATACTCTCGTTTAAATTTACGCCGATTGGAATAGTCTGTATTCAAGAACAGAGGATGAAAAATCTTGACTTGAATTTTAGTCGTGAGTCAATCTTCTTGATCGGCAATCTCATCTAGTCGGATAGAATGAAGTTGAGGAGATCTTGTTGTCATCCTATATCTGAATCCAGTTCTTAAAACTTTTCAGGGGATTAATGGATCGATAGGAACATTCGGGTATAGGATCAGGTGTATATCTATCAACATGATCAAAACTTAATCAAATGGAGTAAATATTATGTACCCGGTCACTCGAATAGAATTTATTTCTGATGCGGTAGAAATGCACAAAATTTTGGATACTTTAGATCGAGTTGGAGTCTCGAACTATACTGTTCTGCGAAATGTACTCGGCAAAAGTCGGCAAGGTGAAGTCTCTGATGATCTTGCTGTTACTGGCTTGGGAGGACAGGTTTATATTATTTCCTACTGTCTCCCGGATCAGGTCAAGACTATTGTTGAAGAAATTCGACCCATCTTGAATAAGTTTGGCGGTTCTTGTTATATCTGTGATGTGATGGAAGTCCGTTCTGTTCAGTGTATTTCTTCCTGATTAGATTAAAGTGATTGAGTTTATAACCCGCCTTTTTTGTGAAACTATAGACGGGTTAGTGGTTCATGAATTGAGCGACCTAACGCCAGAATTGATTGATAATTCCGAGATAGATTGGAATACCAATAATGATATTGAAGGGGAAAGTTAAAGCCAGTGCCATTGAAATATATAAACTGGGATTTGCTTCAGGAACAGACATTCGCATCGCTGCGGGAACCGCAATATAAGAGGCACTCGCACACAACACCGCAAATAATAAAGCGTTGCCTTTTGACATTCCGATTAAAGCCGCGATTAAAATTCCTAGAATGGCATTAAAAACGGGCATTAAAATTGAAAATCCAATTAAAAATGATCCGCTTTTTTTTAAGTCTTGAATGCGGCGGGCTGCCACTAAACCCATATCCAGCAAGAAAAAGGTTAAAACGCCATAAAATAGATCTCCTGTAAAGCCTTTTAGACTGTCCCAACCTTGTTGACTGGTGACAATTCCGACAAACAAACTGCCGACTAATAAGAAGACTGAACCGTTTAAACAGGCTTCTCTTAAGACTTCTGAGATTGATAATTTTTCCTCAGTTTCTGATCGATTTACAAAGAGTTGAACCAAAAGTAGTCCGATGATAATTGCCGGAGATTCCATTAAGGCTAAGGCAGCAACCATATGACCCCCAAAATCAATTCCGAGTCGGTTTAAAAAGGAACTTGCGGTTACAAAAGTAACGGCACTAATGGAACCGTAGGCGGCAGCAATGGCGGCAGAATTATAAATATCAAGTTTGAGTTTGAGAATAAAAAAGGAGTAAATGGGAATGATCGTCGCCACGAGGATTGCAGCGAGTAAAGTCAGGATGATTTCTAGATTCAGACCACTTTCGTGAATTTCATGTCCTCCTTTGAATCCAATTGCAAATAATAAATATAGGGAAAATAGCTTAGGTATCGGTGGCGGGATTTCTAAGTCGGATTTGAGAAAAACAGCACTCATCCCGATGAAAAAGAATAGAACGGGTGGATTGAGGATATTAGAAAGGATCAGGCTTGCATTCATGGGTTATTTTGATGAAAAAATGTTTGACTCACTTCACAGCAAAAGGATTGTTGGGAAGGTGAGTTGAACGGGGTATTCACTCACAATCGACTTTGCTAAAATTAGGTATTTTTACTGCTTTTTTTCAAATGTTAAAAATTGTTAATAAACAATAAGTATATAAACAGCTTTTGGATTTTTATAGATCTATAATCAGGAACTCTTTTCTGACAATACACGAGTTTGATCTGAGTTCACAATGAATTCCTTTTTTTTGTAAAGTAATATAGAGTTTGTAACGAAATATCTGGATCATTCCCACAAAACTTCTTCAGAGAGGGTCTTGGTTTTCCGTCGAATAGAAATCAATGGGATTAAAGCCAGAAGTCAGCGTTGATCTGAATCAACTGACCAGATGAACATAATTGTACTGAGTTGGACTGGATCTAGGGTTTGATTTGCTGAACGTCTAGAATTCTCGAAAGGGTAGAGGGAGTTAGGGTCATAGAAGCCTGAAAGTTTAGTCGAAGTAAACTTTTTTAATAAAATATTAATTTTTATTACGCATTAATAATTTTAATTAAGTCCATCAGCAAGAATAATAGAGAATTAGATTGTCAAGGGCGACACAATTCTCCTATTCTATTAATCAGGGAGAAAGGTAAGAAAGCTTCTAGAAGCGTACAGATGACGACTCTAGTTGTAATTCTACCGATTGGTCTAAAAAAATATGCAGCTTGTTCTGCTTTTGTGTTCATTAGGAGTTAAACGATGTCAATCGCTGTTGGGATGATTGAAACCATAGGTTTTCCGGCCGTTGTAGAAGCAGCCGACTCAATGGTGAAAGCCGCCCGAGTCACCTTAGTCGGATATGAAAAAATCGGAAGTGGTCGCGTCACCGTAATTGTTAGAGGCGATGTCTCTGAAGTTCAAGCCTCCGTTGCAGCCGGAATTGAGGCCGTTAAGCGTGTTAATGGGGGTGAAGTCTCATCGACCCATATTATTGCTCGTCCCCACGAAAACTTGGAGTACGTTCTGCCAATCCGTTATACCGATGCTGTAGAACAGTTCCGGGCTTACTAAAACAACTATGCAGTTCAGAATCATCTGGACTCGCTTCACTCATCAGTCGTCGTACAAGATTTACCAGCAAGAACGCCAGCAACAAGTTATGGTGTTGTGGAAATTCCTCAACGGGAATGGGTTAGTGAGTCACTCTTGTACGACATCAAAGTATGTTCATTGAATTGTTAGATTCAGGAGTTAGACTATGGCCATTGCAGTTGGCATGATTGAAACCTTAGGGTTTCCGGCTGTGGTAGAAGCAGCCGATTCGATGGTAAAAGCAGCTCGCGTTACTCTCGTCGGATACGAGAAAATCGGGAGTGGACGAGTAACGGTAATTGTGCGAGGAGATGTTTCAGAAGTGCAAGCTTCCGTCGGAGCGGCGATGGAATCTGTACGTCGAGTCAATGGGGGTCAGGTCCTCTCTACTCATATTATTGCCCGTCCCCATGAAAACTTAGAATACGTTCTACCGATTCGTTACACTGAAGCCGTAGAACAGTTCCGTGAAAGTGTCAGTGGAATTCGCTCACTCAACCGTCCCTAGAGACCAGTCCGTTTTAGAAAAAACAGATAGGGATCAAGACCCACAAAAGATTATTCT
>CAZNCM010000304.1:4230-7424 GCA_964571155.1 uncultured Lyngbya sp. | reverse complement strand
CGACTCAATCGAAGCATCCGGGGGCCAAGCTCCCATTTCGTGAGGAACGACACCCCGCAAATAGGTTTCTAGGGGAACATGATTGACTAACGTATAAGTTCCATAAGCATCCGGTTGCAGTTCCAGACTTCCCCCATAGGTCATTGGTTGGGGATCTTTACTACTTTTGTGAACCTCAATCACATTCTGAGTCGCACTCACTTGAAGTTCATGGCGGTTGTAGCGGTAGCCACCCAATACCCAATAGGGAATTCGCTGCTGCTTGAGAACTTGAGTTTGTAAACGAACCTTCTGATGTCCTTGGGCTTTGAGACTTTCGAGCAACCAACGTCGCAATAAAGGAGTATTATAAACGCTACGTTTCGCCCAAACTTGCCATAAATCGGGTTGAGCCAGTTCAACTTCAATCCCCATTTCCCGCCATTTTTGGGCTTCCTCATCGGCGGTTTCATAGCTGCGATGACTACTGAGAATAATCCGTTCATCGACAAACGGTTCCGGTAGAGGCTGCATTTCTATTTTGAGAATGACACTCAGGGTATGGAGAACTTTCTCGCCCTCTGGAGACTGAAACCGTAATATGAGATGATCGTCGGGTTTAGGTTGTTTTTTTACCAAACTGCTGAACAACTCCAACTTCCAGTGTCGGGTTAAACTCATCTTCAGCATTGGCGCGAACCGATGTCACTCCGAACAAAATACAGATGGAAACGATCACCTGAGATATAGAGATCAAAGTGAACCGAGAGAATGCCAGGCTGTGTTGACGGACGCGACGAGATGATGTAGAGCTTGAGGTTGGAATAATCATTAAAGTCAATTCCAGTGGGATTTAAACGTTAGTATGAAAGCGATCGCAGGCAACCATCAAGCATTTTGACATACTCCCTTGCCGTTATTCAATTTCAAACCTATAACTCGATCAAAATCGAGAAGTTGAGTAAGAGGGCTGTTAAAATAGAAGCTTTGAAAGTTTTGACAACTCTATGTGTCGTTTACTTGGCTATGTTGGCTCTACAATTCCTCTTAAGCAAATTTTATCCGATCCGCCCCATTCTTTGATTGTTCAAAGCTATCAACCTCGTGAAATGGAAGAAGCTTTACTGAATGCCGATGGCTTTGGATTAGGGTGGTATCATCCCACTCAACACACTGATCCGTTTACCTACAAAAATATTTTACCGATTTGGAGCGATCTCAACCTTGATAGTCTTAATCGTTATGTTGAGTCCGGGCGAATTTTAGCTTATGTTCGTAGTGCAACCCCTGGTCAAGCAGTTAATTTAAGCAACTGTCAACCCTTTAAGTTTGAACGCTTGCTATTTGTTCACAATGGCTATATCAAAGAATTTCGTAGCAGTCTTTATCGACTTATTCGCAACCGTCTGCGAGATTTAGTTTACCAGAAGATTGAAGGAACAACTGACTCCGAACATATTTTTGGGTTACTCATTAATGAACTGACTTCTGCTACTCAACCGACACTGCAAACAGCATTACACACCACATTAATGATCATCAAAGAACTCGCTGAATTAGCAGATGTCAAAGCATTGGTAAATGTGATAATCTGTGACGGGCAGCAAATGGTGGCTTCTCGATTTTCAATAGCAGGGATTCCACCGAGTTTGTATTGGCTGAAAAATGATCCAAAATTCCCCGAATCTGTGATTATTGCCTCTGAACCTTTGTTTCCAGGGAATTGGCATTCTTGTCCTGAACAAAGTATTATTAGTGTAGGAGAAGACCTTAATGTCCACATCGAAAAACTCGGCTAAAGACAGTCTCTATTATGCCTTGCATCGCTGTCGTCTGATCACTTTAAAGCAGTTTGAAGATGTCGATGAGACTGCTTTTTGCGCTCAACCTCATCCTGATTTTAGTCCGATTGGTTGGCATTTTGGACATATTGCCTACACAGAAGCATTTTGGTTGCTCGAAAAATGTGCAGGTTTAAAACCTCTATTTCCTGAATATGATCAACTGTTTCGGGCGGATGGTTTACCGAAAAATGAGCGGGTTAAATTACCGTCTATCTCGACGATTAATTGTTATTTGGAGGCGGTTCGGAGTGAAGTTTGGCATTATCTTAATGCTGCACCGATTGAAGAACAAGAACGGTTATGGCGGTTTATTTTACAACATGAAAGCCAACACAGCGAAACGATTGCTTTTGTTTTACAGTTACATCGTCTAAAAAATTCAAAAAATCCACAACAAATCTCTCATTCTTCTTCTAAAATCTCTCATTCTCCCCAAACCTTAAAAATTCCCGCAGGTGAGTTTGAGATGGGGAACAACTCAGTTGAAGCGATGGATAATGAAAAGCCTTTACATCGTCGTCATTTAGATACCTATTGGATTGATCGTTATCCCGTTACCTGTGGTCAATATCGTATATTTATGCAAGCGGGAGGATATCAAAACCCTGAATTTTGGTCAACTCAAGGATGGCAATGGTTACAACAAAATCCAGTTTCTAAACCCTTATATTGGTTAGAAGATTCCATTTTTGATGATCATCCTGTTTGTGGAGTAAGTTGGTACGAAGCAGAAGCATATTGTAACTTTGTTGGGAAACGTTTACCCACAGAAGCCGAATGGGAAAAAGCCGCCAGTTGGGATGAAGAAACTCAAAGTAAACGAACTTATCCTTGGGGAGAAGAACCAGCCAATTCTAACCGATGTAATTGTAATGATGGGGAAAAAATGCAACAAGGAACAACCTCTGTGAATACTTATTCTCAGGGAGAAAGTGCTTACGGAGTGCGTGATTTATTAGGGAATGTTTGGGAGTGGACAGACAGTTGGTTTGCGGGATATTCAAAATTTCAACATTATCCTTATGTTGGATATTCTCAGAGTTATTTTGATCACCAACATCGGGTTTTAAAAGGAGGAAGTTGGGCAACTCGTCCTTGGGCAATGCGATGTAGTTTTCGCAATTGGTATCATCCGGGAGTTCGAGAAATCTTAGCAGGTTTTCGCTGTGTAAGTCAGGGTGAATTTTAATCAAAAATCAATTTTTAGGGGCGCAAGGCTTGCGTCCTAATTGTTGTTTATGTTTTTAAAAATCAAAATAAATGTAAGGTAAAACGCCCTCCGGTGCCAGTAACCAAACTGCCAGAAAACAAATCGGGGCTAATACCAATTTTATCGGCCAGCTTAACTGTAATTTAAAGCCTCGATTAAAT
>CAZNCM010000304.1:3846-4220 GCA_964571155.1 uncultured Lyngbya sp. | reverse complement strand
AGTCCCATTAACACAAAAACTGAAACCAATAAAAAAACAATATTAATGCGTTCTAAACCCAATGATTCCACATAAACTTTGTGGGCAAACTGTACATCAGCGGGATGATTCCATAGATTTTGAACCACAAATAGAGAATCTTTAAAATTAGGAAGTCGGAAAAAAATCCAAGCAAAAAATACCATAAATTGAGTTAAAAACCAACTGAAAACTATACCGGGAAATGTTTTCCAAATATCTTGAATAGAAAACTGTTTTGATAAAGTATCTGTCAAACGATGAATGACTAAAGCCAAGCCATGTAAAATTCCCCAAACAATAAAACCCCAAGCCGCACCATGCCAAATTCCAGCGATTAACATCACAATGAATAG
>CAZNCM010000304.1:0-3836 GCA_964571155.1 uncultured Lyngbya sp. | reverse complement strand
TGCCAACGTCGCCAAAAGTCAGCAATACTCGTCGTAAAATAAGGCGCATCAAAGTTTTCAGGGAGACTTAATCCCAGTAGTAATGCACTTCCTCTCGCTAAATCAATATAACCACTAAAATCGAGATAAAGTTGGAGTCCATACGCAAACGTTGCCAACCATAAATCTCCACTTCCCGCCCGTTCTAAACTACTAAAACTTAAGTCAACTAAAATTCCTATTCTATCCGCAAATAAACCTTTTTTTACAGCACCTCTGGCAATTAACCACAGTCCATCAGCAATTTGTTCAGGAACGGGAAACTTGAGATTTTTGAGTTGATATTCAAGATGATGATAGCGAGTAATTGGCCCCGAAATCAATTTCGGGAAAAATAATTTATAAGAAGTAAACGTTAGAAAAGAATTGGCGGCGGGTGCGCCTCGATAAACATCAATTAAATAAGCAATAATTTCAAAACAGAAAAAACTTAATCCTAAAGGTGCAATCAGATTATTATCTAGCCAAGTCGCACGATCAAGAAATAAGGGAAGCTTTAATGTATCTCCCACAGTATTAAAAATAAACGGCAAATACTTAAAACCCAACAGTAAAAATATATTAAAAATAATACCAATCCAGAGCAAAATTAAACGCCGACTATTCCAAGCTTCATTTGCAATTCGCCAATCTAGGGGTTCACCGATAGCTAACGCCAAGCCAAAATTAAACACAATACACAGGAGTAGTAATGGAATATATTGAATTTGTAAAGTTGCATAAAAAACTAGACTCGCGACTAACAACGTTAACAGTCGCCAAGATTGCCAAGGAACAATCCAGTAAACTCCAAACAAAATGAGTAAAAATAAAGCGTAGGTAACTGAGATAAAGGTCATAGGTTAATTTTTGTTCACTTTAGGGGTAGAATATATTTCTATCATCTTTTAAGAATCGTTTAAATTGCTCTGATCACAATTGTTAACTAGGTTTGAGCTTGTCCGACGGTAAGGTTTGTAACGAGGGGTTTAGTCAAATTCCGTAGTTGTCAGTCACTCGTCATCCCAAAGCCTGTACAGTACATACAATTTTAATCCTATCATCTGTGTAAATAGTGATATAAAAATTAACTTTTTCTCAAAAATGACTCAAACTCCGTAAATTTACGGATCAATCTGAAAAAAATTATGCTCTTAAGATTCTGTGTATTTACACAGGACACATTCACGTTTAAATGCTAAATTAGGAGAGAAAGAAAATGATAGAGGATAAAGCTTTAAATTCTCTATTTTATAAAACTAAATCTTAACTTTAATTAGGGATTTTATTTTGTTAAGTAAAAACTTAAAAATAAATAAGCTCATTAACAATAGAAAGAGCTGCATCTAAAGTCATAATATTCGACTTAACCCACTTAAATTCCAGGAGCACTACCATGTATCTATCAAATAAAACTGTTTTTTCAACCCCTGAGCAAGTATTAAAAACAATTATTTTTATAGATTCCAACGTTCAGGACTATAATTCTCTTGTTCAAGCTGCTAATTCTAGCACAACAATTCATATTCTAAATTCAGAAGCAGATGGGATTCAGCAAATTACTCAATGTTTAGCAAAAGACAACTATTCAGAAGTCAATATTGTTGCTCACGGTTCACCTGGGTGTTTATATCTAGGGAACAGTCAGCTCAGTCTAGATACTCTCGAATATTATACAGGTCAACTTAAAATTTGGTCAGTTGCATCAATTTTACTTTATGGATGTAACGTTGCTGCTGGAGACGCAGGTGTTGAATTTATTGATAAATTACATCAAATTACAGGTGCAAAAATCGCCGCATCTACTCATAAAATTGGTCATTTTACGTTAGGAGGAGATTGGAAGCTAGATATTAAAACCTCTGAATTTAAGATTGATTTTCCCTTTAATATTAAAATTAAAACTCAATGGAATTACACTCTTGTTCCGACCCCTTTTACAGAAGAACCTAATTTTTATCAAGTTATTTCAGGTCAACTTAAACTCTTAAACCCGTTGACAGGTAAATATGAGGATATTGGACCTTTACAATCAGCTTATAACGGAGCCGGCTTTGGAAAAGATACAAATAATAATCTTTATATCTATGGTGTTGGAACTCAAGGACTGATTAAAGATAAAGTTATTCGTGTCGGTTCTAATGGAGAAATTGAGCAGACCAGTATAACTTTGCCGAGTGGTAGCACAGGTCAAGATTACAATGCAGGTGATGTAGATTTTACTAACAATGACTTGTGGGTTAGACTCAAAAAGATCGGACTAGAGCTTGTCAAGGTTGACCTCGATACTAACACAAATCAAACCGTTACATTTACAAAATTAGGTACTTTTACAAATCCTGAATTTGTTTCTGACCTGGTTTATATTTCTTCTGAAAAAAGTCAGGTTTTAACTGGGGTTGATGCAGGTAATGCTCTCTATGGCGTAGAAAATAACAGACTTTATATTTGGAATCTTGACACAAAAATACTGACTTCAAAACTGATAACAGGATTACCTACACCAGCTAATACCTATGGTGCAGGATGGACAGATGTTGATGGTCGCTTGTACTTCAGTAGTAACAATCAGGGTAAATTATTCCGTATCGATGGTTATGCGAATTCCTCTCCAACAGTAGAAGAAATCACAACCACTGACATAACAACTCTCAATGATGGGATGTCTGATCCAGGTCAGCGATCGCCTTTTGTTATTCCATTAATAGACTTGGATGGTGATAATAGTTCGGGTGCAGGTAGTCCTAACTACGAAACAAGTTTTACTGAAGATAGCGGTGGTATTGGTATTGTTGAACCGAATAATCCAACAGATGAAACTAAAGATATCTTAATTAAAGATTTTGACACACCGAATCAGATTAGAAGTGCAACAATCACGATTTCAAATACAAAAAATGGTGATGATTTTATTGTTGGAAGTTTACCAGCCGGAATAACATCCAGTCAAATTACAAATACTGATGGTAACATTGTCTTAACGCTCAGTACAACTGCTGATATTACTCCAGACAATTGGGAGTTAGCATTAGAAGCGATTCAGTTCAACAATACCAGCGATACGCCAGATACTGACCCTCGAAAAGTACAAGTTTTTCTAACTGATGCTGCTGGTTATAAAGGAAATACTGGAACAACTACTATTAATATTGAGGAAGTTAATGATGCACCTAGTTTTGAGGGACTTGATGGAACTCCTACTTTTAGTATAGGCGGAGATGCGGTTGTTCTGGATGCTGATGCAACCATTACTGACCCAGAACTTGATAATACTAACTATAATGGAGCTACTCTTACTTTACAACGAAATGGCGCAGCAAATCCTGATGATGTATTTAGCAATAGTGGAACATTAAATGCTTTAACAAAAGGAGAAAATCTTGTTGTTGGGGGTGTTACAGTTGGAATCGTTACAACGAATAGTAATGGAACTTTAACCCTAACTTTTAACGCGAATGCAACGGGTGATTTAGTAGACAAAGTTCTCCAACAAATTACTTATTCAAATAACAGTACAACGCCACCGGATTCTGTACAGATTGATTATACCATTAATGATGGAAATACGGGAGTTCAAGGTACATCTAATCCATTGGCTTTAACAGCAAGTGGTTCTATTACTGTTAATATTAACAACACTCCAACGGTTAATAATATTAGTAAAACGGGAACAGAAGACAATAATATTCTATTGACTGCGGATGACTTTACCAGTCAATTTACTGACATAGATGGTGATAGTCTGACGAAAATTCAAATCACATCATTACCGGAAAATGGAACCCTAACCCTGAATGGAAACCCGGTTAATCTTAACG
>CAZNCM010000303.1:0-7427 GCA_964571155.1 uncultured Lyngbya sp. | reverse complement strand
GTTTGAACAGAAACTCAAACAAATGAACGTTCAACTCGAACAAATTGTCGAAGAACGGACTGCTGCTCTTAAAGAATCAAATGATCGCTTTGTGGAAGAAATTGTTGAACATAAACAAGCCCGTGAAGCCCTACTTTCTGCCAATACTCGTCTACAAGCTGTCTTAGAAGCAGTACCCGGAACGGTGTCTTGGATTCAGTCAGATTTGCGTTATATCGAGGTGAACCAAACACTCGCCGATATGTTTAATATGCCTCGGGAAAAATTTTCAGGTCAGCATATTGGATTCTTGGGTTCTAGCTCAGATTTTAATGATTTTGTTCAACAATTATTTGCGAGTCCTGAACTTGAAATGTCTCGGGAAGTGATGACCAATGTGGGTGAAGAACCCTGTTATTATTTGGTGGTCGCGCGTAAATATGATGATAACAAAGCGGCGTTTGTGGTCGGTCTTGATATTACTGAACGCCGCAAAACTGAAGAAGCATTAAAAACAGCAAACGTTCGGTTACAAACTGTATTAGAAGCCGTACCCGGAACAGCCTCTTGGGTGAGTTCAGATTTACGTTATATCGAAGTTAATCAAAATCTTGCTGATATTCATAGCCGACCTCGTGAAGATTTTGCCAATCAACCGATTGGATTTTTAGGAGGCGGTTCACAGTTTAATCAGTTTGTTCAGGAGTTATTTAGCAAGCCTGAAATTCATGCCTATCGGGAAATTTGTGCAAAAGTTCAGGATAAAAAACGACATTATATTATTGTTGCTCAAAAATATAATCAAAGTCAAGAGGCTTTTATTATTGGAATTGATATTAGCGATCAAAGACGAGCAGAAGCAGCGTTAGAAAATACTCAAGATCAATTACAAGCAGTTTTGGATGTTGTACCCGGAACCGTGTCTTGGATTAGTTCGGATTTGCATTATTTGGGGGTGAATCGTTATCTGGCGGATACGTTTGAATTGAAGCCTGAAGATTTTTTAAATAAGCATATTGGGTTTTTAGATGTTAGTCCTCAATTTAATCAGTTTGTACGAGATTTCTTTGCCACTTCGGCACTCGATGCTCAACGAGAAGTGATCTCAATTGTTAAAGGAGAACGACGAAATTATTTAATCGTTGCTCATAAATATCATCACGAACAGGCGGCGTTTTTTGTCGGAATTGATATTACAGCCCGAAAACAAGCTGAAGCTAATTATCGCAGTATTTTTGAAAATGCAGTTGAAGGGATTTTTCAAACCTCACCAGAAGGACGTTTTATTAGTGTAAACCCAGCTTTAGCACAGATTTATGGGTTTGCATCTCCCCAAGATTTAATTCAGAATTTGACTCATGTCGGAAATCAATTGTATGTTGATTCTGGGCGCCGTCAGGAGTTTGTTCGCTTGATCAAAGAACAGGGAGCGGTAGTTAATTTTGAGTCGCAAATTTGTCGGGTGGATGGTCAGTTGCGTTGGATTTCTGAAAACGCCAGCGCAGTTTATGATAATGCCGGGAAATTGTTGTATTATGAGGGAACCGTTGTTGATATTACTGAACGCAAACACGCTGAAGATGCGCTTCAACAGGCGATGGATGCTTTAGAATATCGGGTAGAAGAACGCACGGCTGAACTGGTACGAGAAATTGGAGAACGGCGACGGATTGAAGGGGCTTTGCGATCGTCAGAAGCAGAATTGCGAGCTTTGTTTGCTGCGATGACTGATGTAATTACAGTGTTTGATGCTCAAGGAAATTATAAAAAGATTGTCACCACGAATGCGGAAGTTCTGTATAGTCCCACGCCTGATCGTTTAGGAAAAAGTGTTTTTGAAGTGTTTCCTCCCGCTCAAGCCAGAATGTTTTATAGTCACATTCAAAGAGTCTTAGAAACGGGAAAGACACTCAATGTTGAATATAGTTTACCCGTTGAACAATCAGAATCGGGTTTAGTTCCAAGTTCTAATTCTCCTCTGAACCCAGAAAAGACAGAATTAGTGTGGTTTGCGGCGACAGTTTCTCCCATGCCAAATAACTGTGTAATTTGGGTCGCGCGTAATACGACTGAACGGCGACGGGTACTTGATGCTTTACGAATTGAACAGCAAAAGTCAGAGCGTTTGTTACAAAATATTTTACCGAAATCAATCGCTGAACGTCTCAAACAAGCCCCCCATTCGATTGCTGAACGCTTTGATCATGCAACAATTATGTTTGCAGATATTGTTGATTTTACCGGATTTTCATCTCAAATTGCACCCACTGAATTAGTAGATTTACTGAATGATATTTTCTCAGCATTTGATGCGTTAGCACAAAAACATGATTTGGAAAAAATTAAAACCATAGGAGATTCTTACATGGTTGTCGGAGGTTTACCGACGCCAAAAGATGATCATGTTAAAGCAATTGCTGAAATGGCTTTGGATATGCAACGGGAAATTCACTGCTTTCAACGCCATGATGGTGTACCGTTTCGTCTGCGAATTGGGGTTAATACTGGACCAGTTGTGGCGGGTGTGATTGGGACTCGTAAGTTTATTTATGATTTGTGGGGAGATGCGGTTAATGTAGCGTCACGTATGGAGTCTCACGGGGAAGCCGGGAAAGTTCAAGTCACAAAAGCAACTTACGACTTGTTGAAAGATCAGTATATTTTTGAGGAACGGGGGTTAATTCACGTCAAAGGAATAGGTCGAATGGAAACCTACTGGCTACAAGGGAGAAAGTAGCTGATGGGATGTCTTTTTTGCGCCGCTCTAAAAAACTTAGGGACTTGCGTAGAAATAGAATCCTAGCCACACAATTGTGGTTCTTCGGTACTTGTTATAGCGCTACTTGAATCGGGAACAGGGAACACCGGATCAGGGAACAGTAGACTGTGAAAGGGTTTTAAGACTTAGGAATGTCCTAACCGAATTTTGTACTGCTATATGCAAAATTATCACTTATAGCGCTACGTGTAGTTGCTTGCAAACAAGAACGCCCCTGCTCGCAAACAAGACAATTTCCTGCTCACATTGGGTCTTGGCAACTTTTGGTGATCTTCACAGATGGCGATCGCCTATATCAAGATTTCTGAAATATCTTCTCAGCCTAGAAAATGTTTATAACTTGATTAAAAACCTTCGACTTAACAAATCCAAATCAGCGCGACCGTACATTTGTCGCTTCAGCATTTTTAATCGATTAATGTGACCTTCAACTGGGCTATTGCTTACCGAAAAAGTTACACCCGCTTTGACCGAATCATAGTCGGATTTTGACATACTCCCCCGTTTGAAAACGGGGGATTCTGGACTCAAACAACGGTTGCTGGCTCCGCCAGTCTCACACCATCTAATCCAAGAGTTGATACCCCAACTCTCTTAATGTTTAGAGATGCGTTTTCGTCTCGTCCGTTAATATTTGAACAGGACGGACAACGCCATTCTCTAATATTTAATTCTAATTTTTCTAAAACGTGACCGCAGTGAAAACAAGTCTTGATTGAGGGAAACCATTGAGCAATAAAGATCAGTTGTTTCCCTTTCTTTGTGGCAACCCATTCAAGGATTTCCATAAAATCAGCAAAAGCTAAATCCCCTATTTTTATTCCCCAAAGCTTCTGCATTCCCTTAAGGTTTAAAGTCTCAAAACAAAAGTGGGTGATCAAAGCAATAGAAGTTGCATCAGACCACGTTCATCTTCTCGTCGAGTATGATCCACACCATTCAATAGCTCAAGTGGTTAAAGCATTCAAAGGTAGAACCGGATCGGCTTCTCAGAAAAGAGTTTCCAGCTCTGTTGAAACTTCCGAGCTTATGGACTCATTCTTATATGTGTAAGTTAAGGTTTTTTTTTGCAAGTGTAGCCGAGCTTTCTTAAGCCTCGACTAATTGTATGACGGCTACAACCTCCCCAGAGTCTTGCCATTTCTTCGGTTGTGTGATCGCCGTTTTGATCGACTTAATTTACTCTCCCTGTCCAATCTAACTTGGTTGTTTTGGCGATCGCTTTTTTGAGGGGGGAGTGAACGGTTACCGCCTAACTACTCTAAACGAGTTGTACATTAACTAATTATTTGTCATCTTAACAAATTAGTGTCGTCGAAATGTTAAATCGCTGTAATCCCCCCTATACTAAGGATTATAGCGATTTATTTCTGGATTTTACCCCTTCGTAGGCGATCGCAGGAGTTTAACAAATTGGATGTCATTTTCCAGACTTTTAACAAATTAAATGTCATTTCCCAGAAAATAGCATTTTCTGGGTTTTTGTATCTTGTTAACACATTGACTGTCATTGGCATTATAATGAACGTATATGTTTCAATTAAACATTTTTGTATAAACCAGAGAAATAATCGATCAACAATTACACGAGTTAATCGTGAAAACCTACCGAGAGGGAAATAAAGGCAGTAAGCGGATGACCCGAAAACAGGTGTATCTGCGGGTTGAAGCCCAAGCTGCAAAGTTGGGATTAAAACCACCAAGCCACATGACGGTTTATCGAGTCTTACAACCCATCCCACTCGAAAGCCGAACAGAAAAAAAGTATTCGCTCTCCGGGGTGGCGCGGATCGCAACTATCTCTCAAAACTCGGGCAGGGCAGGATCTTTCCGTAGAATACAGTAATCACGTTTGGCAATGCGACCATACCCGTGTGGATGTTTTATTGGTAGATCAACACGGTCAACAGTTAGGCCGTCCCTGGTTAACTACCGTAATTGATACCTATTCTCGTTGCATCATGGGCATCAATTTGGGTTTTGATTCTCCTAGCTCTCAAGTGGTTGCCTTGGCTTTGCGCCATGCGATTTTACCCAAACAATACAAGCGCGAATATGGACTGCATTGTGAATGGGGAACTTACGGAAAACCCGAACATTTTTACACCGATGGAGGAAAGGATTTTCGTTCGGAACATCTCCGCCAAATCGGAGTGCAATTGGGGTTTGTTTCCCATCTACGCGATCGCCCGCACCGTCGGTGGAATTGTTGAACGTCCTTTTGGGACATTGAACACCGCATTGTTCTCCACGTTACCCGGATACACGGGATCAAATGTTCAACAACGGCCCAAAGATGCGGAAAAAGATGCTTGTCTAACGCTACGGCAATTGGAACAAGTTTTAGTACGTTACATCGTCGATAACTATAACCAAAGCATTGATGCTCGAATGGCAGATCAAACCCGTTTTCAACGTTGGGACTCGGGTTTACTTGCCGCTCCCCATATTTTTTCCGAACGGGAATTAGATATCTGTTTGATGAAAAAGACCAAACGAAGTGTTCAACGAGGAGGTTATTTACAGTTTGAAAATTTGATGTATCGAGGAGAAAACTTGGGAGGTTTTGCCGGAGAAAATGTTGTTTTGAGGTACGATCCGAAAGACATCACTGCAATTGGTGGTTTATCATTATGAAAGCAACCAGGAAAAATTTCTAGCTCGGGCTTATGCTCAAGATTTAGAGGCGGAAACTCTATCTTTAGAAGAAGCAAAAGCCAGCAGCCGGAAGTTGCGGGAGATGGGCCAACAGATTAGTAATCATTCAATTTTAGCGGAAGTTCTTGATCGCGAAACTTTCTCACCCCGTAAGAAAACCAAAAAAGAACGTCAAAAAATTGAACAAGCCGAACTCAAAAAATTTAAAGAACCGATTCGGGATGAACCTGAAGACATCGAAGCCGAACCCATTTCAGACTCCTTCGATCCCGAATCGATTGAAGTATTTGACTATGAACAAATGCGTGAAGACTACGGATTTTAAATTCTGATGACGAAAGAAGCTCAAGCCCTTGCTAAAAATTTAGGAAACATCCCTCTGAACCCGGAAAAAATACAAGCCGAAATTGAACGTTTGAACAAAAAATCGATTGTTTCTTTAGAGAAAGTTAAAAACCTCCACGAGTGGTTAGAAGGAAAACGTCAATCTCGACAGTCCGGGCGAGTTGTAGGAGAGTCGAGAACGGGTAAAACGGTGGGATGCGATGCAAGCTCGGTTACGACATCAACCCAAACAAGAACCTGGAAAACCTCCGACTGTTCCTGTGCTTTATCTTCAAATTCCTCAAGAATGTGGAGCGAAGGAATTATTTAGTGCGATTTTAGAACATTTGAAATATCAGGTTGTCAAAGGAACGATAGCGGAAATTAGACATCGAACCTTACAAGTGCTAAAGGGGTGTAAGGTAGAAATGTTAATTATTGATGAAGCGGATCGTTTTAAACCGAAAACTTTTGCGCTCGGTGAGGGATATTTTTGATAAGTTGGAAATTCCCGTTATTTTAGTGGGGACGGATAGGCTAGATGTGGTGATTAAACGGGATGAACAGGTGTATAACCGTTTTCGCTCTTGTCATCGCTTTGGCAAGTTATCGGGGGAAGAATTTAAGCGAACTGTAGCAATTTGGGAAAAGCAAATTTTGCAGTTACCTGTTGTGTCTAATTTGACGAACAAAACCATGTTGAAGGTATTGGGTGAAGCAACGGGAGGTTATATCGGGTTACTGGATATGATTTTGAGAGAGACAGGAATTCGGGCGCTCAAAAAAGGTTTGCCAAAGATTGACTTGGAAACGTTAAAGGAAGTTGCACAAGAGTACAAGTAATGGAAACTTCTGAAATTCATCCTTGGTTATTTTCGGTTGAACCATTACCGGGGGAAAGTTTAAGTCATGTTCTGGGGCGGTTTCAACGAGAAAACGCGCATTACCCCAACCCAGTTGGGTAAGATGACGGGATTAGGAGGGGTGATCGCACGTTGGGAGAAGTTCTATTTGAATCCTTTCCCATCTTTCAAGGAGTTGGAAGCTTTAGCAGCAGTGCTGGAAGTTGAGGCGAAGCGGTTGCAAGAAATGTTACCCCCTCCTGGAGTTGGAATGAAGTTAAAACCGATCCGCTTGTGTGGGGCTTGTTATGCTGAATCTCCTTGCCACAAAATTGAATGGCAGTTTAATACCAAGTCCTGTTGTCAAAACCCCTTTATAAGAATTGACCGAATCCGACTCTATCATCAATAATCTAGGTTATGAAAACAAGAGGGGTATGAGAACCGGATTTAGTATAAGACAACCATGTTTTGTTCTCAGCATGGGTTAACGCTGTTGTCGGAGTGTCCTAATTGTAAAGCGAGGTTCAAGGTTCCGGCATTGTGGGTGGATGGATGGTGTCAGAGGTGTTTTTTGCCGTTTGCGGAGATGAGCAACTGGCAAAAATCGCTCTCCGGGTTATAACTGATTGAAAGATTACTTCAAGGAATATATCCCGAACTTGCAATCAATGGAAGCTTAAAACACAAAACTGATCCTCGCTTCAACTAACTTGAAAGTTTCCTAACAACCTGAGCGATCGCTTTCGGTGAACGAAATCCATTGGTTTTAACGGTATCCTTACCCATCGCTTCAGTCATCAAACCCTGAAGCGCTGCGGTGCGATACTCAAAAAAAGCATCAA
>CAZNCM010000302.1:4287-7449 GCA_964571155.1 uncultured Lyngbya sp. | reverse complement strand
TAAAAACATTATCACGCTTCCAAGTCACAATCTGACAAACATAATTATGAGCGGGAAAGTTAGTCATTGGAACTTGTAATAACTGACTAATAGTTTGAAACCATTGATAAAATTGACCCAAGTCTTGAGGAATTGAATTAAGTTCTTGAAAAAAGCGGATTTTTTCGCCCTGAACTAAACTCTTTTGAAGATCAAAAGGACGAACAAAAGCAACATCGGAATCAATAAAGATGAGAACATCTTCTTGAATGTATTGAGCAATTGCCATCTTGGTAAGCTGCTGAATTAGCCAACCTCTAAGCGGAACTGTTTTAAGACTCAGCCAGATATTTTTTTGAGTGAATATCGGTAATCTCTTAATCCACCAAGGTAGTATAGATTCTTTGGTAATAATTTCCCTTGTAGAACTTTCAAGTTGCTTGAATAACTTAAGATCTCTTTGATCAACAATAATGTAGTGTTTAACGACAGGAAAAATGAACTTATCAATACTGTGACAAAGCAATCGACATCTTTCAAAGTCAGGAGTGTAACTGGGAGTAATTATACAAAATTTTGGTTGTACTATCATGTCTAAAAATATGAAGATTTCTGTTGACTAATACTGAAAGACCTTATTTAAAACTGATTATAAGCTCGCGTTATCATCTTAAACTAGGGGAGAGTCGTTTAGTTATAGACAAAAACATCATAAGTAATAGTTTTAGATAAATTTAAAACAGAAATAATGGATTCATAAGGAACCCTAGATGGAAAGACAAAATTGTGTGTCTCAACATCCATTAAATTAAACTTTACTAATTTATTCTTTTGGCAGAAATTATCCAAAATTGAAATTGTTTCATTCAAAAAAGCGGGTAGATTTGCTTCAAAAGCTATTATAGGAATTGTGTGATTTAATCCTTGTATAACTTCATGTTCATATCCTTCAACATCAATTTTTATAAAATCTGGAATTCCGTATTTATGAATTAAGTAATCTAGAGTAGATACCGAAACAACGACCTGCCGATTTGAATTTTTATTGAACATTAAATCTAATTGTTTTTTCTGCTTCTTACTGAGTGTATTGTAGGCAGATCCATCGGCGGTAACAAAAAATTTTTGTTGTCCTGATTTTGCTCCAAGAGCCATATTCTCTAACTGTACTTTCGGATCTTTACCATACCTAATGGAAAGTGCTTCAAAACTCGATTCATCTGGCTCTACACATACGACTTGTTGTGCAATCTGTTTGAAAATCATTGCTTTATCGCCATGATTAGCTCCTACATCAAATATCAGCTTGCAGGAAATAGGTAATGTCTTTAAATAAAATTGAAAGTCTTGATTTAAATATTGAAAATAGTGCCTATTAGTATACTTCAACAAAGCATAGTAAGCACTAGAGTAACGCCATCTCTTGTAAAGACGGCTTTTTTGAAAAGTTTTATTAAAAATTCCTTTCATGGCTTTTAACTTTAATAATTTAACGGTTAATTAGATGATAACTTATAAATATTTAAAAGTCAATAAAATTTGACATTGACTTAATTTTCTTATGTAGTTTCATAAAGATTGAACTGTCACGCATTTAGATTGGGTAGCAGTAGGAACTCAGAAGGAGTTTTCTTAAGATAAATTTTTTAAGTATTAGTGCATGAGTTGGGCAATGTTTTTGATGATAGTTGCGGTTTGGTTTTCTGCTCTATAGGCATCATTATTGAAATTGATAAAGTAGTATACAAAACCCAAAATATATTATTTTGAGAAATAATTCCTCCTTCCGTTGTATTGGTGAGAATTAGATAAGTGAAAAAAATTAAAGGCCAAATCCTCTCTATACCTATACTAAATCGAGCGATAAAAATTGATCTTAATAAGTTAATTCCAAAGCCAATACAGTAAACAATAACACCTAACAAACCTATATCTAACCACAAATCAAGTATTCCATTATGAGAATAAGGAACTGGCCATCTCGCTGCCCGAATAATATAAGCTGATTCACCATCTAGTCCCTGCCAAAATGCAGTATAACCATATCCTAGCAAAGGACGTTTATCAATCATTTCTCTCGCCCAAGCCCAAATCTCAGTACGACCTGTTAGAGATGGATCTTTGCCAATTAATCCCAGTAATTCTTCTGCATTTTCAGTATAAATATAAAAAATAGTAGCACTAAAAGTGACAATTGCTAAAAATGCAGGAATTAAAAGGAGATAGCGAAATCGAAGAATACGATAGGCAGTAAAGCTAATGAGTAAAACTGTAAAATTGATCAGTGAGCTAGATGACTTTGCCATTACTAAAAGAATACAAATAATACCTAAACCTACTCGAGAAAGCCATCGATCTTTCTTTTCAAAAAGATTCGGTGATAATACAAAAATGATTCCCCCCATTGTCATCCCTCTTCCCAAAAGATTCTTATGGTTATATATTCCTCGCCAAGCCCCCGCATGAACAGCCTGTTCTACCCCATATCTAGGTAAACCAATTGCAAAAAGGATACTCAACACAGCAATAATTCCATAAGCCCAAACCAACAACTTCAATTGCTCTTTTAAAGTATAACGACTGCCTAAATAAATACCAAATAAAGTAGTACCAATTAAGCCGATACAACTTTTTAGGGTTCTGGCGGGAAAGTCAGACCAAAAATAAGAAGACAATGCGATTAATATCATCATCCATATAAATGTCCCTCTTGTCGAAAAAATCAGAAACTTTTTCCATCGTAGTAATAATAGGCTTGCAGAAATTACATAAGTCAGCAGAAAAAGAAGAACATTTAAGGTAAAATCAAACGAGTTGATATCGGTTCCATCTCCCTCGCTCGCTCCTCCCGATAAAATTAGGGGAAGCCAGTTTGCAGAATAGTGAATGATTGCCAAAACAGCAAAGCTCGGTTCAAAATATTTGAGGAATTTTTCCATAAAAGTTTTGTTTATTTTGAATAGGGCAAACTTTCTCAATTAGAAATAAAGTTTGAAAGCAGCTTCAGATATGAACTTTGATAATAAATAGCAGGTTCGGTAATTTCCCAAGAGTTCACTGGATAGACATCGTTTGTATCAACATAAGCCTTCATTGGAGGTTGAGTTCTAACACTTTTAATTGAGCCTGTGTAATTTTTGTTTGCTCCTCCCGTTAAATATCCAGGAGCAGGGCCGTACTTGG
>CAZNCM010000302.1:982-4239 GCA_964571155.1 uncultured Lyngbya sp. | reverse complement strand
CATTCATGATACATTTCATTTGCACAATACTCAGCTCCATTATCATACATATTGCTGAGATAAACCATACCTAATGGATTAACTCCATGTAAATAATGTAAATGATCCAGCGCCCTGATTTTGTAACTATGTTGATGCTCAGAATCTATCTTTAAAAAAACCACATCGTAGTTCGTGTTTCCATAGTTTGCTTTAATTCGATTACTTCCCCAATGATACTGGGCATCAGGCATATAAGAACGGTAAGGATCAAGATTTTCATTGAAGCCATAGGAATTAGAATTAGAAGCAACTATCTCTTTAAATCGGCTCAAAATCTGCTCTCTAATCCCTTGATTAGCTTGAGGAAGTTGAGCGTAAAATAGCAGCGCATCACCTTCTTGCGGTCGATACCGAGACCAAGTATCATCTAAAAAGGGTTGCGTTGAACTCAAATGTTCTCTAATATAATCGGTATATTTCTGTTCTTTATTAAGGGCAAATAAATAAACGGCAGCAACAACTGAGTTTGCTGTTTGTTCTTCCAAACTTCTATCGGCATCTCCCGACTTAATTTCCTGGGAATCACAATCGGTTTTCTTCGGGTTACTTTCGTACCATTCCCAGGCTTGTATTGCTCTACTTTTTAAGTCATTCGCGTCAGCTTGTAAAGCCGGAAACTGCTGTAAAACCAATGCAGCATGAGCAAACATACTGGCCGTTGCAATTGTCGCAGAAGAACACTTTGGCCCGTAATAGCGAGGACGCCGATCTAGACTCGGTTTTTCAGCACTATTATGGTCGATATTGCCAATTTTAATAAAAACTCCGCCATCATTATCCTGCATTCTTTCCAACCAATCGAGTTCAAATTTAATCTCATCGATTAAGTCAGGAATGCCATTTTTTGACTCGGGAATATTGAAATCGTCAGTCCAAATGGATGGGTTTTGTGTATATGCAGTTAAGAGTTGATGAATCGGTTTATTAGCAAATGTAACGTACTTATTCAGATCACCCGCATCGAACCAACCCCCTCGCATATCTTTTTCTAATTTTGGATTATCCTTATCATATAAATACCGAGCCGAACTATCTTGCTGTTCTCCTAAAAAAGCAGCTCCATCCTGCCATTTTGGATTGGCGTAGGGAGGCTTTTTTGCAAAGCCACTGCGCTGATAGAAAAACATCCGAGTTGCAGTGACCAAAACTTGACGATAAACATCATCCCGTATTTCAAAAGGGAAAGAACGCTCGTTATTTTCAGGATCATAAATATAGTAATCACCCTGATTTTTAACTTCAGAAAAGTCAAACCACCAGGCTTGATCTCCCGATTGAGAATCTACTTTTCCATCAGCCCAAAGTTGAATTTCTCCAGAATATACGGTTCGATCTGTTTTCGCATCTCGAACTTCATAGGTTTGTCCGGGTAAGAAAGAAACTTGCTCGTTAAAACCCAACTGCGGATCAACAATAACTGCAACTTTATGATCTTCAGGTCTATAGCCAAATTGATCGATTCTAATTAAGTTAGCTGATGTGGCTTTGAGTTGAACACCAAAAAGAAGATTTGTTGTTAGAAAAAATAAGCTACCAATAACAATATAGCTGAATAATCTTAGCAGTTTAACCTTAATCATAAGTATTTTCCTCAACCAGTTATTGAAATTCTTATTAAGATATCCCGACAAATATTGATTGCAGAATATACAACATTATCATGTATATTTTTCGGTCGTGCGATCATGCGATTCAGCTCGGATATATATAATTTTGTACAAGAAATTCCGATACTAACTATTAGAAAACTCAAGTAATCCCTATTACTTTATATCTAACTAGCAGCTCACTAAATAACGATTCACTTTTGTGAAAAAATACTTACTCTACTGTAGACTTACTATAATTTAGGATATAATCTTACCCAAACTAGCATCTAATACCAAATCCATTTTACCAAGGTGATATTCACAATTCTCAAAACCCTGGCTACCAAGGAATTTGAGAATTGAATAAACTACCCTATAGTAACCAGATTTGGTATAAGCCGATACCTGGACACCCCGATTCTTTTGAAAAAAAGTACATTCCAAACATATCATAAAATCTTGACGGGTGTCACCTTTTTAAGTCTCATTTCCGAAAGTGTAAACCAGGGAAAGGAGTAAAACTGAATCAGGACTTACGCAGTCTCAAACTAAGAAATCCGGTTTCTGATTACACTCACTTTGTTTTTTTGGAGTTAACAAGGTTGTCCTCACCAGAAGACATAATATTATATAAAGAACCGATTCCAAATACCCCGAATGCGATCAGTCCTGCAATTGATGTGGGTTCGGGAACTGATACTCGCCGAGTTACCGTCCAAGTTCCACTTCCTCTTTTGAGAAAATCAGGAGGGCCAGGTATACGAGTATCCCATGTACCATCCGGTGACATGACCAAAGCCCAATCTAAAAATGGAGCCACTCTTCTACTCGCAACCCAACCCTCCTCAAGAGTATACTCAAAACGTCCAGAAAGATAATAGCTGGCTAGCTTTACATCATCAAACGGTCGCCAAAAAAGCTGACTTTGAAAATTTACACCTAATTCCCATTGAGCAAACGGGCCATCATCTGTTAAGACAGAAAAATTATCAACTTTGAAATAGTTATCACTAACATTGATTTCATACAGAGACTCGTTGCACCAAGGCAAATATTGGCATTTTTCTAATATTCCCTCAAATGGCTCGTCTTCATGGCTAAATATTCCCGATCCTGTTAGATTTCCATCATTATCAAAAAACTTTAGATCATAGAAGACAGATGCGTTTCCGGGTAAAGCTACTGTTAGCGCTGTAGTTAGTCCCAAGCTAGCAGCTAGAGCAATTTTTTGAAAAATACTACTCATTTCATTAAAATTTTCAGTTGGCTGACCAAGCGGTTGATTACTATCGTAAAGGTAACAATATCTCGATCAAAAGAGAGTTATGTAAAAATATCCTCAATGTTTTATGAATTTTTCATAAACTTGTATCGGAAATCGAGAAAAGAATGCGACTTACCAACATCAAATGCTTAAGTGTTGATTAAAAAAGAAAGAGGCGCAAAGCCAGTGCGCCCCTAACTGATTTTGTTCAAATTTTCTGGAGTCTAACTAGGCTAGGAAGCAGCAACCGCTACTTTCTCCGTAGACCCTTCCGCACTTGCTTCAGGAGTATTCTCCTCGGACGGTGGTACCACTTGCCAGAACTTCGGCAAATACTCAGCCCAATTCGCTAAAATTGTCTG
>CAZNCM010000302.1:0-972 GCA_964571155.1 uncultured Lyngbya sp. | reverse complement strand
TTCCGCGTGTTGCTCGATCAATTCCTTTAACTGCTTTTCGCCGGCCGGAGTACAAACGCGCTGAATCTTGACAATTTCCCCATTTAACCGTTCTGGGAACTGGTTATTTTCATCGAGGAAATAGCCAATACCGCCCGTTTGACCCGCTGCCACGTTGCGACCAACCGCACCCAACACCACGACAACACCGCCCGTCATATACTCACAACAGTGATCACCAGCACCTTCAATCACCGCCCGTCCCATGGAGTTCCGCACGGCAAACCGTTCTCCCGCTTGACCCAAAGCATACAGGGTTCCTCCCGTCGCCCCGTACAAACAGGTATTGCCAATAATCACGTTTTTCGACGGATCATAACTCGCTTCTGTGGAGGGCTTGATAATTAACTCACCCCCGTGCATTCCTTTACCGACATAATCATTCGCTTCCCCAGTCAAACTTAGGGTCATCCCCGGTAAATTAAACGCCCCAAAACTCTGACCCGCCGAACCTGTAAAATTCAGGCTAATTTGCCCGGAAAATCCGGTATTGCCGTACATCGCCGCAATTTTTCCAGCAATTCGTGTTCCCACTGTTCGGTCTGTATTCACCAGTCGAACCGTTTTATTAACCGTACCCTGGTTACGAATCGCCGCCGCAATATCCGCATCTTCAAGTAACACATCATCCAAGACAGGCCCGTTACTGTGAACACCCTCATGGTTCAACCAATCGCGGTTATTTCGGGTATCTGGCAAATTGATCAAACAATCGAGATTAATCGCGCTTGTCTTGGTCAGTTGTACCCCTTCACGCATTTTCAGTAGATCGGAACGCCCCATAATCTCGGTTAACGAACGATAGCCCAAACGCGCCAATAACTGTCGCACTTCCTCCGCGATCAAGTAGAAGAAATTCACCACATGATCCGGCGTACCGGGGAAACGTTTGCGTAAATCTTCCCGTTGAGTTGTCACACCCACCGGACAACC
>CAZNCM010000301.1:4976-7459 GCA_964571155.1 uncultured Lyngbya sp. | reverse complement strand
GATTGTGATTTAATGATTATTCATTTTTAAAAATCTTTGTTACTTCCACTAGCAGACTCATAAATTCAAAGGAGAATACGATGTTACATTTGATTTACATTCTTGCTTTTACCATTCTTGCATTTTTAGCTGTGCGTAATTTGATTCACAGTTTGATCGTTGTCGGGATGGAATCTCAGAGACCTCCAATGCCTCGAAATACCTATCGCGACTCATCGGGTACGTTGAGAAATGCTTCCCATCCTGAACTCCTCGATGATTCTGGTAAGATAGTCAGAGAGCCGTTACTGGTGATGCGTTCTTTCTCAATGCAAGATGCTCGTACTCAACTCGATAGTTTGTATCAATCTTCCCCAAGTTCCAGCGAAGAAGCGCCAGAGGAAAAGTCATAGAAATCAATACTTGATCCAGTTGAAGTCTTTATAGAGTTGTTTTTGGCATCGTTGATATTTAACCCTTGTTAGTGTTCTTAACTGGTTAAAAAAATATTAAAACAATCTTCCACACAGCAACACCCAACAAGAGACGCAACCAAGAACAATCTATATCCAGCGAATCCACAGAAAAATGATCAAGCAAGCACCCCAGATCAATAGATCGGGGTGTATAACTGTTGAGTATCTTCGTTAAGATTCTAGAAAAATATTTCTAAATCATTGCCAAAAGACAAGACTTTATCACCTTGAGGTGGTAAAATCAGCAGTGCGATCGCTTCGGAAGTGCTAAACCCCGATCACCTTAATCTTCCCGTGATGCCACAAACGCGACTCTACTTTTTAGCAGCCTCTTTTCCGCTTGATCAATACAGTGACTTGGCGGATCAAGATCTGGTTTTTAGACCTCAAGCTTTTTTAGGGTTGACTCACATAACCCCGGTGTCAGCAGTCGAGACAAAACTAGCTTTCTTGGAGATTGAACAATCGACTTCAAATTGGGCAATCTCAACCCATCTAACGGATACAATAGCAATGAGTCCGACTGTTTCCCCCGTGATGAATCGCCCGATCAACATTTCCTCGACAATTATCTCTCAACAGTCTAATCGCCCAATCGAAGAATATCCACAAACTGAACAACCTGCTAACTCGGAAGTTCTACGAATACCGATAGGGTTATGGGGATTAATACCGATCTTAATTCTATTCGGTTTGGTTTCAGTTTGGATGCTAAGAAATCGTGCTTCAAAGTCTGAACCGATTACTAAAAATAATCAACCTTTATCCACCACTTCTCAATCGGAAAATAAAGCGTTAGAAACTACTCATTCAGCAACACAAACGATTTCTGAGACTGATTCTGTTTCAGATCCTTCGATTTTAGAAGTGACGAATAGTGCAAAAATTGAGGAAAAATCATTAGAAGAAAGTTCTCAATTTAATCACTCAGAAGACGATCAGATTAACGAGACTCCAGAAAATTTAGAAGATGTTTCAACCCAAGAGAACGGAGAACCAATCCTTGCAAACATTAGGGCTGAACCGTTTGTTGTTCTTGATAATCAAGTGATAGAACGTTATCAAGATCACGACTTAGAAGCAGATCTTTGGCACGATACAGAAGAAAAAATTGAGGATGTTTCAGCAGTACAAAATCAGGTCTTAGAAGCCAGTAATCTTGATGAAACTCAAGAAAACAATAAAAATCTTATAGAAGTTCAGGAAGAAGAAGTCATATTTTCAGCAGTAGAAAATGAACCGTTAGCAGAACAACAAAATAATCAGATTGAAGAAGCCGAACCTAGCTTAACACTATCAGTCACTTCAGAATCAGACAAGAATCAGATTGATCAGTTACAATCTACTCAAACCTTAGCCAAATCGATAATCTTAGACTCAGAATTAGACTCAGAAACCGAAACAAAAGACGATCAATTCAAAAATATTGAATCTGAAGAACTTACCATTGATTTTGCGATCGCAGAATCTGTCAATCCCTTAGAAGAAGATCAGATTAAACCTCCAGAAATCATCACTAATCTTGCAGAAAAAGAAGAAAAAACCACAGAAAGTTTAACAGAAAACTTAACAGACAATTTAACACAACCCGGAAATGTTGCCTTAACAGGTGGAGTGGCGTCGAGAGTGAGTACAGAATCTCTCGATACTGTCAACGAACCCCAAGAAGCAGACGAGATAAAAGCCCCAGTAGAGGCGAGTGAAGCCATTGTCGATCAGTCTTTACATACTGAAACTCTCGAAATAGAAAACATCAGTGCGGCAACTTCTGATACTCTAGACTCAACAGCAGATAGTTCTACGCGAGTTGGCGGAGCAATAGCAGGAATGGCTTTTCCAGAAATTGACAACGGTTCAGATTCTGCCTCGGATTCTAAATCAGACAACGCCCAAGACATCAAGCAGACAACAGATACAATCAGTTCAATGACAGATGTTCCTCGACAACAGACAGAGACATCTCAGCCAGCGACAGTGACCACTTCTAATCCCCCAAAGCAACCCAAACATTCCGAAGTTGCTTCTAGC
>CAZNCM010000301.1:0-4944 GCA_964571155.1 uncultured Lyngbya sp. | reverse complement strand
GGCTTCTGTCGTGGCTTCGGAGGAAGAATCCTCTCTCAGTGATCACGAAAGCTGGATTGTTCTCGAACTTCATGATCCTGAGAACCTCTATGCTTATTGGAATATCCTCGACGAAGATAGACAGCAAATCCGTCAACAGGGAGGACAACAGTTTGCACTGCGTTTCTACGATGTGACCTTTATCGACATGGATGTTCAAAAGCCTCACAGCTTACAAGAGTATGAATGTGAGGAGTCGGCTAAAGAGTTATATATCCATGTGCCGATGAAAGAACGGGATTATATTGCAGAAATCGGCTACGTGACAGAAGAAGGTCGTTGGTTAAAGTTAGTTCGTTCCACTTATATTCACTTTCCCTGGGATTTTCCCTGGCCAGAACCTCCCCCAGAAACAACTGATGAAGCTGAGGATGAACCCGTTGATCAACCGGAAGAAGAAACGGCTGAACCGACTGATCAAATTGAACCTTCTCCAGAAGATCAACCGGAAGAAACCGAGACGACGACTGGGGTTGAACACGCCCCAACTCAATCGGGTTTAGATACGATATCAACAGAAGTTTCTTCTGTAATCGAACCCCCATCTACATCAATTAAAAACCCAGAATTTGATCAAAATATTCCCTCAACAGAAACCGTTAACACAACAAGTCAACCGCATAGAAGTTCTCCGAAAAGAGAAGAATCAAAGTCGGTTCCGAAAGTTGAAATATTCTCAATAGAAAGCCCTCAGTTAGTAGAACCTTCAACCGCCTCAACTTCTGCGGAAGAAATGCTTTCAGAGGATGAAACTCAGTCTAATATTGCGGCAACTAAATTTAATCTCGGACAGTCAGAGACAATTGAACAATTGGCAGCAGTCGATGAAGGATTGCCCAGTTTACCAGACGGTTATGGTGAAACAAAAATTGTTCTTTTACCGATTGATCCCAACTTTATTTATGTGTATTGGGATATTCCCAACGAAGATCGAGAAAAGTTACGCCAACAAGGAGGAAAACAACTCGCCTTACGGGTGTGTGATGTGACAGAGATTGATCTTGATACTCAAGATCCTTATAGTGTTGAGTTTTATGAGTGTGATGAACTCGCGCGTGAATGGCATATTTCTGTACCGATGAGTGATCGCGATTATTTGGTAGAAATTGGTTATATTACCAATGATCAGCGTTGGTTGCTGTTAGCACGATCGCTTCATGTTCGGGTTCCGCCAATTTATCCTTCTGATCGCGAAGACTATCAACAAAGAACAGTCACTTGGGAAGAAAATTTACGGAGAAACTTTTTTTTTAACTTGAGATCTATGAATTCTTCTTTGTCTTTTCTGAATAAAACTATGCAGATGTTTCAGAACCCTTTCTCAAACCCAATAACCAGTTAGAGAATTTTCATTAAAGTCCTAGCTGCTAGTCTCTGGCTAACAGCAGTTTTTCACTGTTTTTATCAGGTTAATTTCCGGGTGAAATCACTGAAATGGGTTCAGGTAGACTTAAAATTTCACGAACCCCCATCACAATTTCACCAAGTTTATCCTTGCCACTGCCATGGGTTGATATCGAATTTTTTACTTGATTAAACCCAAACTAAAAAGAGTGCTAACCTAATTAAAAATGAGGCAATGATATGAACTTAAATCTCAGTGGTTGGGCTTTTGTGTTGATCGCTGCGATCAATAACTCGATGGGGAGTTTACTCCTGAAAAAATCCCGTTTAGTTGCCACAGATTCTAGTCTTCTCGGCTTACTGTTGTCTCCTTGGTTTCTTGCTGGATTAGGGGTTTATGGTATCAACGTGATTTTGTTTGCCAAAGCCTTAGAAAAATTGCCCGTTTCTGTCGCTTATCCCGTTTTTGCTGGAATTGGATTTAGTTTAATTGCGGTGGCGGGGGGTTGGTTCTTCGGGGAACGATTGGAAATTAATCAATGGATAGGGTTAGGAATGATCCTCGCAGGGATTATAATCATGTCACGTTAAGAAATACCAGGATTATGATTCTCTCTTAACGAAATGTTAGTGGTGTGAGTGAGGACTGGAAAATGAAAGAGACTTATCAAGAAAAAATCTCTTTATCTGCGAAATCCAATGAGATCCAAGAGGGTGATTCTTCTCTAGAGTCTCAACAAAGTCAAGGTTTAGAGATCATTAAATTATTGCGTCCTCATCAATGGACAAAAAACCTTTTCTGTCTAGCGGGGGTGATTTTTGGGGAACGATTATTAGAACCTCAGTCTATCATTTTGAGTGGGTTAACCGTTGTTTTATTTTCGGCAATGGCTTCAGCCGTTTATATCTTTAATGATATTCAAGATGTAGAACGAGATCGCCGACATCCGAAAAAACGATTTCGCCCAATTGCGAGTGGTAAAATTAGGATTAAAACTGCTTTTTGTATTGGGTTATTTTTAGCAACATTTTCAATTGTGGGAGCCTCTCATTTAGGATGGGCAACTTTAACCTGTGTGTTACTTTATGCTATCAATAATATCTTTTATTCTCTCCATCTTAAAAATCAACCTCTATTTGATGTGAGTTGTATTGCCTTTGGTTTTGTCTTGCGACTCTTAGCTGGAATTTATGCTTTAGGTGATATTCCTACGGCTTGGATTACCCTCTGTACGTTTTTTCTAACTCTATTTTTAGGATTTGCCAAACGCCGAGCCGAACTGTTAGCCCTTCTCAATCAAAATATTAACTCTGAATCAACATCAAATTTAGAATCAGAATTTAAACCCCATCAAACCCCGCTTATTAATCAACATTATCTCCAACTCTTTTATCAACGCGGTCAAGCCAATAAACAACGTCCTGTTTTAGAACAATATACCCTTCCTTTTTTAGATTCTTTACTCAATAGCACCGCGACCATGACGATTATGTGTTATGCGTTGTTTACCATTGCCTCAGATAAAAATCCCTCACTGGTGATCACGGTGCCGATAGTTTACTATGCCGTCATGCACTATAAATGGATGGTGACAGTTCTGGCGATTGGAGAAGAACCGGATCGGATTGTGCTGAAAGATCGGATGCTTAAATTAAGCTTAATAATTTGGTTAGCTGCCTATCTAGCGATTGTATATTTAGACATTCATTTGTTTGTCTAAACCGAGACGATAATCACCGTAGTTTAACCTTTGATTTTTGCCTCGACAAACCAGAGATTAAAAAATCTGCATCATCTCTGACAACCACTCGCCAAAAATGGGTGAATAATGAAAGTTTAACTTGTGTTAGGAGTAAACAACTCATGGGTCGCGCTACGAAAGCTGTATTAGCCTATTCCGGTGGAGTCGATACCTCTGTCTGTATTCCCTATTTAAAAAATGAGTTTGGAGTCGAAGGAGTCATCACGCTAGCCGCTGACTTAGGACAGGGAGATGAACTCGAACCGATTAAGCAAAAAGCACTTGATTCGGGAGCCGAGGAATCTCTTGTGATTGATGTACGGGAGAGATTTGTCAACGAGTTCGCCTTTCCCGCCATTCAAGCCAATGCGTTTTATGAAAATCGCTATCCCCTCTCCACGGCTTTAGCTCGTCCACTGATTGCTCAAATTTTAGTTGAAGCCGCCGAAAAATATGGGGCGGATGCGATTGCTCACGGGTGTACCGGAAAGGGAAATGATCAGGTGCGCTTTGATGTTTCGATTACCGCACTTAACCCGAAACTCAAAATTCTCGCTCCCGCGAGGGAATGGGGAATGAGTCGGGAAGAAACGATTGCTTATGGGGAAAAATGCGGAATTCAGTTTCCGGTGAAAAAGTCTTCTCCCTATAGTTTAGATCGCAATTTGTTGGGAATGGCTATCGAAGCCGGGCCACTTGAAGATCCTTGGGTAGAAGCCCCCAAAGATGTCTATCGCCTCACCAAAGCGATTGAAGACACACCCAACGAGCCAGAATATGTAGAAATTGGCTTTGAAAAAGGGATTCCGGTGAGTTTAAACGGAGAAAACCTTGACGGGGTGGCTTTGATTACCAAGCTCAATGAAATGTCAGGTAATCATGGCATCGGACGAATTGACATGATTGAAAACCGTTTAGTCGGGATTAAGTCTCGCGAGATTTATGAATGTCCGGCGATGACGGTGTTGATTCATGCTCATCGGGATCTCGAAAGTTTAACCCTAACGGCAGATGTGACGCGCTATAAGCGGGGAATTGAAGAAACCTATAGCCAGCTTGTTTATAATGGTTTGTGGTTTAGCCCGTTGAAAGGAGCGCTCGATGCCTTTGTTGAGCAAACGCAAGAAAAAGTGACGGGTGTTGTGCGGGTGAAACTGTTTAAAGGCAATGCAATCATGGTTGGGCGTCAATCTGCAAATTCCCTCTATAGTATGGATTTGGCAACTTACGGATCAGAAGATGTCTTCGATCACAAAGCGGCTGAAGGGTTTATCTATATTTGGGGATTACCGACACGAGTGTGGTCTGAGAAACTGAGACAGTAAGGGCAAATTCAGCCTCAATTTAGATCTCCAACAAACAACATTAATAAACCCGCCCTGAGCGTTATTTTGTAGGGGCGGGTTCCGCGAAAATGTAGGTGTTTTTAGCAACAACCGATCTGAACCCACTCAACACATGAACAGCTTTTCTCACGGGTGACGGTGAGGGGTTGATACAGATTGGCGATCAACATACATCTCGGTGGAACCCGCCCTTACAATACGGGTTACTGTCTTTAGAGGGAAAGCAGTAAGGGTTTAAATCCGTGTTTAATCGAGACTCGACCGATCAGATCCATTTTGTCAACAGTGATTTGATTGCGCCCCCACGAAAAATTGGTGTAAATTTTTTCAAACTCCAACAACATTGATTCGGCAAAACAGGCAAACAGTTGACGGGCGGGAACTTGCATATTGACAATTTTCATAATTCTCCAGTCAATATCGAGAGAATGTTCCACAATACCGCCTTCTAAGATGTGAACGCCGGGGTGTTG
>CAZNCM010000300.1:0-7462 GCA_964571155.1 uncultured Lyngbya sp. | reverse complement strand
ATCTGGAAAATAACTTAACTTTAGGAGCATTTACCAGCGATCGCGTAGAACTCCTCAATCTCATTTGCGCTCAAGCTGCCATTTCCTTAGAAAATGCCCGTTTATATCAAGCAGCACAACAAGCATTACAAGACCTACAACAAGCCCAACTCACAATAGTTCAAAGTGAAAAAATGTCAGCCTTGGGTAATTTAGTTTCAGGAGTTGGCCATGAAATGAATAATCCTCTAGGTTTTATTGCTGCTACTCTTCAACAAACTGAACCGGCTGTTGGCGATCTTATTGAACACTTAAAACTCTATCAAGAAACCTTCCCCAATTCCAGTGAGGAAATTATCGACCATGCCGAAGAAATTGACTTGGACTATACCTTAGAAGACTTGCCTCAGATGATTGATTCTATGGAGATGGCGTGCGACAGGTTAAAGAATATTAGCACTTCACTTCGCACTTTCTCCCGAGCCGACCGCGAGTACAAAGTACAATTTAATATTCACGAAGGGATTGATAGCACACTATTAATTCTCAAACATCGCCTCAAAACTATTGAAGTAATTACTAACTATGGAAATCTACCAGAAATTGAATGTTTTCCAGGGCAACTCAATCAGGTCTTTATGAATATTCTGGCTAATGCCATTGATGCGTTAGACGAATTAAACATAGATCGAAGTTTGGCTGAGATTCAAGCCAACCCTAACCGCATTACCATTCAAACCTTATTAGAAAATCAAAGCGTAAAAATCTCAATTGCTGATAATGGTAAAGGGATGAATGAAGAAGTTAAACAAAAGATTTTTGATCATTTATTTACAACAAAAGCTGTTGGTAAAGGTACAGGCTTGGGATTAGCGATCGCTCAGTCTATTATTGTCGAAAAACATCAGGGGAAAATTACAGTTAATTCTGTACCTGGTGAGGGGACTGTGTTTGAGATCACAATCCCGGTCAAATCATAGAATACAATTAAATATTATTCTATAATAAAATTAAATATTAAAATTGACCTGGTGTCTAATAGAGAAAAAACGAATGATGAACGCCCACCCCCATTTATCAGGTTATCAAATCACAGAACAATTATACGCAGGTACACGCACCCTCGTCTATCGAGCTATCCGTACCCGCGATGGACAGCCGGTTGTCATCAAAATTCTTCAAAATGAATATCCCAACTTTACCGAACTCCTGCAATTTCGCAACCAATATAGCATTGCCAAAAATCTCAATTTTCCGAGCATTATCCAACCATTAACATTAGAAACCTACCGTAATAGCTACGCCCTAATTATGGAAGACTTTGGTGGAGTCTCCCTATCTGACTATCTGAAGAAAGCCACCAATGAAAGCCCAAATCAAAAATCTTTACCTTTAGCCGAATTTCTGAACATTGCCATCCAACTCACAGATATTCTCCACTATATCTACCAAAACCGCGTCATTCACAAAGATATTAAACCTGCCAATATTTTAATTAATCCCGAAACCAAAGAAGTAAAATTAATCGACTTTAGCATCGCCACCCTATTACCCCGAGAAACTCAAGAAATCCAAAATCCCAACGTATTAGAAGGAACCCTTGCTTATATTTCCCCCGAACAAACCGGGAGAATGAATCGGGGAATTGATTATCGGAGCGATTTTTATTCTTTAGGTATAACTTTTTATGAATTACTTACAGGAAAATTACCTTTTGAATCCAATGACCCCATGGAATTGGTACATTGTCATCTGGCTAAAACAGCACCCAATGCTCATGAAATTAACTCACAAATTCCGTTAATTATTTCAAAAATTATTAAAAAATTGATGGCAAAAAATACCGAAGAGCGCTATCAAAGTGCCTGGGGATTGAAATCGGATTTAGAACAATGTTTAACTCAACTTCAACAAATAGGTCAAATCTCTGACTTTACCATTGCTAAACGAGATATCTGCGATCGCTTTCTGATTCCCGACAAACTCTACGGACGAGAAACCGAAGTAGAAACCCTGCTACAAGCCTTTGAAAGAGTGAGTGCCGGCGCAACAGAAATGATGCTCGTTGCGGGATTTTCCGGTATTGGGAAAACCGCCGTCGTCAACGAAGTTCACAAACCGATTGTCCAACAACGCGGTTATTTTATCAAAGGGAAATACGACCAGTTCAACCGCAACATTCCCTTCAGTGCATTTGTGCAAGCATTCCGCGACTTAATGGGACAATTATTATCAGAAAATGATGCTCAAATTCAACAATGGAAAAATCAAATATTAGCAGCAGTGGGAGATAGCGGACAAGTCTTAATTGATGTCATTCCCGAGTTAGAAAATATTATCGGTAAACAGCCACCAGCCCCAGAATTATCAGGCAGTGCCGCCCAAAATCGCTTTAGTTTGCTATTTCAAAAATTTGTACAAGTATTTACAAGCATTGAACATCCCTTAGTGATGTTTTTAGATGACTTGCAATGGGCAGATTCAGCTTCCCTAAATTTGTTGAAATTGCTGCTGCAAGACACAGGATATCTATTAATATTAGGAGCTTATCGGGATAATGAAGTTTCGCCAGTACATCCATTTATTTTAACAATAGATAAAATCATTAAAGCAGAGGCCACAGTAAATACAATTACTTTGCCAGCTTTAAGGGAATTAGACATGAATCAGTTGGTGGCAGATACGCTGAATTGCGAGTTATCTATAGCCAAAACTTTAACCAAATTAGTCTATCAAAAGACTCAAGGAAATCCTTTTTTTGCCACCCAGTTTCTCAAAGCCTTACATGACGATAAATTAATTAGTTTTGATTGGGATACCCGACATTGGCAGTGCGATCTTACCCAAGTTCAAACTCTAGCAATTACTGATGATGTGGTAGAGTTTATGGCTTTACAATTGCAGAAATTGCCGACACAGACTCAGGATGTACTCAAATTGGCAGCTTGTATTGGGGCTGAGTTTGATTTGAATACCTTAGTTATTGTGAGCGAACAATCAGCAGGAGCGACGGCTACAGCTTTATGGGAAGCATTGCAAGAAGGCTTGGTAATTCCTACTACCAAAATTTATAAATTCTTTACCCAATCCGATAGCGAAGAAGTTTTCCAAGCTTCAGCCAATCCCACTTATAAATTTTTACACGATCGCGTTCAACAAGCAGCTTATTCTTTGATTCCTGAGTCATTGCGACAATTAACTAGCTTTCAAATTGGCAGGCTTTTGCTGGAGAGTATTTCCCTAGAGGAACAAGACAGCAAAATTTTTATGGTGGTCAATTACTTAAATCAAGGCTTGGAATTCCATCAAAGCAAGGAAGAACGTTTAGAACTTTTAGAGCTAAACTGTATTGCTGGAAAAAAGGCTAAAGAGTCTACTGCCTATGGGTCTGCTGTTAACTATTTTATGGTAGCCGAACGCTTGTTGCCTCCAAATAAATGGCAGCAATGTTATGAAAAGTCCTTGGAAGTTTATTTTCATCTAGCAGAAGTTCAATATTTGTCGGGTGATTTTTCATCGTCTCTGAAAATTGTTGAACTCATTTCTCGCTTTGCAAAAGAAGAAATTGAAAGAGCGAAAGCCTTTAACCTAGCAATTCTGATGTTTACATTGCAAGGTCAGTATCTCCAAGCACTTGAGTATGGACAAAAAGCATTGTCTTGCTTGAATTTTGATTTGTCAGAAATTGACTTATCAGAGAAACTAGAATCTTATCAAAAAGACATTCAAATAAAACTAGCGAATCGCAGCCCAGAGCAGCTTGTAAATGAACCAATAGCAACCGAACCAGAGAAATGTCTGATCGTCAAAATCCTGGATAATTTAATAGTACCCGTCTATGTTTTACAGAAGGGAGAGCTATACTTTTTCGTCGCATTGTCGATGGTTTCAGTATCTCTCGATTGTGGGGTGATCGCTGAATCTGGAAACGGATTTTCAGCCTATGGGATGTATCTAGGATATTATCATCATCAATATCAATTGGGCTATGATTTTGGAGTGCTTGCAGAAAGTTTAGCTAAACGATTCAGACAATCAGATACTCTATGCAAGGCTTGTTATATGTTAGGGAATAATCTCCTTTCTTGGGTGCGTCCCTTACGTTGCTCGATCCCTATCTTTGATGAAGGATTAGTGCCTGGGCTAGAGTCTGGGGAGATGGTTTTCTCTGGCAATCTTTTGATGTACAAGCCGATTAATTCATTTTATTCCGGAGACAGCTTATTAGCAATTCAGCAAAATCTTCCTGAATACTTAGAATTTGCTGCCAAAAAACTTAACTATCAACTTGCTGTAGATGTTATCTCTGGATTAAATATTTGGCTGGCTAAACTGACAGCTAGTTCTACGGAGAACCTCCCGACTGAAGAACAGCATCTTCAGGTATGTAAGACCAATAACAGCGATTATGCAATTTGCCACTATTTGCTTCTCAAAACTAAGTTTCTATGTTTTTACGGGCGTTATGCAGAAGCAGTGGAATCATCTCAGGGGGCTGAAGAACTTGTTGGTACAATTACCGGAAAATATCAGGTTGCCGCTATCAATTTCTATCAATCTATTGCGATCGCTGAATATTGTCGAACTCATTCTCTAGGTCTGGACAATAGTTACATCCAAAAAGTTAGCTCAAACCAAGAACAACTCAGTTTATGGGCAGCGAGTTGTCCGGAAAATTTTGCTCATAAGTACGATCTCGTTAATGCTATTTTAACCGGTTTATCTGGACAAAAATTAGAAGCGATCGAGCTATACGATCGCGCAATAGCAGGAGCCAAAGTCAACGAATACATCCAAGAAGAAGCCTTAGCCAACGAACTCGCTGCTAAATTTTATCTCGAATGGGGCCAAGAAAAATTTGCGGCCGGATATATGCAAGAAGCCTATTATTGTTACTCGCGCTGGGGAGCAACAGCCAAAGTCGCCGACTTAGAAAAGCGCTACCCCCAACTACTTGCCCCCATATTACAGCCAATCCGTTCGACCCTTTCGACTAACGAAACTATCTTCACCTTGGGGGCTGTCACATCTACCAGTTCTGCTACATGCACCAGTAGCAGTATCTCCGATACCCTAGATTTAGCCACCATTCTCAAAGCTTACCAAACTATCTCCAGTGAAATCGAACTGGAAAAACTGCTGTCATCGTTACTTTCAATCGTTATCGAAAATGCGGGAGGTGATAAATGCGTATTAATGTTAATGCTAGATAATCGCCTGCTCATAAAAGGGTCAATGACTTTGGGGACAGAACCCATAGTATTACAGCGTATTCCTGTTGAAGAAAGTAACGATATTCCCCAAAAACTAATCTACAAAGTCAAGCATAACTTGCAGACTGAGGTCGTAACTGATGCTCGCATTGAGCCAACTTTAGCTCGCGACCCCTACATTCAGCAACACCAACCCCAGAGTATTTTGTGTAGCCCGATTTTACATCAGGGCAAGTTACTGGGAATTTTATATCTAGAAAATAACTTAACCGCAGGAGCCTTTACTCGCGATCGCGTAGAACTGCTCAATTTACTTTGCGCTCAAGCTGCAATTTCTCTTGAAAATGCCCGCCTCTACGAGCGATCGCAGGAATATTCCCAGCGCTTAGAACAGTCATTGGTTGAATTGAGTGCCGCCCAATCTCGCTTCCACAATTTAGTAAACAACGTGCCTGGAGTTGTTTATCAATATCAGATGACTCCTGATGGTGTACTCTCACTCGCTTATATCAGTGCAGACTGTCACGACCTGTTTGAAATCACCTCCGAACAAGCCACCGCCGAAGTCCAGTTTATAACAAAAATGGTGCATCCAGAAGATCGGGTCAGTTTTGAACAGGCTCGAACCCATGCCCTCGAAGCTAGTGTATCCTGGCAATGGGAAGGGCGAATCATCACCCCATCAGGAAGTGTCAAGTGGATTCATGGTGAGTCACGAGTTGAACAGCGTTCGGATGGAACGGTAGTTTGGGATGGATTGTTTTTAGATATTAACGAGCGCAAAAAAGCCGAACTTGCCTTACAACAAGCCCAATTACAACTTATTCAAAGCGAAAAAATGTCGGCTTTGGGGAATTTAGTGTCCGGAGTAGCCCATGAAATTAATAACCCCGTTGGTTTTATTTCGGGCAATGTGAGCGAAGCGATCGCCGCCGTCCAAGACCTCACAGAATTTATCGCGCTCTATCAAGAAAAATACCCGAATCCCGACGATGAAATAACCGAGCAAGCCGAAGAATTAGAAATTGAATATCTTTTAGAAGACTTGCCCAAAATGTTAGCCTCAATGCAAATTGGGTGCGATCGCATCAAAGGAATTAGTACCAGTTTAAGAGTCTTTTCCCGTGCCGATCGAGATCACAAAGTGCCGTTTGACATTCACGAAGGGATTGATAGCACACTATTAATTCTCAAACATCGCCTCAAAGCTAACGAACATCGTCCGGAAATTAAAGTCATTACCCACTATGGGGATTTACCTCAAATTTACTGTTTTCCCGGTCAATTGAATCAGGTATTTATGAATATTATCGCCAATGCAATTGATGCTTTAGACGAATCAAATACAGGTCGAAGTAAGGCCGAAATTAAGTTAAATCCTCATCGCATCACAATTACAACCTCATTAGAAAATGAACAAGTAAAAATTGCCATTGCTGATAATGGTAAAGGGATGAATGAAGAAGTTAAACAAAAGATTTTTGACGATTTATTTACAACAAAAGCTGTTGGTAAAGGTACGGGGTTAGGATTGGCGATCGCTCAGTCTATTATTGTCGAAAAGCATCAGGGAGCGATTGAGGTGAACTCAACTTTGGGAAAAGGAACTGAGTTTGTGATTCGGGTTCCACGACAAACTCAGAGTTAAATCGTCGTGATTAATTAAGTTTAGAAAATGTCTCGGAAGAAGATACTTCTTTCCGTAAGAATGTCGGAATAGATTTGTGAGTAAAGAGTTTGAAGTACAGAGAAACAAAAAACTCTTTGACCGGAAAAGCAATAAAAGTAATTGGGTTAATCGTTACGATAATTGTTCTCATATCTGAACTGGCTTGTTTGACAATTTGTTTGGCAACCCAGTCCGGTGACATCACACCAATCGGATTCAAATTACTTTTAAACGGCCCTAAAATTAATTTCCGAATGACGCAGGGCGCATCTAAACGTCTGAGGGTAATTAAATCTCCTAAAGTTCGTTTACTGAGTTCATATAACGGACTCAATGCCGGACTGACTTCGGCTTCGCTGGTATTGACCCAAATTTCTTTGCGAGCAACATCTGTATTGGTTTCTACGGTTGACAGAAATATTTCGAGCAACCGCCAACTTGAAAACGCATTGATTTCATAAGAGTTGGTGATTGCTTGGGGCGTGCGTTCTCCATGAACATTAATGCCATGATTTAAAATCAGAATATCAACTTTTTTCAATAACTGAGTGAGTTGATCTTCTTCACCGACTTTCCAGGTGATGGTTTTGACGGGATATTC
>CAZNCM010000299.1:4446-7475 GCA_964571155.1 uncultured Lyngbya sp. | reverse complement strand
ATCTGGCGAGTCAATATTATTTTTGGTCATATCTTTATTCAACATCCGCTCACTTAAAAACCGTAAAATTGAGTTTATGTCCGATTAATCTAATCCTAATAAATCAACCGGACAACCGCTCAATTATCTAACCATTCCCATTCCCATTCCCATTTCCATTTTCCGAGTCAACGTAAGTTGCGAGAACCCTTTCAGCTAACTTCTCTGGAACTTCTTGGAGATGATCATATTTCCACTGAAAATAACCCACACCCATCGTCAGCGATCGCAATTCTACAATCAAATCTTGCATCTGGGAGATTGCCAAATAAGCGGTAATTTTATCCCAACCTTTCCAGCCGGCAACCACTTCATAATTTAAAACCTGTCCCCGTCGTCCGGTAATTAACTGAAACATCTGGGAAGTAAACTCATTGGGAGCCGAAATTTCCACCCAAGCGATCGGTTCGAGTAAAATCGGATCACAATTCGTCATCCCCGTCTGCATCGCCAACCGTGCGGCTTGTTTAAACGCCTGTTCAGAACTATCAACAGAATGATAAGATCCGTTCGTTAGAGTCACTGCCACATCAACAACCGGGAAACCCAACGGCCCCTGTTCGAGATATTCCCGCACGCCCGTTTCCACACCCGGAATATACTGTTTTGGAACCACACCCCCAACAATAGTATCGGTGAAATTAAACCCTTCACCCCGTCCTAGCGGTTGAATATCGAGATACACATCCCCAAACTGTCCATGTCCGCCGCTTTGGTGTTTGTAACGTCCGTGTGAATTGGTATTTTTGCGAATCGTTTCTTTATAGGGAACCCGAGGTAAATGAGTCGTCATCGGTAGATTATACTTGCGACACAGCCGATCTAAAGTCACTTGCAGGTGAATTTCCCCTTGACCCCACAAAATCACTTCGTGAGTATCACCGTGTTGTTCCCAAACCAACGCCGGATCTTCTTCCAACATTTTACTTAAAGCCGATGTCAGCTTCACTTCATCTTTGCGGTTCTCTGGAGTGATGGCTAATGCAAACACAGGGGGTAAAATCTCGGCTTTCGGTAACGCTTTCACCGCTTGCGGTTCTGTTGAGAGGGTATCTCCCGTTTGAATGCTATCCATCCGGGCTAACGCGACAATTTCACCCATTTTCGCAACAGGGATGCTTTCGGTTTGTTGACCCCTCAAACGATACATTCCCGCCGCCCGTATTCCATTGAGAACAATACCTTCACTCAGTTCACCTTGCCACACCCGCACCAACGACAGTTTACCGCCTTGAGGCGTGTAATAGGTTTTCAACACTTGAGCAATGGGCAGATCCGCCTTGGGCTTGAGTCCCCGACGATGGGCGGTCACAAACGGTTCCGGGGCTTCCCGAACCATCGCATCCAACAATGATCGCACACCATATTCGGCCTCTGCAACTCCCAGAAACACGGGAACAATTAAGTCGGCGCCCAGTTCCATTTTCAGGTCTTTAACAATTTCATCTTGAGGCGGTTCAATGTCTTCGATCAGTTCTTCGAGGAGATGATCGTCAAAGTTCGCTAACTCCTCTAACATCTGTTGACGGGCGAGGTGTTCGGCTTCTTGAAGTTCATCGGGGAGTGCAACCGGATCAGAAGCGGCGCCCGGATGATAATGATAAGCCTGTTCAGTGACCAGATCAATAAAGCCCACCAGTTCTTGTCCTTTAGCAATGGGATATTGATGAGGAACCACCGGACGAGAAGAAACCGTTTTTAGGGCGGCTAGAAGTTCGCTGTAGTGGGTTTTGCAGCTTTCTTCATCAGTAAACGCCCGATCCATTTTGTTGATAAAGACCAGATGGGGAATTTCCCAGTCATCGAGGAATTTGAACAGGGGGGAAAGCGTTAAAATGCGGTGGGTATCCGGTTCACAAACCACCACGGCTAACCCCGCCCCAATAAGCGCGTTGTAGGTTTCTTGGGCAAATTCGACCGAACCGGGACAGTCGAGGAATGTAAAACGAATGCCGCCGTACTCGGTACTAGCGGCATTAACTTCAACGGTCATATTGCGGTCTTGGGCTTCGGGTGCTGCATCTCCGACCCGGTTGTTCTCTTTAGCTGTCCCTTTTCGGGTGGTTGCTCCTGTGATATAAAGGATGCTTTCGAGTAGTGCGGTTTTACCGCTCAGATAGGGGCCTACAATGGCGACATTACGGTTGTCTGAAGGGATATTGGATTTCATCGTCTCGTCTCCTGTACTCGTCAAATGAATGAAAGAGTCTGTATTGCTAACAGAACGTCGTCGGAAAGATTAAAAAATTAAGGATTTTTTAGGGTTAAACTCAAGCTGAATTTTCCAAGAAAACAGCATTGTGACGGTTGGATAAATGTTGAGTTCAATTCCTTCTTCTTTGGGTTGATCTCGAACTTACAGATTCAGAATCGAGCTATCGGCTATCCAATCAAAGATGCTAGGCGTTTTTAGCGATCGCTTCTCTCTCTGAAATGTTCTATCCTCAATGCGTCTGAGATCGAGGGTCGCTACTTCTATAATTTATAATCTTTTGGTTGCGAATGACCAACACTTAACTAAAAAATACAATATTTATATTTTGAAAGTTTTGTAACTGAATATTGCAGACTACCACGAGACAATATATCGATTGCGTCCTTGTTGTTTGGCGATGTATAATGCTTTGTCTGCTTGAGCGATTAATTGAGCGGGTGAGGTTTTAGAATCAGGAATAGTGCTGGTGATTCCCATACTCAGGGTAATAATATTACTCACCTGAGACTTTTGATGAACAATCGCCAATGTACGAATCGTTCGCTGAATATTTTGAGCCATATTAATCACTCCTTTCGGGTTCGTATTCGGGAGAACAACTACAAATTCTTCTCCCCCATAACGGGCGACTAAATCGGCGGGACGCTTTAAAGTTGTTTTGATAGCTTGAGCAATTGCAATTAAACATTGATCTCCAACTTGATGTCCATAGAAATCATTATAAAATTTAAAATAATCAATATCTAATAAGATTAGCGATAAATATTTTTTTTCT
>CAZNCM010000299.1:0-4436 GCA_964571155.1 uncultured Lyngbya sp. | reverse complement strand
CTAAACGCTGCCACTCTTTCGATAAATAATCATCAAAATAGCGCCGGTTAGCAATTTGAGTTAAACCATCGGTATGTGCCAGTTGTTCTAAAGCAATATTAGCTTGTTGCAACTTAATTTCAGCCTGTTTGCGATCGCTAATATCCCGAATCATCATCAAAACTTCATTGGCATTGAGTTTAACCAGACGAGCTTCTTCATAATGGAGTTCTCCATCTACTTCTTCGAGAGAATATTCATAGATTTGTCGTTCATTTGTTGTTAAAGCTTGGTAAACATAGTACATTTGTTTTTCAGCTAACCGAGGCGGTAAGGTTTGATAAATTGATTGCTGGAGAATATAGGGAATACGGCTAAACTCTCGGAGACTTTTACCTAAACCAATACTTTTACAAATTCCGTTGCGATCAAGACGAATCATCAAATCGGGAATGGCTTTTAAAATCGCCCGTTGAGTCGTTATATTTTTGCAGAGGGCGGCTTCTATTTGTTTGCGATCGCTAATGTCAACAATATGAATAATTAGGTAATGAGGTGAATTTTTATTGTCATAGATCAGTGAAACATTCATCAGCCCCCAAATGATTTTATTAGATTGGGTTAAAAATCGCTTTTCAGTTTGAAAACCTGGAATTTTACCCCTAAACATTTGCTCTGCTAATTGATCATCAAGGGTTTGATCGTCGCCATAAATTAAATCACTGAGTTGAAGGGAGAGAAGTTCAGCCGAAGAATACTCAAACATCTGACAAAGAGCCGCGTTAATATCGAGGATTTGCCCCAAGATAGACACTAAACACATTCCAGCTGTAATCGTATCAAATGCCCCTCTAAATTTTGCTTCGCTGCAACGTAAATTATCATTAATTTGTTGATTAATAAGCTCCTGGTTTTTTCGTTCGCTGATATCTTGATGAAAGCCAATCATCCGCAGAGGAGTATTATCTTCAGACCAAACGGCTTGTCCTCTTGCTAAAATCCATTTATAACTGCTATCTTTGCACCGTAAACGATATTCAACTTTGAGACTAGAAACTTTGCGTGTGAGATAATCATTAAGTTCAGTTAAAACTCGCTCCCTATCTTCAGGATGAAGAAGATTTTCCCAGGCTTCAAAACAATTTTCTATCTCTCCATCTGTATAACCGAGCATTCCTTTAAGTAGGGTTGACATGAAAGCATCGCCTGTTTGCACATTCCAGTCAAAAATCCCGTCACCTGTTCCTTTCAGTAATAATTGCCAACGTTCTTCTTGCTGTCGTAATTGTCGGTTTTGAGTTTCGAGTTGTTGGAGGAGTTGTTGATGAGCTAAATGAAATTTAATTCGGGCTAAGACTTCCTCAGACTCATAGGGTTTAGTGACATAATCAGCACCCCCAACTTCAAAAGCTTTGACTTTATTGAATACTCCATCAAGCGCACTCAAAAAAATAATTGGAATATAAAAGGTATTCTCATCTAATTTTAGCTGCTGACAGATGGAATATCCATCAATATCAGGGAGTTTGATATCCAACATAATCAAGTCAGGCGGATACCCTTTCGCTGATTCTAAAGCGAGTTTCCCTGTCGGTGCAATACGAGTATGATATCCACGATTTGAGAGAATCTTTATTAATAAGTTTAAGTCTTCTGGAGTATCATCAACAATCAGAATATGATTAAGGGTAGACATAACACTTCTATTTTTTAACGAACTAAATGAATTAAATCAAGTATCCGAGTGTACTCAAACTGATCAGCCCAGACACTCAGAGTTTCAGCGAGGTGATGATTATGCTGACGGAGTAACTCAATGATTTGCTGAATTTGGTTAGGATCACCAAATATTAGGGCTTCTTCTAGTTCCTGAAGTACATCATCAGATAAATTAGCGAAGGCTTCCATCCACTGTTCAAGATTCATCAGTTTTTGGCTTTCTTCGGGAACTTCTTTAGCATAGCTGTATTCCACTCCTAAATGATGTTGTAAGACTGTAAAGATTTCTAACTCTTTAAAAGGTTTATAAATAAAGTCATTGAAGCCCAGAGTTTGGTAATCGTCTCCTAATTTATTAGCAGAAATGGCAATAATTACTACTGGTTGTTTTGGCTTTTTCGATTGTTCTTGCTCACGAATTTGTTTTGTTGCTTGATAACCATCTAATTCGGGCATTTGTAAATCCATCCAGATTAAATCAGGATGCCATTGTTGCCAAAGGGTAATCGCTTCCGCTCCATTTTTAGCTTCTTGTACGGCAAATCCTAGAGGGCTGAGGAGTTGAACTAATAACTGTCGATTCGCAGAACTATCATCAACAACAAGCAAACGATAAAGGGGAGTTTTGGGTGCTAAACTGATAATTTTATCTTCTTTTAAAAACAATTTTTGGGGAATTTTATCAACGATTTTGGCAATGATAAAAAACCGAAACTTACTCCCGATATTCACTTGACTTTCTACAAAAATTTCACCCCCCATTAATTTTACAAACTCTTGACTAATTGCTAAACCGAGTCCAGTTCCTTCTTTAACTTGTTTTCCGGCTTTGCTTTGATTAAAGGCTTGAAAAATATCTGTTTGTTCTTCCTGTGCAATACCGACTCCTGTATCTTCAACTTCAAAATTGAGCTTCACATTCTGGTCTGAATTATTGAAGGTGGCAAAAATACGCAGATTAATAGATCCTCGTTTCGTGAATTTTAAAGCATTACTCAAGAGATTGATTAAAACCTGACGGAGTTTGATTTCATCCGTACAAATATAACAGGGAACATCAGATGTTTTTTGTACATTGAAACTCAATCCTTGATCTTGATATTTGAGAGAAAACATATTATAAATATCTTCTATTAACTGATCAAGATTCAAGTCAGTTGGATCAAGTGTTATTCTGTTTGCTTCAATTTTAGCTAAATCTAAAACTTGATTGATCAGGTTTAATAAATGCTCACCACTACGATAGATAATCTCAGCATTCTTACGCTCATTTAGTGAGATCTGAGAATCATTTTTTAAGAGACGAGAAAATCCTAAGATTGCATTCAGCGGAGAACGTAATTCATGGCTCATATTAGCAATAAATGTACCTTTTGCTTCGCTGGCGGCTTCGGCAACTTCTTTTGCTTTTTGTAGTTCTAGTTCAATCTGTTTGCGATCGCTAATATCTGTTACCCGAACTAAATGAAATATTTGATCTCCAATATAAATGGGCTTAACAGCAAGATTTCCCCAAAAAGTATTGCCTTTTTTTGTAATATATTCAACCTCTAAACTCCAAAATCCTTTTTGATTCACTTCATTTCGACTGTATTCAATTTCCTGGGGAGTAAAGGGCTGTTTTTGTAATGTATAACCTGCAATACCGATTAATTCTTCTCGGTTTTGAGCTTCAAACAGTTCAACGGCTTTACGGTTACAATCAACGATTAAAATACTATCCACATCAACCAAGAAAATAGCATCCGCAGATTCATGGAAAATTGCATCTCGTAAATCTCGACTTTTACGCAGTTCCAATTCTGCTTGTTTACGCTCGCTAATATCACTAACAATCGCCCCAAAGCTTGTAAATTTACCGTTTTCCTCCATCAGAGGAAAGAGAATGGATTCAAAGATTTTAGATTGGTCATTAATAACAAGTTCATCGTCGATTATCAAGGGTTTACCACTCTCAACAAGTATCTTTATTCGGTTGCGAAAACGGTTAACAATTTCTTCAGGAAAAAAATCACCAAAGGTTCGTCCAACAATTTCTTCTTCGGGAAGATTAAACAGCTTCGTAAAGGCTCGATTGACCCGTAGATAAACCATCTCAGCATCAAATATATGGATGATCGCAGGTGAATAATCCAAAAAGGCTTGTAGTTGTTGATTAACTCTTTGAAGGGCGATTTCGGCTTTTTTTCGGTCATCGATATCACGCCCCACAGACTGTAATTCGACTAAATTTCCCTGAGTATCATAAATGGCTTGGTTTGTCCATTGCGTCCAACGCACTTCACCATTCACAATCACTCGATTTTCAATATTAAAAACAGGCTGTTGAGGAGAAAGCGTAGCGAGACAGCGATCAATTGCAGGTTGGTCTTCTGGATAAATGATCGGTTGATAATGATGTCCAATAAAATCCTCCTTGGAAATACCAAAATAGCGACAATAAGCCTCATTAACAAAACTCAAAGTACCATCAGCTTGAAAGCGGGTAATGAATTCAGTTTGATACTCTAAAATCGATAAATAACGGGCTTCTGATTGATGGAGTAATTCTTCTGCTTGTTTGCGATCGCTAATATCAGCAAATGAACCGACCATGCGATAGGGTTTGCCGTTTGGATATCTTGAAGCTTGTCCTTTGATTAAAAACCAACGATAGCGACCATCGGGTTGTTGGACTCGCAACTCAATAATATAGGGATGATTATTTTCTAAATGATCGGTTAGAGCTTGCTGAAGGT
>CAZNCM010000298.1:233-7476 GCA_964571155.1 uncultured Lyngbya sp. | reverse complement strand
CCAGGATTTATAAATGTCCTAACCTGAATGCGTAGTGCTATAGCGTGAAAAAAAGGGTGAAATATTCCTCAGATTTTCTCGGAATGTTACAAACCACACACTTTACTCCCGACTAATCGATCCAAAACCCTAAATTTTTCGGTGATATCTTGTGAAACCGAGCAACTCCATTTAAGCTGAAAATCAGATCTCGTCACGATGGGTAAAACCGAAGGCGAGTCTGTCTGTAAAATCAGAAATCAAATGATCTGGAGTAACCAGGAAACTGAGCAAAACCTGTAGACGCTAAGTTAAGCCAACGGCGACGTTGTTGCGCTAAGGCGTTAGCGGTTGAAACCGGAAGCCGATAACCTAATGTTTGATTGGGTGTAGGCAGTTCATGCTTGAACGCAAATAACAATCAATTCCAACGAATCGGTTGACAATGAAAAGACCAAGTTTCAAACGGTTCCGTCCGGGATTAGTTCTAGGCGCAATCGCGAGTGTGGTGATGAGTGGCCCGAGTGCCATAGCTGCGGATCGAGTCGTTTTAACCTACGGCCCGTTCCAAGCCCCAATTCGAGTTCGAGATCTCGAAGAATTTGCAGAGACGGGCGAAAAAACCAAAACGATCGGCCAGATTGTCGGTCGTTCCGGGATCGATGAAGACACGTTACGGGGTTTAATGACTCTCGAAGTGGGCTTCGATCTGGTTCCTTTTTCCTGTTTGATCTGTAGTCCGACTGGCATGGAGATTGTCGAAGATATTGCTTTGACTTTGCGAACCCATCGCCGTGTAGAAAACTCCCACGCTATCCACGCGGCTTTAATTAATGCCGTTAGTGATGATGGCAAAATCTCTTTCCTGGACTTCATCAAGAAGTATCCTGTTCCTGGATTATACGTTGATGTTGGCAATATTCCAGAGACAGTTGAAAAAATTCAGGGTTTAGCAACTGATTTAGAATCATTGCTGAGGACAGCATCTCGTTATAGCAAAGCGGGATGTTCTTTACAAGAGATCAGTCTACCGGGGCCTGCACCGTTGCAAGCTCCACGTCCTCCTGCACCTCCGGTTCCCCCACCCGCACCGCGTCCGATTGCTCCTCCACCTCCAGTTCGAGGATTGTGGTAATCAGATTCATTCTGAGGGGCTAATTCTCATTAAAAAGAATGCCATCGCTGTTGACGGGCGGTGGCATTACAGTGATGAATTATCAATGATCTAGTTTGATCGCGGCCAAGGAATAGCAGATTGTCCGGCTAATTTTTGGGCGACGACTTGCGCTCCATAGCGGTTTAAATGACTCGGATCAACAAAGTATTCATAGCGGGTTAAAGCAGCTTCAGATAGGTCAATAAAAATAAATCCATACTCTTTAGAAAGCCGCTGCATATTGTTTTTAAATTCTTGTTCAGCCCACCAGCGATATGAATCTAAATAGTCATCGGTAAGCGGTAAATTAACAAAAACCAGTGGAATATTTTGAGTCTTTACAAATCCGATCACTGAACTCAATGCCCTCGCCTGTTCTCCTGCTAAATTGAAGGCACGATAATCTCCATCATAGCGACCTGAAACATAGGGACGTTGCTGATAGTAAGTATAGGGATTATAACGATTGGGAGCGGACAAAAAACCATTGGCATCTATTGTGGTATTCAATGAAATTAAGGTAGCAGAAGTCTGTTTTGATGGGCGATCAAGAAGATTCGTAATCTCTGAGGATGTTGACGGATTAAATTGAACCGGAGAAAACGATTCTAAATTAGCATTTTTAAATGCAAAATTTTCGTCAACAATCGGTTGATCAAGATCGGCTTGAGGAATCACCCACTTCGGTTTAGCACTACAAGATTGCGGCAATTGATAACAAGTTTGTGTGTCATCTAATTGAGTTGAAGTCAGTTGAGGACGAACACCTGAAGCCAAACGTTTGTGTCCTTCTGAAGCCATAATGGATTGATAGGTGCGGTCAATTCGACCACTATTGAGCGCCCTGACTCCATCGGCCCAAACAATCATTTTCGGGAGTTGATTTGGTGTTAATAAATCTGTTAAAATATAGTCTACAACTTGAGCGGTTGCGCCATTGACTCCAAAGTTAAAAATCTTTAAACCTTGATATCCTTTTGCGGCTAAAGCTTGTTTCATTTCCCTCGGATCAATCCCTTGCAAAGCCCGAGAACTCCCCACAATTAAAATATCGGGTTTCCCAACAGTGCTGAGATAAGACAGATAAAGTTGCAATTGTTCATCAAGGAGTTCGCTATCAAAACTCGGAAACTGACTCGTCATTTGAGTTTTCGCGGCTTGTTGTTGCGAATAGGTTAAATTTCGCATATATTCAATCACTTTTTTCTCCGCAAAAGCCCGTTTAGGACTGTTGGGAGGAACCGCTTGCATCCAAGCCACGGCTTGTACCCAGTTGCGAGCCACTTCATCCCATTGTTGCTTTGTTTTTGCGGTTTGAGCTAAATTCGAGCCTCTGAGTGCAAATCTAACCGACTCATCAAACGGACTTTGTTGGGTACAAGCGTTTGATTTAGCGATCGTTTCAGTTTGGGAATTTTGAGTAGAATTTGATGAATTTTCTGGGTTAAAAATTGCTACATTTTGAGTATTCTGTTCCGCAGCCAAAGATGCTGAAGGGATACTGTTAACTTGTTTCTGTTGAAAATTAAACAGTGTTACCACAAACAGGAATGCGGCGACAATCCAACCTAAAAAACTTGATTGTTTCAAACGACGAAATAGATTCATGGAAGCCTCCAAAGGGATATTCCATCTTGATTATAGGAAAGTGAAGACTCTAACTGTCCAATGCTTTATTATAGAGTCTGTTGTTTCAGTTGATCAGATCTTAAGAATAAATTTTGATCAAATTATTTTAATCTATCAGTCTTGATGCGATAACTAGAATTAATCTAATCAATCGTGTTAGATATCCATATACGATTAATTTTGAATAGCGTGCAATTCATCCCCCGGAGTTAACGGCTTCAACCGCACCTTCAGCCTCATGGACTAGGGTTCTTAAATCCTCTAATATTTCTTGATTTGAAGCTTTCCACAACCCCCGTTGGTTGGCTTCTAGCAAACGTTCAGCCATATCTCGCAACGCCCAAGGATTTTTTTCTTGAATAAATTTCTGCACCGTTTCATCCAACAAATAAGCCTTGGCTACCCCTTCATACATAAAATCTTCTACACAGTTTGCTGTCGCATCATAAGCAAACAAATAATCTACCGTCGCCGCCATTTCAAACGCGCCTTTGTAGCCGTGACGCATCACTCCCGCTATCCATTTCGGATTAATCACCCGAGATCGATAAACTTTGGCAATTTCCTGTTTTAATTGTCGCACTTTTGGACGTTCGGGTTGAGCATTATCCCCAAAATAAGTTTGCGGATTTTTCCCTGTAATGGCGCGAACAGACGCCGTTAATCCCCCTTGAAATTGATAATAATCATCGGAGTCTAATATATCATGTTCTCGGTTGTCTTGATTATGCAGAACAATCTGCATTTGTTGAAGACGATTTTTAAACGCTTCCGGTGCGGAAATTCCCCCTAATTTACTCTGAGAACTTTCACCATTAAACTGACTCGTATAAGCGTAACTACTCCAGTTAATATAAGCCCGGGCTAAATCTTGTTCATCCGTCCAATTTTGAGACGCAATTAACCCTTGTAAACCCGCACCATAAGCGCCGGGTTTGGAACCAAAAACGCGATAACGAGAGCGCATTTCCGCCTGTTCTTTTGTTAGTCCTGTTGTCATTAAAACTTCCGTTTCTTGCTTCACCTGCGCCGCTAACGGATTTAATTCTGGAGGTTCATTGAGTTGGGAAACCGCCACAACCGCTTGGTCGAATAAATCAATTAAATTGGGAAACGCATCTCGGAAAAAACCGGAAATTCTTAACGTCACATCAACACGCGGACGCCCTAAAATAGAAGTCGGTAAAATCTCAAAATCAACCACCCGACGAGACGGCCCATCCCACACAGGTTGAACCCCTAATAACGCCAACGCCTCCGCAAGATCATCGCCTCCGGTTCGCATTGTAGAAGTTCCCCAAACAGAGAGTCCTAATGTTTGTGGATATTCCCCATTTTCCTGAGTATAACGTTCAATTAAAGCGTCTGCTGCCAGTTGACCGACTCTCCAGGCTGTTTCTGTGGGAATAGCGCGAATATCAACCGAGTAAAAATTGCGTCCAGTGGGTAAAACATCAGGTCTTCCTCGGGTTGGTGCCCCGGATGAACCGCTAGGAATATATCGCCCTTCTAACCCTTTTAATAAGTGAGTAATTTCTTGGGTGGTTTTTTGCAGGTTGGGCAAGAGTTTATTCTCTATCCATTGTAACTCTTTTTGGGTACATTTTCCAGTGTTTACCGTTTGACCTGCGAGAATTTTTTCAACTAAACTGGCGGCATCGTTTTCTATCACCTCAACTGCGTCGCCAACCGTTCTACAAATTTGATTTTCTAACGTTAAATTTGGACTAAAAACTTCGGATAAATCCGTTGTAAGCGGGTCAAATTCTAACTGCCAATCTTCCGCGATCGCCCGAGTAATTCCCAAACGCTGAGAACTGGGATTTCGGGCGATAGAGACAATTAAATCTCTTAACTGTCGCCCGTTTGGACATTGCCCAAAAATGTGTAAACCATCCCGAATTTGTGCTTCTTTGAGTTCACACAAATAACCATCAATTGTATTTAAACTTTGTGCGTCGAGTTGATGTTCAACCAAACCCAAATCTTGGTTTAACCTCTCAGTTTTAATCAAATCTTGCAGTCTATTTTTAATCATCGGTAGCCGAGACGGATCTAAACTTTGCGCCTCATAATATTCGTCAACTAAGCCTTCTAACTGCTGTAATGATCCGTAGAGTTCGGCGCGAGTTAGAGGGGGCGTAAGATGATCTAAAATTACCGCTTGCGAACGACGTTTTGCCTGGGAACCTTCTCCCGGATCGTTAACGATAAAGGGATATAAATTAGGCATCGCGCCGAGGGCAATTTCAGGGTAACAATTTTGAGATAATCCGACACTTTTTCCGGGCAACCATTCTAAGTTACCATGTTTTCCAACATGAATAATTGCATCGGCTTGAAATTGATATCGCAGCCAATAATAGAAGGCTAAATAGTCGGGAGTGGGTTCTAAGTCGGGGGCGTGATAGTTTAAACTCGGATCGCGATCGTAGCCGCGACTGGGTTGAATTCCGACAAAAATATTATTGAGTTTAATCCCAGAAATAGGGAAGATATCGGGATGAGAAATTTCTGAAAAATCAACCTTCCAACGTTGACAAATAGCCGCTTGTATGGTGTCAGGAAGTTGAGAAAAATACTGTTGAAAATCTTCCCAATTTAATGACTGTTGAATGGTTCTGAGTTCTCGTCCTTCGGGATCATTTGTAATACCAGAAGTTAAGCGTTGAATCAGTTCTTCTCCGGTTTTAGGGAAGTTTTGAATATCGTACCCTGCTTGTTGCAATGCTGTAAATATATGCACACAACTGGCGGGTGTGTCAAGCCCCACTCCATTTGCTAACCGTCCATCTGCGGTGGGATAGTTGGCGAGAACGATCGCGATGCGTTTTTCTGTAGCTTTTTTTTGGCGTAATTTCACCCAATTTGCGGCGAGATCGGCTACAAATTGGATACGATTATTAACTGGAATGTACCCAATAACATCGGTTTCTAATTGCGAATTCCAAGTTTCTACAGCTTTAAAAGAAACGGCGCGAGTAATAATGCGTCCATCGACTTCGGGTAACGCGACATTCATCGCCACATCTCGGGGCGAAAGTCCTTGAAAATCGGCTTCCCATTGTTGAACGGTTTGACTGCTTAAAATGACTTGTAAAATGGGAATATCTAAGCTAAAAAGGGGAGAATTTACAGTAGAATCTTCGGAGATAGAAGCTATAGAAAAACTGGTTGTGTTGAGAAGAATTTCAATGCTATTATTACTGTTTTTTTGCAGTTCGGTAATGACTTCTGCTTGTACGTCTGGGTCGCGCAAAGAGGAGACAAATACAGGGATTGGGTTTAAATTGCGTTCGGTTAAAGCTTGACAAAGGGCATCAATGGGGCGAAGATTTCCTGAGAGATAATGGGCGCGATAAAAAAGGATTCCAACTTGAGGATTATCTGTTTTTGTTACCGTTTGAGTTTGATAAATTCCGACACGCGGAACGGAAACGGGAGGCTGATAAGTATTGGGTTGATTTAAACAAGTTTTAGCAATAAAAAGTAAAGCGTTTGTATAGTTTTCTATTCCGCCTTCGGTGAAATAATGCCAAAGTTGATTTACAATATTGAGAGATACTGTTGAATGACTCATTAAATCAGGATCGGGGCGATCATCTCCGGGAAGAATGATTAATTTTGCACCGGTTTTTTCTACTATTTCTTCAACTACTTCTAACCCATAATTCCAATAAGAACGTCCGCCTAAGAGTCGAATAATAATTACTTTTGCTTGGCTTAAAATATCTTCGGCATAGGTATCAATAGTTAACTGTTGTTGGAGTTGTAGAAGGTTTGCTACTCGTAGGGCGGGGAAATCACTTGGAAGTTGATTAATAGCAGTAGCGAGGGTTTGAATATCGGTATCTGCTGCGGTTAAAAAAATAATAGGTGCGGGTGTTTGTTCGATAAAAATAACGCCTTCTGTGTCAGGAGTCCAACCGCCTGGTGTTGCGGAAATTCGGTGCATTTATAATATTATCCTATCAAGTTTGTTGTTGCGCTTTAAAGAAAGAGGCAAAGGGCTGTCATCAGTCAGAACAAAACTAGAAACTGTATTAAAGCCAATCTTCTTGTTCTTCTTTTCCCCCTGTGTAGACTTTGCCTTTAGCGTGTATTTCACGAGTTTTTTCAAAGAGAGTTTCTTCAGTTAATTGCCAGTTTTGCATAATTTTTTCTAAATCATTTTGAATATCTCTAGCACCGGGAAACCCTCGATAACGAATTTTTAACCGAGCCAATTCAGCGAGATTATATTCAGTTTGTTGACCTTGAATTAAACTCTCAACTGTCGCGCGATCGCTTTTGTATTGGGGATGGGTTTGGTCTTGATTACTCATGATCAATTGAGATTAAAATCGATAAATAGTAGATCTAAATTCAAGTTCCCCGTAGAGTTTGAGAATTGGTTTCTCTACGGGAAAAGGATTCTATAAATAAGTAATCTGAGGTTCAATACTCGCCTTCTAGTCTTCTGGAATTCAGAGAATATCA
>CAZNCM010000298.1:0-223 GCA_964571155.1 uncultured Lyngbya sp. | reverse complement strand
ACGGGATAAACACGATTACAGATTTACAGATTGCTAATTTTAGAGTTAATTCTGATCGGCATCTGGAAACGTGCGTTTGAATTCTTCGATCAACTCATCAATTTCTTCAATCGCTTGATTAACATCAATTCTCAGTGTTCCTAAATCCGGTTTCTCTAGTAGTTTGACTAGAGACTCTCGCTTACCCTCAATCAGAGCAACTCGCTCTCGAATTGTATAAGAG
>CAZNCM010000297.1:3470-7498 GCA_964571155.1 uncultured Lyngbya sp. | reverse complement strand
ACTATTAGTGGTAGATGAAACTACCACAGGATTCCCTTTACGGCGTTTTATAGTCGGGAACACATCCAGCCCAACTCGCTTTATATTGATTGAAGCATTTACGTCTCTATCAATATAAAGCTTTAATCCCTGATCAAAATACTGACGCATATTCTGATCGGTAAACACAAAATCATCTCGATAAGAAAGGATTTGAGATGTGTAATTTGGTTTGACTTCAACAACACTGGCGTTAGCTTTTGCGGCTACCTGTCCCAGTAATTTAAAGAACTGACCAAAAGCAGCATCTAGCCAAGACTTATTAAGTCCCGACTTCGATGATTGACCATTCGGTAAAAACCCGCCATCCCCATCTGCTTTAGGAGCGTTACGGCGAGTCAAGCCTCTGAGATTCAGTTCCTCGTGGAAAAAGACTTTTTTGCCTGTATTCACAAGTTTATGAGCAGTTTTATACTGAAAATCTTTACGACTTCGAGCTATTTGTTGATGAATACGGGCTTCTCTTTTTGCTAGTTTACGTCTGGCTTTACTTCCTTTTTTCCGCTTGTTCTTCCGTTGAGAAGTTTTGGTTAATCTGTCTTGATTTCGACGAAGTGGCTTGAGTGATGGAAGTTTCTCACCTTCGGATGTCGCCAAATAAAAGTCTCTATCTAGAACGGCATCCAGCCCTATTGAATTATCCCAGGTAGAAGTAATACTATCTGGGATCAATTCGGGCACAGACTGATCTTCTAGACTTAGGTTGCAATACCAACCATCAGTCTTCTTGGTAATTGATAACTGCTTTAAATTTGTACCGTTGGGCAATGGTCTATGTGTTCTCAATCTAATTAAGCCAATTTTTGGAACGTTAACAAACAACCATTTGCCGTTAACAGTACAGAACTTCAACCAAGAATTGTCAGCATTAGGGAAACTTAATGTCCGATATCTAGCAGCATTTTTGAATCGAGGTTTCCCACTTCTTTTGCCGTTTTTGTCCCCGGCTATAAATCTGTTAAAAGCATTCTTAACTCTTGCACAAACATCTTGCAAAACAGTTGAATAAACCCCCGTGAAATCCAGTAATTCTCCTGACCAACCCACCTTAACCAAGTCTTCCTTAATAACAGGAAGTTGTTTCTTTTGATTGTAGAAATTAGGTGGGTCTTTAAGTTCGGGTAAATGACAAATCAGAGGAACAAGGTGTGGTGCAAAATTCATCCCACGCTCACGCTTCGCTTTCAGACGTGGGGCTTCTTTTGCCGGAAGCTAAAAGCAAAGTAAAGTCCTCTGCTTTTGAGCCGTCAGGCAAAATGCGGAACCCGGGACTTGAACCCGGAAGTCCTTGCGAACACTAGAACCTGAATCTAGCGCGTCTACCAATTCCGCCAGTTCCGCTTTCTGTATTTAATTGAACAAGATTATATTATCGGGTAATTTCCTAGCTTTGTCAACCCCCGAAAAGAATATTTTCACAAACTCCTTAAGGCAGAGGTACGAAGTCATAGCCAACCCCCGAACGATCTCCCGGTTGAACCTCAACCAATTGTACCGCTTGATTGCGATCGCCAGAGGGTAAAAACTTAATAACACTCGTCGCTCCCTCAGCCGAAAAATTAGACGCAGAAAGCACCTGTTGGACTCCGCTTCGGGAAGGTTGCTCTTGGATACCTGCAATTAACGCTTGGGTGGCATCATAAGCCATTGCAGTTCGCCAGTTAATATCCCCTCTCCAAAGTTCATATGCTTCTTGTGTAAATCGAGAATAGGGATAGGCGAGAATATGCCAAGGAACCGCAACCACGACTCCTTCACTATCGCCCCCAACTTTCAAGGTGTCAACTGCATAAAAATCATCTCCCGCTAAAATTGGCAGTTGTTTACGGTTGACTCGCACGACTTGTAACGCTTTTTCCACGGTAGAAGAATCAGGTAAGAGTACAATAACTTCTACCCCCTGCTGAAAAGCTGCATCCAGACTTTTGAACGCATTAAAGTCAGAATAAGATAGATCAAACACATCCACAACTTCTCCGCCATCGCCATAAAGAGCCGTTATAAATTCATCTTTGAGCGACTGACTGTAGGCACTCTGGCTATTATAAAAAATAACCGCTTTTTGTTGGTAGAGTTCCCCTATCATATATTTGACGAGTTGATTTGCGGCAAAGCGATCGCTCGGTACGGTACGAAATATATAATCTCCCGCAGTTGAGAGTTTAACCGAGGTACTGATCGGGGAAATTGCCACCAATTTTCCTTGTTCATATATCGGTGCGGCCGCCAAAGAAACACCGCTGGAATAGTGACCCACCACGCCTAAAATCTCATTATTTTTTACCAAAGTTTCGGCGATTTTTTGAGCCATTTCGGTGTTATTTTGGTCATCTGCAATCACAACTTTTAGAGGAATTCTAGAAATTCCACCCCGTTGATTAATTTCATTTTGGGCTTGCGCTACCCCTCGTAACATTGCTTCCCCAGTTCCGAGTGAGTTGGGGTCTCCGACGGGAACTGCGACAGCAATTGTATAAGCTTTTTTATTCCCAATGCGAGCATTATTTAAGTAAATTAAAGTTTCCGGATCGTTAGGATTTGTTTGCAGTGAGGCTTCAAAATTCCTAACAGCTTCCTGATATTTTCCTGACGCTAAAGCAGTTAAACCGGATTGCTTTTCAGAAGAATTAGACTGAGAAATTAAACTTTTTTCTCCCTGACTGATTAAACTCTCAACTGAAGGAATAGATCTGGAAGTTTGAGAGGAAGATGAACCTTCAACAGCAGTTGGAGAAAGATTGATATTGTTTGAACGAGTAAAAAACCAATATCCAACTCCGAGTAAACTTCCTGTAATTAACAAGGCTAAGGCGAGAGTCGTTAGTTCTTTCTGATTAGACATTTTAGACATTGACTTAAAAAGATAACAAAAAAATTCAACTATTTGATGCGGGTATATCCGAGTTTTTCAATTAAATATTGTCCCTGTTTAGAGAGTAGTTTTATTTTTCTAAGACATAAGATTAAAACCAAAATAGAGTTTTTCAGAATCCGGTTTATAAAAAACGATAAATAATTAAGTAAATTAAACGAAATAAAGTAGTCATAGCAACACAACCCAAAGCACCTAAAATGGGAAAAATGATCACACCAGATAACGGAATACCTTGTCCGAATAAGGGAATAAAGATGACTATGGCTAGGGAAATTAACGGTAAAATAACTTGCTCTTTTGTTTCGATCCAACGGCGATATTGAGCAAAAATTAATCCTCCGAATGTACCGCCAATAATTAAAGCCAAAAGCGGAAGTGAACCTCCCAATAAACCATTTACTGCAATCCGTAATAAAGCAATTTCAAAACCCGTAAATGCTGCTCCTTTTAACAGATTTATTGTCGAAAAAGAAACCGAAGAAGGTGAAGACTGAATTTGAGTTTGAGGGTGAATAGAAACAGGTGAAATAGGATTGGCTATCGGTGTTGGTAAAGGAGTAGGAGAGGGGGAAGGAGCATTTAACCGCTTAAGAACTTGTTCGGCAGAACCAAAGCGATCGCTCGGTGTAGACTGAAGCATTTTGTCTAAAATCTTAGCGAGAGAATCGGAAACTTGAGTTTTATCTTTCCAATTCCAGCGACCATTATGACTATCATAAAGTTCTTTAGGATCTTTTCCCGTTAACAGCACAATACAGGTTACAGCTAAAGCTGCATTTGTTCAAGGGGAGCGTACCCCATCGAAAAAATTCCGGTCGATGTCCCCAATTTATTCGCCTGTTGAGTCACCTGTTTAACCGCACCAAAATCGAGTAAATAAAGACGACCCTGGCGATCGCGCATAATATTAGATGGTTTAATATCCCGATGAATCACATCTTGATCGTGAACAAATTGCAAAACCTTGAGAATTTCTTCTAAAACTTCTCGCACTTTTTCTTCAGAAAATTGACCTTCCATAGCGAGTTCGGCTTCTAAATCTTGACCGTCAATATAGTCTTGAACGATATAGAAAAATTGCTGAGTTTGTGAAGATTGCCAGCCGGAAGATTCT
>CAZNCM010000297.1:1633-3460 GCA_964571155.1 uncultured Lyngbya sp. | reverse complement strand
AGGGGAAAATAGGCAAGAAGATTGGGAATTTGCGGGTGTTGATTTCCCAAGTCATCCAACACAATCGCTTCTAGTTCAAACAGTTCTAGCGCGCGTTTTAACTGAGAAGGACTGAGATCACTAGAAGGTTGAAACAGTTTCACCACACATTTTCGCAAAGCCGGAGAACGGCGATCGCAAGCTAAAAAAGCGGCTCCAAACCCACCTTGACCGAGTAAGCGTTCAGGTAGATAACGACCATCTAAAATTAGAGGCATCCCACAGGTTGTACAATACTTTTGCTGTACTGTTTTGAGAGTGGTCTTCTCATTGAGGTCAGCAAACAGATTTTCGGGACGGGGACAGCCAGGACGAGTACAATGAATTTTCATAGAGATAATCAGTGGCTGATCGAGCGTCTCTCCTTGTCATTTGGTTCTTATTATTATCTCACCCTAACATCTGAATTTTATGTCGATCAGAGCCAAAAAAGGGCAACTGTAGATTTAAACTCTGGAATTTTCGGCTACTTTTCCGGGTTAATTTCTCAGCCATTTTAACAAAAATTTAACTTTATTTATGTTCTCAAAAATTTGAGGGGGATGAATGGAGACTTACTCAGTTGAAACAGGTTCTTCACGAGTTAAGTTCAGTTTTTGAGTTGAAAATCGAGGTAAGACATCTCGACTAAAGGCTTCAGCGGCTTTTGATTGATAGCGGTTAGGATTGACAATCACAGAGAGCATTCGTTGAACTGTGACCCCTTCTATTTTCATTTGATGAAGCACACCCATTTGCAATTCCTTTTCAATGGCAGAAGTCGAGACAAATGCGGCTCCTAAGCCGGCTTGAACTGTATTTTTAATCGCTTCAATGGAGTTGAGTTCCATCTCAATTTGCAGACGACGAGGATCAATATTAGAGCGAGTAAGAACTTGATCAATCACTTTGCGAATCGTTGATTGGGAGTCGAGGGCGATAAACTGCAACTTATAAAGATCTTCTTTTTGAATACTTTCTTGTTTAGCAAAGCGATGAAAAACAGGTAAAATCAAAGCCAATTCATCTTCAATATAAGGCTGAATGGTAATTGATTCATGGAGTTCTGGAGGGACTTCACCCCCGATAATTGCCAAATCAATTTGACCATTGGCAACACTCCAAGCCGTGCGTCGAGTGGAATGAACGTGTAACTGTACCGCAACATCAGGATATTGTTTGCGAAACAGTCCGATCATGCGGGGAAGGAGGTAAGTCCCCGTCGTTTGAGAGGCGCCGACAATCAGCGTCCCCCCTTGTAAGTTTTGGAGATCCTCAATCGCGCGACAAGTTTCTTGACACAAACTGAGGATTTTTTCACCATAACTCAACAGGAGATGTCCGGCTTCTGTCAATTTTGCCCGACGCCCTCCGCGATCAAATAGAGGTACATTAAGCTGTCGTTCTAAATTTTGAACTTGTAAACTGATAGCAGGTTGTGAGACATACAAACTATCCGCCGCCCGCTTAAAGCTTCCCTCAGCCGCGATCGCTTTTAGAATGCGTAATTGGTCTAAGGTGAACGGAACATCTGACATGGTTTTTTCTAGCTAATGGTTTAATATCTAATATTCAACAATACCCAAATTACAGATCCGACACAACAGGAAACACGCACCTGGTGAGTTTAGATTTAGAATGAAATTTTTTCCCCTTTCATGTCAACCACTTGTTAACTGTTGTAGATCGAATCAATAATTTGGACTGTTGGAAACCTAGACTTTTTTTTCACTCAACTCCGACTGCACCGAAGAGGAATCAGATAAGACCTCTACCGCTTCAGAGGGTTGATAATCTAGGTCATATTTA
>CAZNCM010000297.1:0-1623 GCA_964571155.1 uncultured Lyngbya sp. | reverse complement strand
ACCCAAACCGGGTGTAGAAAACCGAGGTAAAATCTCTTTAACAAAAGCTTCAGCCGCTTTCGATTGATAGCGATGGGGATTAGAAATCGCCGAGAGAATGCGAGTAATAAGCACCCGATCAATCTTGAGGGTTTGCAACACCCCCATGCTTAATTCCTTTTCAATTGCTGAGGTGGAGACAAATGCGACACCCAAACCCGACTGAACGGCATTTTTGATCGCTTCAATAGAACTTAACTCCATCTCAATTTTCAGACGAGTCGTATCAATACCCGCACGAGTTAGAACTTGATCAATAACGCGACGAATTGTAGACTGAGTATCCAAACTGATGAATTCAAGGTGATATAAATCTTCTTGGGCAATGATCTCCTGTTGAGCAAAAGGATGAGAAACGGGGACAATTAATGCCAGTTCATCGTGAGCATAAGGCACAATTTCAAGAGATTGTGCAAGTTCGACAGAAATTTCTCCACCCACAATGGCGAGATCAATTTGTCCATTGACCACACTCCAAGCCGTGCGGCGAGTGGAATGAACGTTTAACTGTACTGCAACGTTAGGGTATTTTTGCCGAAATAATCCAATCATTCTCGGGAGTAGATAAGTCCCCGTGGTTTGAGATGCCCCGACAACGAGTGTACCCCCTTTCAGATTTTGTAAATCTTCAATGGCGAGGCAAGTTTCCTGACACAATGAGAGAACTTTCTCACCGTAACTGAGAAGGAGATAACCCGCTTCAGTCAGTTGAGCGCGACGTCCAGCCCGGTCAAACAACGGTACATCAAGCTGTCGTTCTAAGTTTTGGACTTGAAGACTGATGGCAGGTTGTGAGACATATAGACTATCCGCCGCCCGCTTGAAGCTTCCTTCAGCCGCGATCGCTTTGAGAATGCGTAATTGGTCTAGTGTGAATGGCAGGTCAGACATAAGACTTCACCTCAACAAGCCAGAGAAGCTTTAAGGGAAAATAAGAAGGGATCAAGTTCTTTCAGCATACTGCGGTTCGGATTTGTATTGAAGTTAACTTTATTATCGACTGAAGAGGTGACAATCGTGGATCAATGGCTAACATCGAGCCATATTGTGATGTTGGGGTTGCTGTTTGGCTTTGCGATCGCTCATAGTGGTTTAGCAGCCCTACGTCCTTGGGGGGAACAAAAAATCGGCCCTCGACTTTATCGGATTTTGTTTGCGCTGGTGAGTTTACCGTTAGCGGTGGTGTTAATTATTTATTTCAATCACCGTTATGATGGAGTACAACTTTGGCAAGTTAAACAGTATGCTTTTGTTATCCCCCTGGTCTGGGGATTATCGGCTGTCTCGTTTGTGTTTCTCTATCCGGCAACGTTTAACCTGCTGGAAATCGCGGCAATTGAAAAACCGCAAGTTCATCTCTACGAAACTGGGATCATTCGGATTACTCGTCATCCTCAGATGGTGGGACAAGTGATTTGGTGCATCGCTCACACGCTCTGGCTCGGTACAAGCTTCACATTGGTGACTTCGATCGGTTTGGTTGCTCATCACCTATTTGCGGTTTGGCACGGCGACAGGCGCATGAGAGCGCGTTATGGTGAAGCATTTGATGCAGTTCGGGATCGCACTTCTGTGATACCCTTT
>CAZNCM010000296.1:0-7516 GCA_964571155.1 uncultured Lyngbya sp. | reverse complement strand
TGTTAACGCTGAGAATCGATAGCCACTGTTGGGGTAGACGCATGAATAGGATTTCCTCACCGCAAGAACCACTCATATCAAAGTATGTCTGATGTTCGCGAAGTTATGCAATTGCTGTTAACTTTAAGTTCTTGCACCCCCAAAGTTGGGGGCTGGGGGGCTTCACTTTTTGGCTGTGGTTGTGGGATATCGACCTACATTAATTAATGATTGTCGCTCTAAAATCCGCTCGGAATCATTAAAACCTAAAATTCTCGCTGTTACTTCTCCTATCGGCGTTATCGGCTCAACCCTCGCCCCTTGAAGCTGAAAATGCTCGCTCCATCTAGAAGTCTGCACGACTCGCTACCTGTTGTCGTAATTTATCACTAATATAAGGTCGGGACATTTCACAAGTTACGACTGTTGTTCAATATATTGGTATGCTCTAGCTTTGATTAATCTCATTAGATGTTCCAATTGCAAAAACTGATCTAATTCGGATTTTTCTTCCGTTGATACGCCTGTCGTTTTTTCTCGTTCAATTAAATCTCTGACCCTTTCTTTAACCTGTTCAGAAGCTTGAAAAGAGACAATTTGCTCGGGTGTTGCTCCCGATGCGATAAAATCTATCAGTTCTTCAGAGGCTTGAGGAATTGTGATCGGCTGACTCATTGTTAAATCTGATGATGTTAATCGCTTAATAATAACACTTTATAATGTATCGTTATTAGATGAAGTTCTTAGATATTTGCAACAGATAATGAAACAGATAATGGATAGGTGTAAGGAAGTTTGGGAAAAAGGTTAAATATTTTGATAGCAACGCGGTAAAATAAAAATATTGCTGTCTCATAGGTTCAACGTGGTCAATTCTCCAGTTTGTCTTTTAGTTGATGGTCATTCTTTGGCGTTTCGCGCCTACTATGCCTTTGCGAAAAGTCGTTCAGGAGGACTGCGAACCCAAACCGGAATTCCCACCAGTGTATCTTTTGGGTTTCTCAACTCGCTGCTCAACACAATTAAATCTTACAAACCAGACTATTTAGCCATTGCTTTTGACAGAGGTGAACCCACCTTTCGCCACGAAGCTGACGCCACCTACAAAGCCAATCGTTCGGAGACTCCTGAAGATTTTATCGAAGATATCGGTCATTTGCAAGCGGTTTTAGAAGGGTTAAATGTTCCGATTATTACGGCTGCGGGATATGAAGCCGATGATGTGATTGGAACTTTAGCAAAGCAAGGACGGGAAGCGGGATATTTTGTTAAAGTTCTGTCGGGCGACCAAGATTTATTTCAGTTAATTGATGGGGATGAAAAGATTAGTGTGTTGCATTTATCCCCCGGAAAAGGAAACCAAACTACCGAGTTTAGGGCGGAAAATGTTGTTGAGAAACTGAAAATAAAACCCGAACAATTGATAGATTATAAAGCGTTGTGTGGTGATAAATCTGATAATATTCCCGGTGTACGTGGAATTGGCGAAAAAACGGCGGTTCAGCTTTTGAGTGAATATCCTTCTCTCGATGAAATTTATGCTTCTCTCGATCAGATTAAAGCCGCAACTCGCAAGAAATTAGAAGACGGAAAAGAAGCCGCCTATCACTCCCAAAGAATGGCGAAAATAGTTCAAGATGTACCGTTAACTCTTTCTATTAATGATTGTAATTTCACTCGGTTAGATTTTAGAAAAATTATTCCCAAACTAAAAGAGTTAGAATTTTGGTCTTTTATTGAAGACGTTGAAAGCGAAAACGTTTTTGAAGAAACTGCTAGCAAAGCAGAAGCAGAAATCACTCATTCTGAATCTAACAGTTCTGAATCTAAAAGTTCATCCAATCCGCCCTCAGAACGTGATGAGGATGTCAGTTTTTGGAGTTATGAAGAAACTCAAGCCGCCCAAAAAGCCGCCAAACAAAAGTTAATTTACCCTGAAATTATCCAAACAGAAGAACAGTTACAAGAGTTAGTTAAAACCCTAGAAACATTTACCGATAAAAATAATCCTGTGGCTTGGGATACGGAAACTACCGCTTTAGAACCGCGAGATGCAAAATTAGTCGGAATTGGCTGTTGTTGGGGAAGTAAAAAAACAGATATCGCTTATATTCCTCTCGAACACAAAACCGGAAATCAACTGAAAAAAGAGAAGGTTTTAAACGCTTTACGTCCGATTTTAGAAAGCGAAAAATATCCCAAAGCCTTACAAAATGCAAAATTTGACCGCCTAATTTTCAAAGTTCAAGGAATTAATTTGGCTGGCGTTGTCTTCGATACAATGTTAGCGAGTTATGTATTGAACCCGGAAGCTAGTCACAATTTAACTGAACTTTCCCGCAAATATTTAGACTCGGGAATACTCGCTAAAAGTTATAAAGAACTCTCTCTTTCTAAAAAACAAACTATCGCAGATTTAGATATCCCAACCGTTGCTGAATACTGCGGTTTGGATGTTTACGCGACGTATTTAATTGTTCCTAAACTGCGGAAAGAATTCCAACAAGTTCCCGAACTTCATCAACTCTTGTTAGACGTAGAACAACCCCTCGAAGCGGTTCTTGCGGAGATGGAATATCAAGGAATTAGAATAAACGTTGACTATCTCAACAAACTTTCGGAACAACTCGAAAAACAGTTAGACGAAATCGAAAAACAGGCTTATCACCAAGCGGGAACAGAATTTAACTTGGGTTCACCCAAACAACTTAGCAAACTGTTATTTGAAACCCTTGAACTGAGTACGAAAAAAAGCCGCAAAACCAAAACGGGTTACTCGACAGATGCAAAAGTTCTAGAAAAGCTTAAAGGTGATCATCCGATTATTGATAGTATATTAGAACATCGAACTTTAGCCAAACTTAAATCAACCTACGTCGATGCTTTACCCGAGTTAGTTCATCCCCAAACTCAACGCATTCACACTGACTTCAACCAAGCAATAACTACTACGGGGAGACTGTCTTCTTCTAACCCAAATTTACAAAATATTCCCATCCGCACGGAATTTTCCCGTCAAATACGTCAGGCGTTTGTTCCCGAACCTGGATGGTTATTGGTATCAGCAGACTATTCGCAAATTGAGTTAAGAATTCTCGCCCATTTAAGCGACGAACCGATATTAGTTGAAGCCTATGAAAAAGAGCAAGATATACACACCGTAACCGCCCAATTTTTGTTTGAAAAAGACAGCCCAAGCGATGTAACACCCGAAGAAAGACGCTTTGGAAAAACGATTAACTTTGGGGTAATTTACGGAATGGGGGCGTTAAGGTTTTCGCGAGAAATGAAAGTCAACACCAATAAAGCTAAAGAATTTATCGAACGTTTTAACCAACAATACGAAAAGCTTTTTGAGTATCTAGAAAAACAAAAGAAACAAGCCATTTCTCAGGGTTATGTAACAACTTTGTTGGGGCGTCGCCGTTATTTTCACTTTGAAAGTCCCAGTTTGAAAGAACTTAAAGGAAGTCCATTAGAAAATATTAATCTTGATGAATTGAAAAAAATAGGTCAATATGACGCGCAATTATTACGGGCTGCGGCGAATGCACCCATTCAAGGTTCAAGTGCTGATATTATAAAGATAGCGATGGTAAAATTGCGGGATATTTTGCAAAATTACAACGCGAAATTATTATTACAAGTTCACGATGAATTAGTGTTTGAAGTTCCCCCGGAAGAATGGGAAGAATTACAACCCCAAATTAAACAAACGATGGAAAATGCTTATTCGTTGAAAGTTCCCCTTCTCGTTGATATCCACGCGGGTGACAACTGGATGGAAGCAAAATAGACCTTTCCGGAATGGTAACAAGCGCTGTTGGAGTCATCGATAGCCGTTCAAAAATTAGGTTTTTACCGCTATCAAGATGAAAATAAATCAACGAAGTTGGATAGTTATTGCTATCCTCTATTTGATGCTTATTTTTTCGATAATGTTAGTCGCAGACTTTGGAAAACTCCCCAAAGTACAACTTGAAAAAATTCCCTACTATGACATTATCGGACATTTTTTTCTGTACGGAATTGCTTCTTTTGTCTGTCATCGCGCAACAAATAGACGAATGATGATGATTTTTAATTTTCCTGTTCCGTTTGGGCCTTTTTTATTTACCCTCGTGACCATTGGTGAGGAAATGCTACAGCAAATTTTACCCCATCGTACTTTTAGTTTACTCGATTTGGGGGCGAGTTTGCTAGGAATTGTCTTATTTTATAAACTCGGTGAACTTTGGTTTCCCCAGAATTCCTCTCAATATTAACTCGTTCGTTTATTCCGCCCATTTTCTCAACAAATTGGCTACACTTTTAGAAATTAAATCAAATTCTGGGGTTTTTCCTTCTCTGGCAAACATCGCCCGTCTGGCTGTATCCAAATCAAATAAAATCTCTCGTTGACTTGCATCTCTCACTAAACTTTGTACCCAACCGACAACAACTATTCGAGTTCCTTTTGTAACAGTATTCACTCGATGTAACGTTGAAGATGGATAAACAATCATCCTCCCCGCTTCTAATTTATACGCTTTTTCATCATCCGCACTTTCAATAACCAATTCTCCCCCTTCATACTCATTTGGAGAATTTAAAAACAAGGTAAAAGACACATCTGAACGGAACAAACTACTCCCCATCAACGCATTATCCGTATGGGTTCCGTAAGACATTCCCTCCTCGTAGCGACTAAATAAAAGTGAATGAATACGCCGAGGACGAACCGCTATTTTAAACAATAAGTTCTCTTTAACAACTTGTTCAACTTCGCTTTTAAGTTCTTTCAGTAAACTCGTTCCCGATTTTAATTGTTGATTATTTTTAACCAGTTTAGCGTGCCAACCTGCGGTTAATTTCCCTTCTACAAATTCCGCTTTTTCTAAACGAGTTTTAATAGAATTCAGTTGTTCTTTCGTCAAAACATCGGGAATTGAAAAAATCATCTCAAACGACTTGTATTTTGTCAAAATCTATTTTATAATACTCTTATGCTAAAATTGAGCATAAATTGTACCCGAACACAAATCGGCTTCATATAAAGACCTACGGGAGTAGGCCTCTACAAACTCACTCATCAACTCGGGCGAAATTCCAACCTATGAACCCGTTGACGGAGAGGAAGCCAGACGAGAACTGTATAATTCAATCTTAGAAACCAGTCCTTGAACTTCACTCGGCGTTTTAACCGGCGTTTCTGGGGGAGTGACAGACGGCCAAGCCGCTTTTAATTCTTCCATGGTTTCCATAATCACTTGATGATCCTCGGGATAATTTTGCTGCATTTGATCGGCAATATTTTGATATAGTTGTTCTGAATACAACACAAACCCCCGAGAGTCTTGATACTCCGCCAGTTCAACCACTTTCCCCTCAGCAATAGCCGCTTGATATTCTTCTGCTGCGGTTGCTAACATTTGATTAATGACATTCATTATAAACTCGGGAGATTGACGCTGCGACTCGGGAATGGCGACAATAGCCGTATTAACAGACTCCATCGCTTCCTCAAACGCTTCTTCTGTCTCGGGTTGAGCGGGTGCCGTCTTGGATAAATCGTTCAATTGGTTTAAAGTAGATTTAAACTCAGGTACATTGCGCTCAGAAAGCTGACCTTCTAAACCGCCATACAATTCCTCAACCGGATGTCCGATATGGGGTTCGGCTTGTTCATAGTTTCCCTCTTCTCTAAGTTCTTTGGCGACAATCAAATGACCTTTCATCAATCCCAAAGTTGTCATATAATCAACATCAGGATTGCCACTGCTACCCGCTTCTCCACCTTCGCCACCTTCTCCACCTTCGCCACCTTCGCCCCCTTCTCCGCCTTCTCCGCCTTCTCCACCTTCTCCCCCTTGACTCAGCGTTTCAACAGAAGCCGCATCTCCCGACTCTCCCCCTTCCACCGTCGTTGACGGACTGCTACAGGCCACCAAAGAGACAGCCAAACCCGTTGCTAAGAATAATTCTACAGATTTTAACGATTTTTTCATGTGAACTGCCCGTTTTCTCAATTGACAACAATCAGGACTACAGGGTAAAATTAAATGCCAAGATTTGTCAATAAAATCTAAAAACTTTTAGAATATTTTAAGAAAAATTCTCAAGTAGGAATCACATCAAAATAACCCATACAGCCATTTTCCGCGATCGCATCTTGGTGAGGATGAAACATATATCGACCCGGAAAAGGATAGGAAAACTCCAAAATATGACGTTCTGCGGTTCCCATTGTAATCACATCTGATTCTTCGTTGGGGGTTAACGTGCGTCCGGTGCGATAAACTTGAAACATATTAGCATGAATATGAAACGTTACCGCCGGATCAAACTCAATCATATTCAACAAATACAACCGCACTAATTGATTTTGATAAATGCGAATGGGATGATCTCGATAATAATTAGGAATGCCATTAAACGCATAAAGTTCATTTTTTTGATCATTATTAATATCAAAACCACCCATCACCATCACTATTTCATCAGCAGGAGGACGACCTTCTGGCGGGTCAATAATAAACAGTCCATACAACCCCTTACTAATATGTCGGGTTACGGGTGCGATATGACAATGATAGGGATGAACTCCGTAGGGTTCGGCGTCAAATTCATAGATTTCAGTCTTTCCGTGACGCACGGGTTTAACGCCATCCATTTCGACCGGGTGAGTCCCGTGAAAGTGCATACTATGGGAACTTCCATCTTCATTATGAAACAAAATTCGCACCCGTTCCCCTGCTTTTGCTCTTAAAGTTGGGCCAGGAACTCGGCCGTTTAAATTCCAGCTTACAAAAGAAATCGCTGAGTTTAATTGTAAAGTTGAACTGTTAGCAGTTACTTCAAATTCGCGAATTGTTTTCCCATTTTCTTGTTTAAGTTTACCCCAATCAAAATCCCGCAAAATCGCCATCGGATTAAAATTAATATCTGTGGCTTCTGTCTGTTCTTCTAACGGCGGAATTTTTACGGATGAATAAGTTTTGAAATTTGAATTAAGTAGCGCTGCTGTTGCTGTTAGACCCAACCCGGTTAAACCCCAGGTGAGAATTTGGCGACGACTCCAGCTTTTTGTATTAAAATAGTGAGATAAATTAGACAAGGGTTTCTCCTTAAAATAGTTAGTGTTATAATTATCTTTAAATTTTTAAAAAGCTTGTTGTTGGGCGACCGCCCTAAATCTAATGTTTGTATAAAGTTGAATTGTAAACAGACTGCGAATACAGCCCTACTACGAAGTTAATTGGGCTAAAGCCCTACTACAAACAGGCTGAACTTTTAACCCCTACCGTGATTATTACTTTACCATAATTTTCAGTTCTTGCAATCAATTATCAATTAATGCTGACGAAAGATGACCCCACTGATTTTAAATCTAGATACGGTTAACCTCAGCGACGAACAATTTTATCGGTTGTGTCGCGCCAACTCAGACTGGAAACTCGAACGCACACCAACCGGAGAACTTGTAATTATGCCACCTGTTGGCGGAATAAGCGGAAACCGAGAAGCCGACTTGATCACTGATTTGAATTTATGGAAC